>JAURHS010000054.1 GCA_030833205.1 Prosthecobacter sp.
CGGCAGGATCAAACCCCGCCCCAATGCATTGGCCATTGAGGATTTGCTGGCCACCGGAAGCATTTCCGAGCCAGCCACTCTTTTTGAGGGAGTGCACATGCTCGGCGCCGGTGAGCATCTGCTTTGGCGTCGGGGTGTCCTCTGCTTTGGCACTCATGCGGGCCCAAGGCAGAAGCTTTTCGAGGGATCAAGGCAGGATGCTGTGGCCATGGCGGCGACGGCGCTGAGGCAGAGTGTGCAGAGGCATCTTGTCAGTGATGTGCCGCTGGGGTTGTTGTTGAGTGGCGGCATGGATTCCACCGCGATTCTGGCCCTCGCTCGCGAGGGCGGCTACTCGGGTCTTCAGACCTTTTGTGTCGGTCTGCAGGGCGAGTGGCAAAATGAGGCGGATCTCGCAGCGCGCACGGCGAGTCATTTTGGGGTTCAACATCACAATCTGTTTCTTGGCGAGCATGAGGCCTTGGCCATGTTTGATCCCTTTCTGGCCGCTTTGGATCAACCTGGGGTTGATGGTTTCAATGTGTTTGTGATCAGCAGTTTGATTGCGAAACAGGGCTTGAAGGTTGCCCTCAGTGGTCTTGGTGGAGATGAATGCTTTGGGGGCTATCCATCATTTCGATGGGTGCCGCGGTTGCGGCGTTGGCATCAGGTCCTGGGAGGGCGCGGATGGAGACACTGGCAAGAACTGCCCTTGCGGGGGCGCTGGAGGCGTCTGGCGGAGTTTTTTGCCGGCCCGGGCCAAGCCGCTCAGGCGCAGGCGGCGGTTCGGCAGTTGCGTGCGCGTGCAGACGCCGGTTGGTTGACTCAGGCCATGTTGGGCGGCAAGACGCAGTCACTGGTCGAAGATCAGGCTTGCCACGGTCCCTACCTGAGCCTCGCCGATGAAATCGCCGATTTGGAGTCGCGAGGCTATCTGCGCAACCAACTGCTGCGCGACGCTGATATTTATTCCATGGCGCATGGCGTTGAGATGCGGGTGCCATGGGTGGACGAGACGCTCGGAAGCACATTGGCAGCGCTGCCCTCAGCCTGGAGGTTTGCTCCCGGCAAGAGCTTGTTGTCTGATGCTGTGGGTGGTTTGCCCTCCTGGGTGTTGCGCGGAAAAAACCGCAGGGGATTTCTTTTTCCCTTTGGCAAGTGGATGCAGGGACCGTGGGGGGCACGGATCAACGAGGCTTCGCGTGGGGCGCCTTTGCCCCAAGAAACCTGGTACCAACGATGGACGCTGTTTGTGCTGCGGGAGGCTCTGGCCAGGTACGGGGTGATGAATCCGCGTGAGTCCTTGTTCAACGGAGGGCTGCGATCATGAAGGTGCTGCACATTTTGCCATCGCTTCAGGAGCGTTTTGGCGGGCCGAGTCTGGCCATGCGCGCAATTGCAGAGGCTTTGGCGGATCGGGGAGTGGAAGTTGATGTGATTTGCGCCGATGATCCGCCCCAGGGGCTCTGCCAGTGGCAGATTCAGGGCGAGGGGAAGTGGCGCCTGCTCTGCCTCGGGGGCAGGGGATATCGCCGCCGTTGGTCCTGGCCTCTGGCCCTGTGGTTGTGGCGCAACGCGCATCGCTACGGCGTCATTCACATTCACTCCCTGTTCGGCTTCGTCCCTGCCGTGGCCATGGTGGTGGCTGGTCTGCGGCATGTGCCCTACGGGTTGCGCCCCCTTGGCACTCTGGCAGCTTACGGCCTGAGGCACGGGCCTGCCTGGATGAAGGCACTGTCCCTGCGTTTTGTTGAGGGGCCGCTGCTGCATCGTGCGGCATTCATCCATTGCACCAGCCTTGCCGAACAGCAGGAAGTGCAGGCCTTGGGCTTTGCCCATGTGTGCTGTATCCCCCTTGCTCTGCCCGCGCCGGATTCCGGGGCGCTGCCGCTCACCATCGAGGCTCACTGGCCGCAACTCGGCGGTAGGCGTTATTTGCTCTTTCTCTCCCGACTCGATGCCAAAAAGGGTCTTCCTGATTTGTTGTCGGTCTGGGCGGAGCTGGCAGCGAGGCATCCCGGCGTCATTCTGGTGGTGGCCGGTGGAGGAGAGCAAAGCGAGGTGGCCGGGCTTCGCAAGCTTGCTCAGGAGCTGGGTTTGAGGGACGAGGTGTTTTGGGCAGGTCCGGTTCGAGGTGAGGCCAAGCGGGTGCTGTTGGCCAATGCGGCGGCGTTTGTCCTGCCCTCGAGGCATGAAAATTTTGGGCTGGCCCTGTTGGAGGCCATGCAATGGGGTCTGCCCTGTGTCAGCACGGATCAGGTGGCCCTTGCCGTTGAGCCTGCCTGTCGCGATGCGGTTCTCCAGGTGCGGTGCGGGGATCGCCATGCGCTTTGGGAAGTCCTGCACGAGCTGTTGTCCGATCCGGAGCTGGCGCGGCAACGGGGGCGCCTTGCCCGTGAGGCAGCAGCCCACTTTTGCCCCTCGACCATGGCCGCAGAGTTGCATAGACTTTACCTTTTAGTGGCTGCTCGATCATGAACCTGCGCGACATCACGCCGATGATTCTGACCTTCAACGAGGAGGACAATCTGCCCCGTTGTTTGGATGGGCTGAAGTGGGCTGCCGAGATTGTGGTGGTGGACAGTGGCAGCACAGACAGAACTCTGAGCATTCTGGCAGCGGAACCTCGGGTGCGGGTGGTTCATCGACGCTTCGACAATGCCGCCTGCCAATGCAATTACGGCCTGTCTGAGATCCGCACGGATTGGGTGCTATCGTTGGATGCAGATTATATGGTGGGCGAGGATTGGGTGCGCGAGGTTGAGGCCCTGCGGGTGGATTCAACCCTGCGAGGCTTTGCCTCGGGCTTTGAGTATTGGGTGCTTGGGGGGGCATTGAAGCGCAGTCTCTACCCTCCCCGCACCGTGTTGTACCGGCGGGATAGCGCTCATTACTTGCAGGATGGTCACACCCAGCGCGTGTGCATCGAGGGTGGAGTGGCCAGTCTGCGCAGCGTGTTGAGGCATGACGATCGCAAAGATGCGCAGCGCTGGCTGGCCAATCAGCATCGCTATGCGGGCCTGGAAGCAGACATGCTTCTGCAGCGGTGCTGGGCAGAATTGTCGTTGCAGGATCGCCTGCGGCGGACGGCTTGGGCGGCCCTGCCTGCCGTTGTCTTTTACACCCTGTTATGGCAGGGAATGCTCTGGCAGGGACGGCGTGGTTGGTACTATGCATGGCAGCGGCTGATCGCGGAATCCCTGTTGGCCCTCGCCATCCTGGAGCGCGGCGTTTCTCGGCAGGCCTGCGCAGAAACCTCCGATCTGCCGTGAGTTGGGTTGTCTGCGGGCCGTTGATTCCACTCTGCATGCTGTCTGAATCCACCCGCCTCCAGCCTGTTGCCGTACTGGCCATTCCCTGCTTCAGGGAGGCGGTCCGGTTGCGCTTGTTTTTGCCATCGCTGCTGGAGGCTTTGAGCACAAGGCCAGAGGTCGGAGTGCTTGTGGTTGATGATGGTTCGGGGGATCGGGAGGTGAAGGCACTGATTGATTTGCTGGAGCCGTTGCGGCGTCGGTTTCCAGCACTGCTGGCGCCCATCCTGCTTGCGAATAATCAAGGCAAGGGTGCCGCAGTTCGCGCAGGCTGGCGCTGGGCCATGCAACAAGTAGGGGTAAGGTGGCTTGGCTTTGTGGATGCCGATGGGGCTTGCAGCGCCGCCGAGGTGCTGCGTTTGTATAGTCAGTTGGATGCCCTGCCCAACTTGAAGGTGGCAATCCTGGCTTCGCGGGTTCGAATGTTGGGGCGCAGCGTCAACCGTCTTTGGCAGCGCCATGTGCTTGGGCGCATCTTTGCCACCATGGTAAGCCGAGGGCTGGGCATTGCCGCCTACGACACTCAGTGCGGTCTGAAATGGCTGAGCCGAGCTGCCTATCAGGACATTGAAGCTCGCCTGTCCTGTGATGGCTTTGCCTTTGATGTCGAATTGATTGCCGCCCTGCTCGATGATGGCGCCGAGGTCATCGAGATTCCCGTGGACTGGCAGGAGGTGCCAGGCGGCAAGGTTCGCCTTTGGCGGGACAGTTGGCACATGGCCTTGGAACTCTGGCAAATTGAGCAGCGGCGTGCCCGGTGGCGTTTGGGTTTGACGGTGAAGTCATGACGATCATTTTGGTCAACCGATTTGCCGGCGGTCAGGCCACTCCGACTGGGCGCATGCTCGCCGATGTCGCACGGGAATTGTTGGCGCGGGGAGCCGAGGTGCTGGTGTTGACTTCACGCGGCCGCTATGCCGATGAGGAGGGCGCGCTGCCGCAGGGTGTGCAGTTGCGACACCTCGGCGGAGCTTCAGGGGGACGCTTGTGGCAATGGCTGAGTTTTTGGGTCCATGTCATGCTCGCGTTGCCTTCGTTGGCTCGTGGTCCCTGCCTCCTGATGACCGATCCCCCCTTCCTGAGTCTTGCCGCCTTGCCTGCATTTTGTTTGGGTCGAGGTCCATTTTTTCTGTGGACGATGGATTTGTATCCTGAGGCCTTGGTGGCCTCTGGCCGGCTTTGGGAGGGCAGCCTGTTGCATCGGGTGCTTGTCGCCGCTCATCGGTGGTCATTGCTGGCACTCAGGGGACTGGTGGTGCTGGGGGAGTGTCAGTGGCAACGGCTGCAGCAACATGAGGGCTGGATGCCGGCCCGCTCGATGTGCCTGACCGTGCCGCCCTGGGATGAGCGTCCGCTGCCGCGCGTCGAGAAGTCCAACAACCCCTGGTTGCGGCGTGAGGGATTTGCGAATTGCAAAATTGCCCTCTACGCAGGGAACCTCGGCGAGGGGCATGAGTCTCAGGCTCTTGTGGAAGTGGCGCGCCTGCTGCATCAGCAGCAACGAGGGGACTGGAGGATTGTGATGGTTTGTCGCGGCAGTGGCGTTGCCGGACTGCGGCGGGACATCGCGGGGCTGTCCACCATTTGTGTGATGGATTATGTCGCTGCGGATGAGGCTGCCGCACTGCTGTGGGGAGCGGATGTGCACTTGATCACCATGAAGGAGCATTGGTCGGGGGTGATTGTTCCCAGCAAGCTTCAGGGCGTGCTGAAGACTGCCGCGCCGGTTCTTTTCATTGGGCCGCCCAACAGTGGCACTGCCTTGGAGATTCTGCGTTTGAATCGTGGGGAAGTCCTCAGAGCGGAGGCAACGGCTGCCGAGGTCCTTGAGGCGCTGGAGCGTCAGGTCAGCCGCTCCGGATTGCTTCCCGTGCTCGATGATCGCACCGGGGCCAGGACGGTCGCTGACTTCTTGCTGGGAGAAGGCAAGCCATCCTGAGCGGACAGGCGGCGATCCCCGGGGTTTCTGTCTTGCGTGAGTTCGGCATCCAGCGTTCAATCTCGACCTTCGCCGCCCAGTGGCGGGCCACTGCCGCAATACTGTCCCCGCGTTGATCATGAATGTCTCTTGGAATACAATGGAGGGAAGATCTCTGCTGGGAGCCTTTGGACTTGCAGCGGCGATCAGCGCCTTGGTGACGGCACTTATTCTGCGCCGCAGGTTGGGCGCGGCTTTGGACCAGCCTGATGGCTGGCGCAAACAGCACCATGGTCCGATTCCGCGACTGGGCGGATTGCCGCTGTTTGTGGTGCTTTCCGGTGGGTGGCTGATCGCACTGGTCCTGCACGGCGGGCTTTGGCTGGATTACCTGCCGCTGATGTTGGGCAATGCTGCAGTTTTTGCGGTGGGCCTGCTCGATGATTTCCGGCCATTGGGGGCGAAGGTGAAGCTGGCGGGTCAGATTGGTGCTGCGCTTCTGTTGTATTCGATGGGAGTTTCCGTGGATGTGCTGAGCAATCCCTTGGGGCAGGGATCCCTGCAGTTGGGGTTTTGGAGTCTGCCGGTGACCGTGTTGTGGTTGGTTGCGGTCCCCAATGTGATCAACCTTGTGGATGGGATGGATGGCCTCGCTGCAGGTGTCGGCCTGTTGCTGTGCCTAACGCTGGCCATCGTTGCGGGACACAATGATCAGATGCAGGCGGTTTGGCTCGCTGTGCTGATGGCTGGAGCCATTTGTGGATTTTTAGGGTTTAATCTGCCTCCCGCGAAGATTTTTCTGGGCGACGGCGGCGCGTATTTGCTGGGTTTTTTCATCGCCTCATTGTCGCTCAAGAGCTCACAGAAGGGCTCGGTGATGGCGGCCTTGTTGGTCGTTGTCACGGCCATGGGGCTGCCCATCCTCGACACGGCTTTTGCCATCATGCGCCGCGCGGTGCGCGGAGTCTCCATTTTCAGCGCGGATGCGGATCACATTCACCACCGCTTGATGCTGCTGGGTTACAGCAAGACGAGGGCCTTGATGGCACTTTACGGAGCCTGTCTGATGCTCAGCCTGGCGGGGTTGAGCATTCTGTTGTTTCGCGGCATGATTCTGCCCGTGGCCCTCGCCGTGTTTTGTCTCGGTGCGCTCGGGCTTGCGCGCTATCTGGGCTATGTTCGCCGCTGGGGATCGCTGCGGGAGCAATGGCGCCATGCACTGGCCCGTCGCCGCAAGCTTGAGCATTGGCGTGCTCATGCGTTGGCGTTGGAGTTTGACATCGAACGATGTGTCGATCTTGCCCAGTTCGAGCAGTTGTTGCGTGGCCGACTCCAATGGCTGGGTTTGCTTGCCGTCGGCCACGCGCCCCTGACTGTGCTCCGACTCAGCGATGGGCGTGAGGCCTGCTTCGCATCCGTGGACGACGACTCCAGCCAAGCTTGGCTGCAGCGGCGGGCCCTGGATGCCTTTGTGGATCCGCTTGAGTTGGCATTGCAGCGATGGAATGCATTGCCGCCCTGTGTTGCCAAGCCGGTCAACGAGGCGCCACCCTGAGAATCATTGCTCCATGGACACCACAGCGAAAACTCAAGCCAGCGCCTCGGCGAATTGTGGCGCGGGCGTTGTGCTGCCCCAGCAATGGCTCTGCGTGATGGCGTTGGCCGTGGTGGCATGCGGGGGAGATCGCCAACCTTGGGTGCACGCCTTGGCCTTGCTTGTCATTGGGTTGACTCTGTTGGGCTTTGCCCGTCAGCGACTCGGACCCCCAGCGGTCGTGACAACCTGTCTGTGGGTGATGACACTGGTGCCGCTTTGGCATCTGTTGCCAGAGCTCATGGGCGGGCTTGGCGAGCCGTGGCGTCATGAGCTTCAGCAGGAGTGGGGGCTGAGCTTTTCTGCTACCGTCTCGCCTCAATGGAGAGTCACCCTTGAGGGCTGGCTTGGGCTTTTGGCTGCGCTGGCATGGTCGCAGATTTGCCTGATGGCGACATGGAACGAACGCCAAAGTCGCCGTGCCTTGTGGACGCTGGCCATGGGCGTGGCTGCACTTGCGTTGCTCTCCTTGCTGGAACAGCGCGGCTTCCTTCGCATCCCGCTATGGCCGCGGGGTCTGCCCGGCAGCAATCTGGAGCCATCTGCGGGCTTTGGGCCTTTTGCCAATCCCAACCACAGCTCCAGCTTGTTCGCGATGGGAGTCGTGCTTTGCGCTGCTGCGGCCTTCGACGGGTTTCAGCGCCGTCGCCTGCGCGGATGGATCGCACTGCTCGGGCTAGGGGCATGCCTGGCGGCCATCATGGCCAACTCGTCCCGTGCCGGGCTGTTGCTGGCATTGCTGGGTTTGGTGCTATGGCTGGGAACATCGGCGATGAGCGGTGGGCGCCGTCTTCGTTTGGCCGTTCTGTTTGTGGTGATGGCCGCCGGATTGAGCGTTGCCTTTCTCTCAGGCAGTCGCTCGGTTCGCAGGTTGGTGGAGTCCTCCGATTCTGCGGTTTGGCCCCAGGACCTGCGGCTTCTGGTGATGCGCGAATGCGCCACTTGGTCCCTGCAGGCTCCATGGATCGGGAGGGGGTTGGGGCAATTTGCCTACACCTTCCCACTGTTGACTGAGGGCGGTATGAGTGAGACTCGCGTCATTCACCCTGAGAGCGATCTGCTTTGGGGTTTTTTTGAGGGAGGCCTGTGGCTTGCCCTGCCGGCGCTGTTTCTCGTTGGCTGGTGCCTGCGCCGCGGCGATCCATGGTGGGAGTCGCAGCGCCGACGCCAGCGTCAACATTCACGATCCGCCAAGCGGATTCGGCGCGCCATGGGCTTGGCGGCGCTGATGGGATTGCTGCACGGGCTGGTGGATGTGCCACTGCATAACTTCGGATATTTCCTGTTCCTGGCGCTGCTGCTTTGCATCTCGGTGCGGGGCGAGTTGGTGCAGGGCGTCTCCAGTGTGTCGGCTCGGTTGTGGGCGTTGACGGTCTCGCTGGGATTGCTGTGCTGGGGCGCTGCCTGGCTTTGCAGCGTAGCCCTGCCTGATCACGCCCCGCCGCTTGCCTCTGGAGCCTTGTGGCATCATCAACGGGCCTTGGAGGCGGCCAAGCTTGGGAGGCCCCGTCAGGCCATGACGGAGATCAATCAGGCCATCGCGATGACGCCAATGGAATACCGCTGGTATTTTCTGCGCGCCCAACTCCACCTGGTGATGGGCGGCGAGCCTGCGGTGGCCATGGAAGACTTTGGCCGTGCCCGCGCCCTAGAGCCTCATCTTGCGCTCATCGGCATTGAGGAGGGAGCCTATTGGTTGCGCTTTGAGCCCTCGCTGGCCTTGGTGGCATGGGCGGAGGCGCTGCGCCGCTATCCTGAGAACTCCCGATGGTCTTCGCTGCGCTTCCGGCAGATGATGGAAAAAAGCATGGATCAACCAGAACTGCACGATCAACTCTGGACTCTGGCCAACACCGTCCCCCGGCAACTGATTTACCTCCAATTGCAGCCTGCGGGGGAGCATTGGTCCCGCTGCCTGGAACAGTTTCTGCTGCGCCACCCTCAACTTGAGGACCTTGCGCTCTGGCAGTCCCGACTGCTCTTTCAACTCTGGGAGAGGAAAGGGGATGTTCAGGCTGCAGTGGCCTGGCTAGGGCAGCGCCCCCAACTCGAGTCCCAGGGCTGGCCTCTTCTGGCGCGGGTCCAGGCCAGGAATGGCAATTTTACCGCTGCCTGTGAGCTGGTCATGCGGCACTTTGAGGGCCTGCTGAAATGGACCGGTGAATCCAACGAGCGCAGTGGATTGAGCCTCGAGGCATTGCAGCGTGCGGTGGTCCTCAGCCCGCAGGACGCGAGGCGTGGCGTGGAGTTGCTCAGGGCGCAGTGGGCGGCCGGCGAGTGGGACGCCGCGCTGCGCAATGCCGAGCGCATGAAGGCTCTGTCAGACGCGCCTCAATTTCTCGGCTTGGCGCGGGCGGCTATTCTGTTTCGCATGGGGCGCAGCCGCGAGGCTTGGCAATCCTTTGAGCCCATGATCGAAAAGTCGCTGGTGGTTGGTGAACACTCCCCAAACGACGACGAGGGCACGCCGATGACTTGGTCGTCGCGGATTCTGCCTCCCGAGGCCCTTGCGCAGCCAAGGCCTCAACCGGTCAAGGCCTTGCTGAGGTTTTGATCGGGGGCATTGGGCCCGAGTTGAGGCGATGCTGGCCTCAGGCGCGGTACTGGGTCAGAAAGGCCTGGTTGCCCTCAGGGTCGCGGAAGCGCCCCATCATCAGGGGCTCGCCTGGGGCCTGATTGGGCGCTTCGAGAATTTGTCCGCCGTGCGATTCCAGCAGCGCAGCAGTCTCGAGGGCATCCTCCACCTGCAGGGTCAGCCCCGTTGGATTGGGTCTTCCGTCGTGTCCGGCGTGCAGCGCGAGGATGGCGTCGCCGTGCGCCAATTCGCTCCAGGAGTCGCTGATGTAGAGAGCCCGCAGGCCAAAGACCTGCTCATAGAAAGCCACGGCGCGTGGCATATGCTGCGCCAGCAGCATGAACTTCACCTTCTCGAGCACGGTGGAGACAATCAGGGGTTGCTGCCGCCTGCCGATGCAGGGTTGCTGCCGGGGAGGGTCGTTTGAGGTGCCGCGGCGGAACCGCCGACCAGACGGCGGTAGATTCGTTGCGGCAACGATGCCCCGCGCTCTTCGGCCTCAAGTTGCGAGCCCGCCTCGGATTTGGCCAATTCCCAAGCCTGCGCGAAACCGGGTGCCTGCAGGGTCATGTGCCGTTCTGCCCGAGCATAGACCTCAAGATCGCGAGCCAGGCGTTGGTCCGGCTTTTCGTTGAGCTTGGCCACCTGCAAGCGCAGGTTTTCAGCCTCGGCTTGGAGCTTCGCCCGTTGTTGGCGCTCCTCCTGGGTTTGCCTTGCTTCCAGTTCCATGCGGTCGCTGAGCATGAGCTTGTAGCGTTTGAATTCGCGGCGGATGCGCCACTGATGCCAAAGGGCAAGCAAGGCGAGCAGAAGGCCGAGGCCGAGGCCCACCAGAAAGGTGTTTAGCGAGTTGGAGAAGAATTCACCCATGACAGAAAATGGAGTTGAGATTGCGGCCGCAGGGACCGTCGAGGTTGGGCTGGATCACTGCGCTTTGCAACTGCCCATCGCGCGGCAGTTTGGTCACCTCAGCCGCCGTTGGATTTGCGCTTGTCAGGCTGGGGCTGCCGATCATGCTAGGCGGTATGGAACTGCCCCTGGAAGACGCATTGGTGGATATGGTTGGCAAGGCACAACGCGGTCTTGGTCTCAGCGATGAAGTTGTCGCCGGGAGGGCGGCCGTCGCGCTGGAGGACTGGATTGCGCTGAAGTCGGGAGAATCTGTTGATTCCAAGGTGTTGCAGGCTGTTGCTGCCGTGCTTGGCCTGCACGCCCCCTCGCTGGCTGCCATTGCTGCGGGCTCTTGGCGGCCCCTTCCCGTGGACCTGGATGGGCTAGCGCAGTTCACCACCACCTTTGGCGACATGACGGTCAACGCTTATGTGATCTGGGACCCCGCCAGTGGAGAGGCCGCTGCCTTTGACACTGGGGCCACGGCAGAGCCGATGCTTACCTTCCTGCGCGGGAGGGGCTTGAAGTTGCGGGTCCTGTTTCTCACCCACACGCACCCGGATCATGTCGCCGACATTGCAGCGTTGAGTGCGCCAGAGGTCTGGGTCAGTGCCCGCGAGCCTCATGAGGCCGCGCGGTCGTTCGAGCCTGGCCACAGTTGGAGGATCGGTGCCCTGAGCATCGAGTCCCGTTCTACCTGGGGGCATTCTCGCGGGGGAACCACCTTTGTGGTCAAGGGCTTGGCTCAGCCAGTGGCGGTGGTGGGTGACGCATTGTTTGCCGGCTCCATGGGCGGCGGCGGCGTATCGTTCGCTGAGGCCCTTGGCACCAACCGTCGTGAGATTTTTTCATTGCCTGGTCACACGGTGATTGCGCCAGGGCACGGCCCTCTGACCACGGTGGGCGAGGAGCGCCTGCACAACCCCTTCTATCCTGAATTCAAAGGTCAGCCATCGAGCTGACCACGGTGATCTCGCGGCGATTGGCCGGCAGGGTCCGGGCATGGACCTCGGAAGGTGCCCAAGAGCGCAACGAATCGAGCCAGTCCTCCATCTCTGACGCCACCGCATCGTCGTTGATCTTCAAGGTGAAGATGATCCAGCGCGGCTGCAGCAGGCGGCAAAGCTTTCGGCAGTAACGCAGACTGACTCCGGGGTGAAGGTTCATGTCGCAGCACAGTAGGTCCACCCGCATGGGCAGGTCCTTGGGGCCCACAGCGCCGGCACTTTGCCGCAGGTGTGTAAACTGGGGGTGGGAGAGCAGCTGCGGATGCATGGCCGCGCTGTCCACGCCGATGACCTGCATACCCATTTCCAACAATGCCAGCGAGGCGCCACCGGGGGCGCTGCCCAATTCCAACGCGCTGCGACCCTTCAGCTCGGCTTCACCCAACTCCAGCCAAGCCAGCGACTGGCGCATCTTCAGCCAAGCTCTTGAGGGGGCGTGAGCGGGCAAAGTCAACTCGGGCAGCGCCCCGGGGCAGGGATGCGCTGGCAACCCCTTGCGGTGTCGTCCTACCATCAGAGGCTCGCCATGCTCGCCCACGATCACATCCGCAATCCAGGGGGATTGGCTGTCCATGGGTAGCCGCAGGGCACAGACAGCGCTGCGCAGCTCCTCCAGCACAGGATCAGGACCCTGCTCAGGCGGTAAGGCTTCGCGCCGAAAGATGTGAACCGCCGAAATTGGCTCAGTGAGCAAGCTCGCCAAGGTCGCCACAGTGTCGCAGCGCCCCAGCGACTCTCCAATCACCGTCGCCAAGCAGGACTCGGGGAGGGGAATCTCCAAGGGGCGATGAACCTTGAAGGTCAGCAAACCTGGACGCATGAAAGCAGGGCGCAGTGAGCCCTCGTAGCGTCGGCTGACATCTGCCTTGAGCCAAGCCTCATGGCCTGGTGGGCAGGTCGCAAAATAGAATGCTGGGGCGCTCAAGCAGCAGCGTTCCTCAGCGGTAGTAGGGCTGGCCGTTGGGGTAGTAGCCGGCGGGGCGCTGACCTTGATAGGCAGGCTGCGGGTAAGCGCCTCCAGGCTGCGGATAGGCCTGCTGCTGTTGCTGCTGCTGGTTTCTCACATCCTTGGCGTTGCCCAAGGCAGCTCCACCAAGAGCGCCGAGGGCGCCGCCGATGGCTGCGCCTTCCAGGCCGCGGCCGCTTTGATTGCCAATGATACCGCCGGCGGCAGCGCCGCCGAGGGCGCCGAGGACGGAGCCGGTTTGGGCGCTGGGGCCAGTGGCGCAGGAGGCCAGAGTGACGAGACTCAGAAGGGTGAGAAGGGTGTGCTTCATGGCAGGTGAGAGTTGGATGCGACTGGAGGACAAACTACTCAATGAAAATCGAAAATCTTTTTCCTGCAATAGGAATCGGTTCATGGCGTTGCCATGCCATGGCTTCTCGACTCTTTTCTCTTCTCGCCGTCCTTGTTTTCCAGGGGTTCTCTGCGCAAGCTGCTGATTCCCAGCCCTTGCTGGCCATCGAGGGCAAGGTGCTTCGCTCCTTTGAGTTCAATGGAGCGCCGCCCGCGCCCTGGCGCGCCGCCAAGGGCCTTTGGAAGGCGGCAGAAGGGGCGATGAGCGGCGAGGAGCTGGCGGCCGATAAGCACGGTGCCGTCTTGCGCCTGCCGGATCAACTTCAGGACTTCGTGATTGAGTACGAGGTCATGCTCGACGGCGCCCGCAGCACCACGCTGTCCATCAATGCACTCAAGGATCACATGGCGCGTATTGTCATCATGCCCAAAGCTGTAGCGATTCAGCGCGACGACAACGATCACGAAGGTCCGGACAAGGCCGTAGTGTTTGCGCGTTTCGCTGCAGACCTCAAGCCTGGCACCTGGCACCGCGTGCGCCTGGAGATGGTGGGCGACAAGATGCTCGGCAAGGTGGACGATCTCGTGGCTTGGGGCAGCAGCGAGCTATTCACCAAGCCCAAGGCTGCTCCTGGCTTCACGGTCTCAGGACAACGCGCCCTGATCCGCAACTTCCGCCTTTGTGAGGCGACACTCAACCCCAACTGGGAGGCCGTGGCGGCAACCCTGCCCAAGCCAGGAGCGAAGGTGATTGCCGCCCCTGCAGCGGCTGCGAAGGGCAAGGGAAGGGGCAAGGCAAAGGGCAAGGCTTCAGCTCCCAAGAAAGCAGCAGCCTCATCCTGAGACCCTGGGGGCGGCGGTTGAGTTTCGATTGCGATCAGGCCTGAACTCAACGGCCCTGCAGCGCCTTGCGCAGCACGGGTTCGAAGATATCGGCTTGGCGCATGAATCCAAGATCGCTGGCGTGTGAGGCATCGGTGGCGCCTTCGGTGTCATCGCCATAGAGGTGGTCGCCCTCAATGTAGTCTAGGTCGCCGACGCCCTCTTTTTTCAGGATGTCGTAGGCCTCGCGTAGCGCGGCGTGGTTGTCGCTATGGAATTTGGCTTTGGCGGGCGTAATCCAGTCATTGGTAAAGCGTCGGTCTTCGACCAAAATGATCGGGGTCTTGGGGTGCGCTGCACGCAACTGGCGCACCAGCGGCACGCACTTCTCGCGCACAGCGGAGGGCTGCATGTTTGGCAGGCAGTCCACCACGATACAGGCGGCGTCCACCTGCGCGATGAATTCGCCTACGGCCTGGTCCATGCGGCCATTGCCCGAGAAGCCGAGATTGACCACGGGGCGATCAAGCCGGCGCCCCAGAATCGCGGTGTGGACCATGCCTGGGCGGCTGGCGCAGGCGCCGTGGGTGATGCTGGTGCCGTAGAAAAGAATGGGTTTTTCCCGCGGCGCCAGGCCCTCGAAGCTGGAGCCCTTCTCGACGCCGATCTTCAAGAACTCCACACCGTTGTAGAGTGGCAGGTAGGCCGCGTACTCTCGTTCGCCAGGGGCAAGATCGCGAATCACCTCGGCGCGCACTTCCTGAGTGCCGGGGCGAGTCACCTGCACCCACTTCCATTGCCCGTTGTTGTCGCGGGCATAAAAGTCAACGCCGCTGACGCCTGTGGCTGGCATGTGAGGCATACCCAGATTGGCCTTGTTGACCTTGTAGTGAACATGCAGGGCAGGGGAATTGGTGCGGAAGCGCAGCACCATGCCGGCGCTGTCGCGGCTCAGACTCCATACTGCAGGGGTGACCTTGCCCTCGGCTGAAGCCGGCAGGCGGTCGAACCAGCGCTTGCGTTCGGCTTGAGGCAGGATGCGCCCCTCCACTCCCCATTGCGTCGCGTCATGCCATTGCACATTGGCTCCGGCCTGAGGTTTGCCACCCATGGCGGGGTCCAGATTGCCAATGCCTTTGGATTTGCCAGCAGGCTGTTGGGCCGGGCAGAGCGCGCAGATCAGCAGGCTTGTGGCCACACAAAGACGCAGGGATGGGCTTGGGGTGAAACGCATCTGCAACCCACGCTCCGAGCTTCCCCAGTATTTCAGGCTTCGATGCGAAGCCCCGCAACTAATTGATGCAGCGTCCGCCAATTCGTGCTTCACTGTCAGGCTCCCTTCCTCATGGACCCGCTGCTTCAACTCCTTGCCATCAACTCCAAGCGCACCGCCGCCGAGTTGGCCGCCATTTTGGGCCTCAGCCTCAAGGAAGTGCAGGCCCGCATCGAGCAGGCTGAGCAGGACGGCCTGATCCTCGGCTATCATGCCGTGGTGGACCGCCAGCGCGCCGGACAAAGAGGTGTGACTGCGCTGGTCGAGGTTAAGATCACCCCTGAGCGCGAGGGCGGTTTTGATCGCCTGGCCCGTCGCATCGCCAAGTTCGACCAGGTGCGAGAGTGTTATCTGATGAGCGGCGGCTACGATCTGGCCATTGTGGTCGAGGGCAAGGATCTGCTCGATGTGGCCAATTTCATTGCCGAGAAACTCAGCACCATTGGAGGGGTGCTCTCCACGGCCACCCATTTCCAGCTCAAGGCCTACAAGCAAAACGGCTTTTTGGCCGCAGGTGGCGGCGACGAGGAACGCCTGCCGATCAGCCCTTGATCACATCGAAGCCAACTCTGCTGCAACCGCACTTCTTGAGAGGACGACCCGGCGATGGACTATCATCAGAAACTCTGCACCCAAGTACGCGACCTGCCTCGCTCAGGCATCCGCGATTTCTTTGAGCTGGTCATCGGCCGCAGCGATGTGATTTCACTGGGCGTGGGCGAGCCAGACAAATCCACACCCTGGCCGATCCGCGAGGCCGTCATTCGCTCCCTGGAGAAGGGGCAGACCAGCTACACTTCCAACCTTGGCCTTGAGCCGCTGCGCGTGCTCATCAGCGAGTATGTGGCCCAGCAATTTCGCGTCACCTATGATCCCAAGAGCGAGATTCTGGTCACCGTCGGTGTCTCAGAAGCCCTCGACCTGGCCTTTCGCGCCGTGCTCAACCCCGGGGATGAGGTGATCTATCACGAGCCCTGCTATGTCAGCTACTCGCCGAGCATCAAGATGGCCTACGGCGTGCCGGTGGTGGTGCAGACTCGCGAGGAGAATCAGTTTGCCCTGATGGCCGCTGATGTCGAACGCGCCATCACTCCGCGCACCAAGGTCATTGCGCTGAATTTCCCCACCAATCCCACGGGTGGCATCATGCCCCACGAGGAGTTGGAGAAAATTGCCGCCCTGGCCTGCAAGCACGACCTGTTTGTCTTCACCGACGAAATCTACTGTGAGTTGCTCTATGACGGCCGCACCCATCGCAGCATTGTCGAGTATCCCGGCATGCGCGAGCGCACCATCCTGTTGCATGGTTTCAGCAAGGCTTTCGCGATGACGGGTTGGCGCTTGGGGTATGCCTGCGCCCCCGCGCCACTGCGCGAGGCCATGATGAAGGTGCATCAGTACTGCATGCTCTGCGCCCCCATCATGAGTCAGGTGGCCGGCATGGAAGCCCTGAAGATGGGGGCCAGCGCCTACGAGGAAATGCGGCAATCCTACGAGATGCGCCGCAATCTCATCGTGAGCCGCCTCAACGGCATGGGGCTTCATTGCTTCAATCCAGGAGGCGCGTTTTACGCCTTCCCCGAGATCCGCAGCACCGGCCTCAGCAGCAAGGAATTCGCCATTGGCCTGCTCGAGAAAAAGAGCGTGGCTGTGGTGCCCGGCTCGGCCTTCGGTGAGGCCGGCGAGGGTTTTGTGCGCTGCTGTTACGCCACCGCCCCAGACCTCATCGCCAAGGCCATGGACTTGATGGAAGAGTTCGTGCGCGAAGTCCGAGGCTGACCCCTGATTCCCCATGGCGATGGCAGCGCCCGATGACAGTACTCAGGCCAGCTTGCGTTGGTCGGCCACGACCCATGTGGGTCGGGTTCGCCGCAACAACGAGGACAGCTTTTTGGCCCTCACCTATGATGCCTGTGAGGTGCGTTATCTGGGCAAGTTGGGGGAAGCCAGCCAAGCCGAAGGCGACTTCGTCTTTGCCGTAAGCGATGGCATGGGCGGCGCCAAATCTGGTGAATACGCCAGCCGCATGGTCGTTGAGCAGGTCATGCGCCTGATGCCTCGTTGCTACAAGATGGCGGCACAGGGGCTGGATGGCGGCTTGGGCGATGTTCTCGAGGAAATCTGTCATCGTGTGCACGCGGAAATCTCGCGCATGGGCGCTGTCTACAACGAGTGCGCAGGCATGGGCGCAACCCTTTCGCTGGCCTGCATCACCCCAGGCTTCATGCATTTTGTGCATGTTGGCGACAGCCGCATTTATTATCTGCCCGCTGGCGGCGAATTGATCCAACTCACTGAGGATCACAGCCATGTCGGTTGGCTGCGCCGACAAGGCAAGCTCAACGAGCGCGAGGCCCGTGTGCACCCGGCGCGCAACCGTCTCGATCAGGCCTTGGGCGCCGGGCAACAGACCGTTCGCCCACAGATTGGCAGCGTGCGCTGCCAGTGCGGCGACCGCTTCCTGCTGTGCAGTGACGGCGTCACGGATGCGCTTTGGGACTTTCGTCTCGAGGAGCACCTGCGCTCAAGCGACGACATTCAAGGGATCGCCTTCAAGGTGGTTGAGCATGCCGTGGCGGAGTCCGGCCGCGACAACTGCACGGCGCTTTGCATTGAGGTTCGCTGAGCGGCTGGCTGCAGGCAAGGGCTTGCCTGAGCTGCCTGCCCATGGCATCAAGGATGGTGAACCTGCATCTTCCGAATCACCCCACACAACTGCTGCTCATTCGTCACGGCGAGGTGGAGAGCCGATACCACCGCATCTTTGGCGGCAGCCGCATTGACATGGAACTCTCGCCCCTGGGGCAACGACAGGCTCGCGCCTTGGCGGCTTGGATTGCGGACTGGCCGCTGGACCGGATCGTGGCAAGCCCCATGCAGCGTGTGCGCCAGACTTTGGCGCCACTGGCCGATCAACGCAGGCTTCAACCCCAGTTCGATAACGACCTGCGTGAAGTGGATTTTGGGGTTTGGACTGGCTTTGCCTGGGATCAGATCAAGGAGCGCTTTGGGGCCAGTGCCTTCGATTGGCTGGAAATCATCGAGCAGGGCGGCATTGCCGACGGCGAAACGGCTGCGGCTCTCATGCAGCGCGTCGGGCCTGCATTGCAGCGGGTGATTGATGGCGCCGCCCATCAACGCGTGGCCCTGTTTTGCCATGGCGGCATCATTCGCGTCATGCTGGCCCTGATGCTTGGACGGCCGCTGCGCGAGATGGCGCACTTCAACATTGAGTACGGCAGCCTCACCGTGGTGGAACTGCAGCCGGGAAAGAAGCACGGGGTTGAAATCGAGTTGCTCAATTTTTGCCCACCGCTGGTTGACTGAGGCTTCGTTGCCCCAAACTCAAAGGCACAAAAAACCGCAGCCGGCACGGGGCACGGCTGCGGCGATTGATCGGGCAAAGGCAGGCTCTTTAGGCTGCGCTTTCTTCGCGGCTTTCGGCGCCTTCTTCGCGCTGGTCGCTCCCCAGAGGCTTGGCGCCGCTGATTTGCAGCGGGCGGCTCATGAACTCCTTGCCGTGCAACTCAGCCACGGCGCGCTTGGCTTCCTCGAGGGAGGACATCGTCACAAAGGCAAAGCCCTTGGAGCGCTGGGTGCGGCTGTTGACCACGACTTCGGCGTTGCGCACGGCGCCCACTCCGTTGAACAACTCGAAAAGGTCGCTTTCCGAGGCGTCGTAGGAGAGGTTGCCCACATACAGCCTCTCCGAGGTCACCTCATCGGGGCTGGAGGGGCGGGGTTGACGGCGGGCCTGAGGTTCGCGCGGTGGGCGTGAGGACGGATTGGAGGGACCACGGCTTTGGCCAGGGGCCTGACGAGGTGCGACCTGAGGCAGGGACTCGGTCTTCCCGAGCAAGCCAAAGGTGATCACATTCAGAAACTTCTGAAGGAAGGAAGGCTGAGCTGCAGCCGAGCGCGGCGGGCGGCTGTAGCCACCAGAGTTGGAGGAACCTCCGCGGCGGCGGCGACGACGATGGTTGGAGTTGGAATTGAAGTCTGACATGGGGGTTGTGTTGTGTTTGGCGTTGGTGTTGAACGCACCGCGAGCTGCAGGCGCCCGATGCTCCTGGCGCCATGGGGCGCCGAGGCGGGCCTAGGGCCGCTGAGAAAGCGGCTCGAGAACAGGGCTTTGGGTGCGGCAACTTCACCAGAGATCACGGCCGATTGACGAGGCAGGACAAACCCTTCAGCGCGAAGCGTCCAGGCGGGTTGTCCATGCAGGGCATCGACCTGCACAGGCAGGCGGAAGGTCATACCGAGGTGCCCCAGCGAGGGTGTCGCGGGTCCAAACGAGGGTAGTGGCGCAGTCAGGTAACTGGCGTGGCGCATTCCGCTGATCGGTGTAGGGCTAAGTGAACCTCGGGGCAGAGTGCTCCGGGAAGTTGAGCAGGAACCATAGTCCCACCCCCCTGCGGGGTCAACCCCTGATTTCCCCGAGGCCCCGCAGATTGCCCGCAAAAAAGCCTTGGGCTGCGCAGGGAATTCTGGTAAGCTTTCAGGCTCGATTCTTCGCCGTCACGGCTGGGCTCGAAGGTTGCTCTGTGTTTTTGCCCGCCCCCCACATTTTTATTCCTCGAATCTGGTCCACGACTGCAGTTGCGGTCTGGCTGACCTTGATTTGCACTGCGGGGTTGTCGGCACAAGCGCCGAATGAATCGCCCTCTCCGCGGTCCCTCGCCGAAGAGGAAATCTCGCGCAGGCGCGAGGTGCTCAAGGCCAAAGCCGCAGAGTTGAGTGTCGCCGATGGTTTTCTTGCGGCTCGCAAATATGGAGAGGCCTACGAGGCCTTCGGGGCCGTGTTGCAGGCCCTGCCCAGCACTCAGCCCACCGCAGCCTCCCTGCGGGCAGTGGCCGCCGAGGGCACCCTGCGCAGCGGTCTCCTTTACTCTAGGCAGCTGGCATCCGAGGCCGATCTGCCTGGTGCCCGTCGAGTGGCGTTGGCCCTCAACATTCCTGAGCTTGGAGCCAATGACCACTCCACCCAGGAGTGGCTCAAGGCCCTCGCTGACCCCGACCGATTCCCCAAGGCGTTGGATTCTGGGCATCGGCGCCGCGTCGAGCAGGTCACCGATTTGCTCTCCAAGGCCAACTCCAGCGTCGAACTCGGCAAGTGGGACCAAGCCAATGCCCTCTATGACGAGGTGCTTCGCGTCGACCCGACCAATGTGGCCGCCCGCCGCGGCATGGAGCGCGTCGAACAACTGCGCGGAGCCTACCTGAAAACCGCCGCAGATCAGGCGCGAGCTGCCCGACTCAACGAGGTGACCGCTGCCTGGGAGCAGAAGCCCGCACCAGCGCTTGGTTCGCTTGCCGTCGCGGATTCGCTGGCGACTCCGGCCAGCGCGCAGCGTCGCGTCAGCATTGCCTCCAAGCTCGCCAAATGGCGCCTCAACAAGGTGGATTTCGATCAGGTCAGCCTGCAGGAAGTCGTCGAGTACCTCAAAGTCCGCGCGCGCGACGCCGACCCTGAGGGCAAGGGGCTGGATTTTGTACTCGCCGTTCCGGCAGAGATCGGCTCGAAAACACTGACCCTCTCCCTGAGTGATGTCCCTCTTGAGGAAGTTCTTCGCTATGTCACCGATCAGGTTGGCGCAGCCTACCGCATCGAAGACTTTGCGGTGCGCATTGTCTCTGCCAGCGATGTGAGTGGAGAGTTGATCACGCGCACTTACCGTGTGCCTCCGGGCTTTTTAAGCACTGCGGCGGTGCAGGCGCCGGCGGCTCCGGCGGATCCCTTCGCGCAGGGGCAGGCTGCTGCTGGCGCTACCACGATCGCAAGGCGCATGGGGGCTCGGGAGTTTTTGGAAAGTCGGGGAATCATCATTGCCGAAAATGGCAGTGCCAGTTACCTGCCTGCCACCAACACCCTTACCGTTCGCACTGACGCCAAGAACATCGAGTTGGTGGAAGCGCTGGTGGAGCAGGTCGCCGGAAGCGCCCCAAAGATGGCTCTGATTGAGGTCAAGGTCATGGAGATCAACGGCAACTCGATCGACGAGCTGGGCTTCGATTGGAAGCTGGGCACTCTGGGGGGCAACATCGCGATTGGCGGCGGTACGGGCGGCAATCAGCAACCCGGCGCCACCTTCACAACCTCGGAGTTTCCCAATCTCGCGGGAATCGCCAACTCCACCCTCGGGCCCGTCACCGCTGGGCTGCGAAGCGCACTGGCCTTGGATGTCAACAAGACCATTGAAAGCGTCCTCTACGGCGGTCTTCAGAATCAGTCAGCACGCTCGCCGGCCATGTTCTCCTTGGCTGGTGTTCTCACTGACCCCCAATTCCAAGTCGTGATTCGCGGCATCAGCCAAAAAGACGGAGTGGATGTCGTTTCCAAACCCGGTGTGATTGCCAAGAGCGGCCAGAAGGCCTCTGTGGAGATCATGCGCGAATTCATTTACCCCACCGAATTCGATCCTCCCCAAATCCCCACCAACATCGGAGGCAATCAGCGTTTCATCAACGGCGTGCCACAGCCCTCCAGCATTCCCCCCATCCCCGTCACCCCCACCACACCCACGGCCTTTGATATGCGCCGAGTGGGCATGGTGCTGGAGGTTGAGCCAGTAATCTCCGAAGACAGCAAAGCGGTTGACTTGGTGCTTGCGCCCGAACTCACGGAGTTCCTCGGCTTCGTCAACTACGGCACCCCGATTTATTCGGTCAGCACCACGAGCGTTGGTGCATCCAATCAGATCGAATTGACCCCAAACCGGATTTTCCAACCCATTTTCAGCCGCCGCAAAATCACCACCAGCGTCAAGGTCTACGACGGTGCCACGGTCGTGCTCGGCGGTGCCATCACCGATCAGGAAATCCTCATTGATGACGAAATTCCTGTGCTGGGGAAAATCCCCTTCATTGGTCGTGCCTTCCAGAGCAAGGTGAAACAGCGGCGGCAGAAAAACATGCTCATGTTCGTGACCGTTCGTGTGGTGGATCCTGCGGGGCGCCCAGTCAACCAAGCTGCCAACTGATCCTGGGCTGCAGAGGCTGCCATGAGCGACCCCGCCGACCCCAGCGACCGAACCGTCCACCCGCCAATCGCCGTGGTATGCGGATTGCTGGAAAAGGATGACCTGCTTCTGGTCGCCCAACGAAGCCATGGACCGCTGGCGGGTCGCTGGGAGTTCCCTGGTGGCAAATTGCAGACTGGGGAAGATCCAGCGCAGGCGCTTCGCCGCGAGTGGCTCGAGGAGCTGGGCTGCGAGATTGAGGTTCTCTCATCCATGGGAAGCCTGCGCCATCACTATCCCTGGGTCTGCATTGAGCTTCAGGCGTTTCACGCCAGAATGCCCCAGGGTGGAGCAAGCCCGCGCGCCCTTGAGCACCAAGCCCTGCTCTGGGTCTCTGCGGCTGAGATTCTCCACCTGGACTTGGCCGACGCCGACCTGCCTTTTGCGCGACAATGGGCGGCTTCCAAACAGAGGTCGGGTCGTCCCCATGC
>JAURHS010000041.1 GCA_030833205.1 Prosthecobacter sp.
CGCTCTCGATGAGGCGGTGCTTGGCCTGGTTGATGCGCTCACGCCGAAGCCAGTCAATGGGGCTGGTGCCAATGCAGCTTTTAAACAGGCGACTGAAGTGACTCTCCGACATCGAGGAGAGTGTGGCCAAGTCAGAGACTCGGATTGGCGTGTGATAGTAGAGGCGCATTTTCTCCAAGCTGCGCTGCACTGGCAGCGGCAGTTCAGGCTGGATGCTGTCCCTCTGGGAGAGTCTGGAATCGAAGGCCAGAGAGATGATGGCAGTGACCGAGGCGTTGACCCTGGCGGCGTCGCTGGGACGCCCGCCCTCCATGTGCTGAAAAACGCGCTCGAATTCGAGGACGGCTGCCCTGGAGTTGAAATCTTCAATCACCGGCTGGGTTTGAACTTCCAGCAGGCTGGCCAGCCGGTCCAGCGGCCTGCCCTCTGCGCGAATCCACAACACCTCCCAGGGGTCTTGCGCCAAGGCCCCGTAGCTGTGAGGGTGATGGCAGTTGACCCAAAGCAACTGATCGGGGCCAATCTCATGGCGCCTGCCGCTGATCTGCGCCCAGCCCCTGCCGGCGAGGCAAAGAATGAATTCATGACCAGGATAGGTTTCGCGCTCGATGTGGTGATCTGCGCCGGCGCGCAAGTGGCCGGCTCTTACCGCTGAATAAAACAAGTGGCGTTGCCAGTCCGCTGGAGTTGCGTAGAGGCTGCGAAGGAAAACTGAGGCGCGAGCCATGATGGAATCTGACATAGTTGAGAACTTTACCCTTGTCCAGAACCAACCAGTCGGGTTGTCATGGGTGGGATTCCGGGGTTTACAAGGAGTCTGAGCTGGGTGATTTTTTGAGTCCGTTGCCCCCGCCACCTGTCTCTGATGCCCATGCTGTTTGCGCGTTTACTTGCCGCCCTAGCCGTCGTCACGCTTTGCTCCTGCGCAGGCTGGCAGCGCTCCAGCACGCGCCTTCAGGGGGTTCGTACCACCGCCTACACCCACACGGAGGCTGACCACATCATTTATGGTCCCCGCACAGCGCTGGGAGGAAGATTGCGCTACGACAAGGTTCGCAGCGCCGCAGCGGACTGGTCGGTGTACCCTGTGGGCACACTGTTTCAAATCGAGGGCAGTCCCTACATCTATCAGGTCGACGACTACGGTTCCGCCCTGGTGGGTACCAACACCATCGACATCTACCAACCCACCAAGGCCCACATGAACGCCTGGGGGGTTCGCCATGTGAACATCAAGGTGCTCAAGTGGGGCTCACGCGCTCAGAGTCTGGCCATACTCAAGCAGCGCCAGTCCTATGGCCATGTGCGACAGATGTACCAGCGCCTGTTGCGCGGATGATGCCTCTTTACCGCCATTGAAATGACCATCAAGCAGCGGGCGCAGTGGGTGTTGCAGACTCTTCAAGGGCTGTATCCCGATCCTCCTGTGCCCTTGGATCACTCCGATCCCTTCACCTTGTTAATCGCCGTGCTGCTCTCGGCTCAGTGCACCGACGAGCGGGTCAACCGCATCACGCCCATCCTGTTTTCGCGCTTTGGTACCCGGCCGGAGGATTTTGCAAGTCAGCCTGTTGAAGCAGTGCTCGAAGTGGTCAAACCCTGTGGCCTTGGGCCGCAAAAGGCCCGTGCGATCGTGGGATTGAGTCGCCTTTTGATGGATGACCATGGGGGCCGCGTACCCGCAGATCTCGAGGCCTTGGAGCGTCTTCCAGGCGTGGGGCACAAGACTGCACAAGTGGTCATGGCGCAAAGTTTTGGGGTGCCAAGCTTTCCTGTAGACACTCATATTCACCGCTTGGCGGCGCGCTGGCGACTGAGCAATGGCAAGAGCGTTGAACGCACCGAGCGCGACCTCAAACGGTTGTTTGCGCCCGAAACCTGGAATGCGCTGCACCTGCAGATCATCTTTTACGGTCGGGAGTATTGCACGGCCCGCGGCTGCGATGGTCGCACCTGCCCGATTTGCAGCCATCTCAATCCCCCGCGGTCTGCCAAGGGGCGGGCATTCGCCCCAAGCCCTGAAGCCAAGATGCGCAAGCGGGCTTGACAGAGGGCGCTTGCCGCCGTTCTCATCCTCCCCATTCCTTCATCCATCCCACCCATGAGCGAAGCCTTCCCCAACATCCCCAAGATCCCCTTCGAGGGGCCTCAGTCCAAGAACCCTCTGGCCTTCAAGCACTACGACGCCAATCAGGTCGTTGCCGGCAAGAAGATGAAGGAGCATTTCCGCTTCGCCGTTGCCTACTGGCACGCCATGCGCAACTCGCTGGCTGATCCCTTCGGCGTAGGCACCGCTCAGCGCCCCTGGGACGATGGCAGCGACAGCGTGGACAACGCCAAGCGCCGCGTCTGGGCCTGCTTTGAGTTCATGGACAAGCTTGGGGTGGACTACTACTGCTTCCACGACCGTGATGTCGCTCCTGAGGGTAAGACCTTGGCTGAGAGCCACAGCAACCTCGATGCCGTTGCCGATGAATTGCTCAAGGCCCAGCAGGCCACTGGCAAGAAGCTGCTTTGGGGCACTGCCTGCCTCTTTGCCCACCCGCGCTACAATCAGGGCGCGGCCACCAGCCCCAATGCCCATGTCTTTGCCTACGCGGCAGCGCAGGTGAAAAAGGCGATTGAAGTCACCCATCGTCTCGGTGGTGAGGGCTATACCTTTTGGGGTGGCCGCGAAGGCTACGCCACGCTTTGGAACACCGACATCAAGCGCGAGGTTGATCACCTTGCCGCCTTCCTGCACATGGCAGTGGAGCATAAGAAAAAGATCGGATTCAAGGGCCCATTCTACATCGAGCCCAAGCCGCGTGAGCCCTCGACCCATCAGTACGACAGCGACGCTGCGGCCTGCTTGAATTTCCTGCGTGAGCACGGCCTCATGGAGCACTTCAAGCTCAATCTGGAAACCAATCATGCCACGCTTGCCGGTCACAGCATGTGGCACGAAATGGAAGTTGCCGCAGCCGCAGGAGTGCTCGGTTCCGTGGATGCCAACACCGGCGACGAGCTCATTGGTTGGGATACCGACCAATTCCCAACCGACATTTACCTCACCACCAAGATGATGCTGGTGCTGTTGCGCACCGGCGGATTCACCACCGGAGGCCTCAACTTCGACGCCAAGGTGCGCCGCGAGTCCTTTGAACCAGTGGACCTCTTCCACGCCCACATCGGCGGCATGGACGCCTTTGCTCGTGGCCTGAAGATTGCCGATGCGATCCGCAGGGACGGTCGCTGGGATCAGTTCCGCAGCGCGCGCTACTCCACCTTTGACAGTGGCATTGGCGCCAAGATCGAGGCTGGCACCACCAACTTCGAAGAGCTCGAGGCCTTTGCCCTGGCCAATGGCGAACCCGTCATCGCTTCCGGGCGTCAGGAGATGCTCGAGAATCTGATCAACGAATTCGTCTGAGAGTCTCGCCACCTGTGAGGGTGGCGTGATCCTCGACCACCACAACGGGTCCAGCCCTCAGGGGTTGGGCCCGTTTTGCTTTTCTCATAGTTGTCTGCCCCTGGCGATGTTCCTCTGAAACCTGCTGGCGCAACGGCGCTCAAGGGGCAGCTTGTGCGCCGCGCTTGTCTTCCCGTGTCCGCTACCTGTTTCTTGATGAGGCCGGAAACTTTGATTTCAGCCCCAGTGGTACGGCTTTTTTCATTTTGGGCAGTCTGTTCAAGGAGCGCCCCTTCGCGGCTTATCGACAACTCACCGAGCTGAAGTATGACCTCATCGAGGGCGGGCAGGACTTGGAGTATTTCCACGCCTCACACGATCGGCAACACATCCGCAATCAAGTCTTCTCCATCATTGCTTCAAGGCTCGAGGGCTGTCGGATCGACGCCAGCATCGTCGAGAAATCGCAGGTGCAATCAGCCCAGCGCGATGACATCTCGTTTTATTGCCGGGTCGTCACCCTGCACCTTTGTCGCGTCTTTGAATCCATGGATTGGACTGGTGTCGATGAGTTGCTGGTGATCACTGACCGCGTTCCAGTCAACCGCAAACGCCGCGCCGTTGAAAAGGCCATCAAGCAGACCTTGGCCCAAGTGCTGGGCTCCGGATTCAGACACCGGATCATGCACCACGACTCCAAGTCCAACCCAGACCTGCAGATCGCTGACTACTGCACCTGGGCCATTCAAAGAAAATGGATGCTACACGATGAACGATCTCACCGCATCATCGCCCCTGCGGTTGGAGAGGAGAGGCTATTGGGGCCTGAATACTGGGCGGGGCCACCCTCCAAAAGCGACCACCCCAGCTATCCTTTTTAGGGGAAGAGTCCCATGGACTCTTGTTACTGGGGTGGAACCTTTGAGTTTTGAAACACAAGGGGCAGAGCCGACTGCGTTTCTAAGGGCGATCCTGCCCGCAATCGCATCACAATCAAGAACTTTTTAGACGGACAAGGCGGACAATCTGGTAAATTTAATGTATATAAAATAGGTATGATTTAATCTTGACCGCTGCTGCTTTACGGGTCTAATGCCAACCCGCTTCGGATTTTTGCCCATGGACCAGGACCTTTGGATTTATGTGGTGGCTGGCTTCATTGCCCAGCTCATTGATGGTGCCCTGGGCATGGCGTATGGCATTTCAGCCAGCAGTCTGCTCGTGGGGCTTGGGGTGCCGCCGGCGTTGGTTAGCAGCACAGTTCATGCCGCTGAGTGTTTCACCACCGGTGCCTCTGCCATCTCCCATCATGCCTTCGGCAACATCAGTCGCGATTTGTTCCGCCGCCTGTTGATTCCAGGAGTGATCGGGGCGGCTCTGGGCGCCTATGTGCTGACTTCCATTGACGGTGAGGTGATCAAGCCCTGGGTGTCCGCCTACCTGATGATCATGGGGCTGGTGATTGTGTTGAAGGCTTTCCGGCCGTTCCCAACGCGTGAGGTCAACACCCGTCTGACGCCTCTGGCCTTTGTGGGCTCCTTCCTTGACGCGGTTGGCGGCGGTGGCTGGGGTCCCATTGTGGCCACCAATCTGATCGTGCGCGGCAATTCAGTCCGGCATGCGGTTGGCAGCGTCAATGCCGTGGAGTTCTTTGTCACCCTCTCGGCCTCCGTCACATTTTTTCTCAGCATGGGGCTGCAGAATTGGCAGGTCATTGCAGGCCTTGCCGCAGGCGGCATGCTTGCGGCCCCTCTGGGGGCTTGGCTTGCGCATCGCTTGCCGCATCGTCCAATGATGGTGATGGTGGGGGTGCTGGTGTTCGGCATCAGCCTGCGCACCCTTTGGCGCAGTCTTGCCTAAAGCACTCAGCCTTATCCCAGGGTGAGAGGATGGTCGGTGGATCACCGGCTCATATTATTGATTACAAGCGGTTTAAGAAAATGATTCGAGATAGATCAGCGCCAATCTTGACCTTTCGTAAATGATGTTCTAATGAACAGTCATGAAGGTTTTGGAACAGCTGCGCAGCGAGTTGTCTGAGCGTTTTCCGCAGGCCACTCAAGTCCAGTGGCGGCGAGAGTCTGGAGACAAGGTTTTCTGGGCATGGCCCAAGGGCGGGTTGCGTGAATTGGTGGCGGCTCCTGGGTTTGGTGCCAGCCTGCTTTTGCAGCGTTGGTTGAAATTGGGGCAGGGCATCAAGGCGTTGTTGGATGCCGCCGACGGATTTGACCCCGATTCCTGTGATGCGGAATTGCTGCCAGAATTGCTCTGGTTGCGATGCAATGCTGCGGCTCAAGCCATGCGCGCCGCTGATGTGTTGATGCGTGAAGGTTGCGTGCCCGTGCTGGCGATGGACTTTCGGCTTTGTGAGCCAAGAGAGTTGCGCGCAATCCCCTCGAGCAGTTGGCATCGTTTGCGTTTGCTGGCGAGTCGCAGCGGGGTTTCTGTGCTGGTGTGTTCACCCTTTGCCTGGCTGCCCTGTGTGGAGTCGCGTTGGCAGCTTGGTGATGCCGCGCTTGCCTTGTCTGAACTGCAGCAGGGGCGTGCGGGCATGCTGGAGCAGAAACTGATGCCTGCCCTGAGGGTGGCCTAATGCCGTGTTGCGATGTTTGCAGCGTGGAGAGTCAGTCATTTTGCGTGGAGAGCGCTGCGCCTTGAAGATGGCAGTGCACAGCTTGTCGCGCTGCTTGGAGGCCCGCTTCAGCAGGCCCGCAGCCATGCCACGGTGCATGAGGTTTGCCCACAGGCGTTGCGCGCTGGTGTGTTGCCTGGCATGAGTATGGCCGAGGCGCAGATGCGCCTTCCCAAGCTGCATTGGTTGAATCGTGATGAGGCCGCGGAGGCTGTTTTGCAGCAGAGGTTGTTTGCCTTGGCTGATGAGTTCTCGCCGTTGGTTGAATCCACGGCACCTGGTGTTTTGTTGCTGGATCTGCGCGCAAGGCATTGGGGGGATGAGCGATCGTGGCAGGAGAGGGCGCAACAAATGCGCCAGCGCATGACCGCGGTGATGGGTTTTGAGATCGAGGTTGGCATGGCTGAAACACCCGTGCTTGCGCTGTTGGCTGCCCGCTTTGCGCAAGGGGTGTTGGTGCTTTCATCGCAGCGCGAGCAACTGCAGGCCTTTTTGCATGAGATTCCCCTGCAGTTGCTTATTGGCGATGCCATGGTGTTGGAGCGCCTGCACAGCTGGGGGCTGTTGCGCTTGGGCCAGATTGCGTCCCTGCCTCGCCAGCAGTGGGTGAGGCGAATGGGTCAACAGGGCATGGCTCTTTACGAATTGGCTCAGGGCGGCGGCATGCGTTTGCTGGAGTTGGTGGTTCAACAGCAGCGACATTTCAGACGAGTGGAGTTGCCTTTGGCCTTGGAGACACTGCCTCAGTTGATGCAGCATCTGCAGCCCGTGCTGCAGGCCTTGGTCCAGCAAGTCGCCCTGCTTTGGTTGCTTGCTGGTGCTGTGCGGTTGGTCTTGCACTTGGCCAACAAGGGATGCCGAACCTGGTGCTGGAATTTGGCTGAGCCCACACTTTCGCTGCGGGTGATCGAGCGTCTGATTGAGGCTGGGCTGCAGGGAGTTCGCACTGATGCTGCCCTGTTGGGGTTTGAGTTGGAGTTGTTGCCCGTGGCAAGATCGGATCGCCAGCAGGACTGGCTGTTGCAACAAAGCGCTGCACCTGCCGGATTGGCCCGCGTGCTCAGTGCGCTGGAGGCGCTGTTGGGCAATGGTCGGGTGGGCCGGGCAACATCGGATGAATGCGCACGACCCGGTGAGGTGAGTGTGCAGAATTTCATGCTCAGTCAAGGCCCGCGCGTGTCTGTTCATGCAGGGCTGCGGCATGGCGATGAGGGCTTGCCGCTGCAGCGCCTGCGCCCCCGTGAGCGGGTAGAATTGCAGTGGGGGCGGCAGGGAACACCGGTGGCCATGCTCAGGCGTCGTCGGCTTCTGAAGTTGCGCGACTGCGCCGGGCCTTGGGAATTGTCGGGTCTGTGGTGGGATGATCGCCAGGCATGGCGTTTGCAATGTTGGGATCTTTGTCTTGAAGAGGGCTGGCTCTGCCAGGTGGGCGGTGACGGTGAGCAATGGTGGTTGGAGGGCATTTACGGATGAGCGCCGTCTTTGCCGAGTGCCATGCGCGCAGTGCCTTTTCCTTTCTGCGCGGGGGATCAAGCCCTGAGGCCATGGTGGAGGCTGCCACGGCTCAGGGATTGTCCGGTATGGTGTTGTGTGACCGTGATGGGGTTTATGGTGTGGTGCGCGCTCATCGCCGCGCCAAGGAATTGGGTCTGCCGTTGCGGATCGGTGCTGAGATCACGATGGAGTGTGGTTGTGTGTTGCCAGCACTGGTGGTGTCTCTGCGCGGGTATCAAAACCTCTGCCGGTTGCTGACCCTCAGCCACTGCGGCAAGCCCAAAAGCCTGCCGACACAAACGCGCTGGGCGGATTTGGCGGCACATGCAGAAGGTCTGTTGTTTCTCAGTGGCGACGGCCGCGAGGGTTTGTTTAGTGGGCCTCCGCGGGATTGGTCCAGACGCGCAGAGCAGTGGCTGCGGATGCTGCCGTCGCACTCCTGCTGGGTGGAGCTGCAGCGCCACGCTCTGCCGGGGCAGCGGCAACGGGTGGCCTTGCTGTGCGAGTTGGCGCAGCGCCACAGACTGCCGGTTCTGGCAAGCAATGCCCCGACTTACGCAACGCCATGCGGGCGCGAGGTGCTCGACGCATTCACCGCGCTGCGCATGGGGCTTTCATTGGATGAGGCTGGCGCGCATTTGGAGGGCAATGATCAGCGTCATGTCAAATCCGCGACAGAGATGGGGCGCTGCTTTGCGGATCTGCCTCATGCCCTGAATGCTTCGCTGGAGATCCTGCAGCGCCTGGAGTTTTCGCTGGATCAATTGCACTATGAATTTCCATCCCACCCAGTGCCACAGGGGCATGATCAGTGCAGTTATCTGCGGGAGTTGAGTTGGCGCGGTGCCATTCAGCGTTACGGTTGCATCAATGCAGAGGTGAAGGCCCAGTTGGAGCATGAGTTGGCGGTCATTTCCAAGCTGGGTTTTAGTGGTTATTTCCTGGTGGTTTGGAGTCTGGTGGATTGGGCGCGAGAGCAGGGAATTTTGGTTCAGGGGCGCGGTAGTGCCGCCAACAGCGTGGTTTGCTACAGTCTTGGGATCACGCACGCCGACCCCATTGCCTACCGCCTGCTTTTTGAGCGTTTCCTGAGCGAGGGCAGGGAGAGTTGGCCGGACATTGATTTGGATCTGCCCAGTGGCGTGGATCGCGAGCGTCTCATTCAGGAGGTGTACCGACGCTTCGCTCCGCATGGGGCGGCGATGACTGCCAATGTGATCACCCATCAGGCGCGCAGCACCCTGCGCAACATGGCCAAGGTGCTTGGTCTTGGCGATGATCTGGCCCAGCGTTTTAGCGCCTTGGAGGCTGGTGGCAATCGTGGCTTGGATTTGGATTGGTCGCAGCGTCTTGTGCGTGCCGGGCTTGCTTGCAATCATCCTCGCTTTGCCGCGCTATGTCGCCTTTGTGCCGCCGTTGAGGGTCTGCCGCGGCATCTCGGACAGCATAGTGGTGGCATGGTGCTGGCCACTGGAGGTTTGGACGGTGTGGTGCCTCTGGAGCCTGCCTCGATGCCTGGGCGTGTGGTGGTGCAGTGGGATAAGGAAGATTGCGCCGACATGGGCATCATCAAGGTGGATCTGTTGGGTTTGGGCATGATGGAGGTGCTGCAGCAGACGCTGCGCAGCGCCGAGCAACTGGGTCGTCCGGTGGATCTGGCCAGATTGCCGCAGGATGATGAGCCCACCTATGAGCTAATGCGGCGTGCCGACACCATCGGTGTCTTCCAGATCGAAAGTCGTGCGCAGATGGCCACTCTGCGGCGTTTGCAGCCGCGTTGTTTTTACGATGTCGTCATTGAGGTGGCCATCGTGAGGCCAGGGCCGATTGTTGGGCGCATGATTCACCCCTATCTGCAGCGGCGTGCGGGGTTGCAGGCGGTGGATTGCATGCATCCAGACTTTGAGCCCGTGCTGGCGCGCACTCTGGGGGTGCCGTTGTTTCAGGAGCAGGTGCTGCGCATGGCCATGATCATCGCTGATTTCAGCGGTTCACAGGCCGAGGAGCTGCGGCGGGCGATGAGTTTTCAGCGCAGTTCAAGGCGCATGCAGAAGGCTCTGGAAAAGCTGCGAACGGCCATGCAGTGCCGCGGGGTGGATGCCGCACTTCAGGACCGCATCGTGCAGAGCATCAGCTCCTTTGCCCTTTACGGATTTCCCGAAAGTCATGCCATCAGCTTCGCGCTCATTGCCTATGCCAGTGCCTGGCTCAAGGTGCATCGCAGTGCAGAGTTTTTCGCAGCCCTCTTCAATGCGCAGCCGATGGGTTTTTACGCTCCGGCGACCCTGCTTCGCGATGCACGACGCCATGGTTTGCGGGTGTTGCCGGTCTGTGTCTGCCATTCAGCGCTGCGCACCGAGCCCTTGGACTGCGCAACATTGCGTTTGGGCCTCAATCAGCTGCGTGGTGTGCGTCAGGAGGCCCTCGTGCGCTTGCTGGAATTGCGGGCGCAGGAGCCATGGAAGAGCCCTGCCGATCTGCGTCGCCGATGCGCCTTCATGCATGCCAATGAGTGGCAGGCTTTGGCCTCCTGTGGCGCCCTGTGGTCCTTGGGCTTGCAGCGGCGCGAGGCACAGTGGCAATTGGCGTCACCGCTGCCCGATGACGATCTGTTCTGTGCCATGCAGGAGGCTCATGACTCACAGGAGTCTGCGCAGTCGCTGCTGCCGCCAATGGACGCGGTGCAGAGGCTCGCTGCTGATTTTACCCATACGGCGGTCTCTGTGGGGCCCCATCCGCTCGTGCACTGGCGCGACCGGCTCACAGGGGTGTTGCGAGCGGCGGATCTGGCTTCGCAGCCGGCCGGGCGCAGGGTTTGTCTGGCGGGGCAGGTGATTTGCAGGCAACGGCCAGGCACGGCAAACGGGCACTGCTTTCTCAGTCTAGAGGACGAGACTGGCATTGCGAATGTTTTCGTGCCGCGTGAACTCTTTGAGCGTGAGCGACTGCTGTGGACTCAGGCTGTTTTTTTGCTGGTCGAAGGCAGGGTTCAAGGGCTCAGGCAAGGAGGGACGCTGTTTGCGCTAAGCGGGCGCCTGTTGGAACTGGGGCAGGAGGTAATGGCGGGGGGGAGTCACGATTTTTCCTGAGCGTTGGCTGCCGCTGCGCCAGCTTTTGGCCCTTGCGGGCCTGCACAGCCGCGGCCAAGATGCCCCATGCTCAAAAAGAATTGGTACCTTTTTGCCCCCGTGGCGGTGCTGGGTTTGCCGGCGCTGATCCTCGCCTACTATTTGTTTAGCTTTGGCTATGGCCTGGATGACTCGATCAAGGCCACCACTCACTTTGTGCAGAGCAGTACCCGTTATTCGCTGAAATTTGACGAACTGCGCTTCCGTCGTGTGGTGCCTGGCTTGGATGGCCGGCAGGTGTTCGAACTTCTGGGCGTGCCCTTTGAGCGGCGGGATTCCGACACCGTCTGGGTTTATGCGTTGGGCGCTGGCACGGCCAAGGCGCATCATGAGCGATTGGTGATTTTCGCGCGGGACAACAAGGGCATTCCCCGGGTCAGCAAGACGGTTCGTGGTTTTCATGTCAATCCCTGATCCCAAGACCGCGCTTCAGCCGCTGGGCATGCTGCCCGAGGAATGGCAGGAGCAATTGGAAGCGATGGGGCAGCCAGCCTTTCGCGGTCGGCAGATTGTGGAGTGGGTCTTTGCCAAACGGGTGACCTCATTGGAGCAGATGAGCAGTCTGCCCAAGTCCTTGAAAGAGGTTCTCGCCCCCCGACTGCAATTGCGAACCATGCAGCTTGCGCAGGCCACTGGCTCGCGGGACGAGACACGCAAGCTATTGTTTCGCCTGCAGGATGGTCGCTTTGTCGAGTGCGTCTTGATCCCTGCCAGCCCCGATCTTTACGGGCAGCGTGCCGACCGACTCACACTCTGTGTTTCAAGTCAGGTTGGCTGTGCCATGGATTGCCGCTTCTGCGCCAGTGGCCTGGCCGGCTTCACGCGCAATCTTAATGCGGCGGAAATTGTCGAGCAGGTGGTGCAGGCTGAGTTGGTGGCCGGGGAGCGCATTGATAATCTGGTCTTCATGGGCATGGGCGAACCGCTGGCCAATCTGACGGCACTGATCAAGGCCCTGCGCATTCTCAATGCTCCCTGGGGCATGGGCATTGGTGCAAGGCACATGACCGTGAGCACCAGCGGCATGGTGCCACAGATTCGGCAGTTGGCGCAGGCGCCTGTGCCGGTGCGCCTGGCCATTTCATTGCATGGAGCCAGTGATGAGGTGCGCACCACCATCATGCCGATCAATCGCAAGTATCCACTCAAGGCGCTGCTGGAAGCCCTTGAGGATTGGCATCGCCTGCGCTCTCAGCGCATCACCCTGGAGTACATTCTCATCGACCAGATCAATGACGGGTTGGATCAGGCAAGGTTATTGGTGCCATTGGCGCGTCGTCTCGATGCGCGGGTCAACCTCATCCCCTACAACCTGGTGGAGGGTCTGCCCTGGAAGCGCCCCAGTGAAACCCGTCAGCGCACTTTTGCCAAGGTGCTTGAAGACGGTGGCGTGCGCGTGACTTTGCGTCGCGAAAAGGGGCATGACATTGCAGCCGCTTGCGGTCAGTTGCGCCTCAAGCAGGAGACTGCCGAGGGCATCGTTGACGGGCCTGCAGTTGCCGCTCGACGCATGGCAGCCGCGGCCGCCAGCTCTGGCCATGTGGGCGCGGAGGGTGATTGATTGCCAGCTCTTTCCTGACCATGCCCTCCTCCCACAAATTCAGTCGGCCATTGTGCATTGCCCTAACTGGCGGGCCCGGGGGCGGCAAAAGCACAGTGGGTGATTTGTTTGCTCGTGAGCATCGTCAAGGGGTGCGCCTGCTGCCCGAGGCGGCCTCGCTGTTGTTCTCCGGTGGCTTTGAGAGGCGCACTGAACCTGCTGCGGTGCGGGCGGCGCAGACGGCGATTTATCAGGTGCAATTGCAGTTGGAGGCCATGAATGCCGCCTTGTATCCCCGGGACCTTCTGCTTTGTGACCGCGGCACGGTGGACGGGGCGGCCTATTGGCCAGGTGCGCCGGCAGCATTCTTTCGACATCTGGGCACTACGATTGAAGCCGAGTTTGCCCGCTATGACGCCGTGATCTTCATGCAGAGCGCCGCGGCGGGTGGTTTGGGAATTGACGGTGGCAATGCCCTTCGCAACGAGAGCATCCTGCAGGCACAGGCCTTGGACCGCCGACTGATGCGGCTGTGGAGCCGGCATCCTCGCTTCGTGCTGGTGCGTCACCAGTCCAGTTTCATTGCCAAAATTGGCGCAGCCATGCAGGCCATTGAAGCGCTCTGCGCCAAGACCTCATCGCGGCCTTGGGCTGCAACCTGCTGAGCGGTGGCTTGTCCTGCTGCGCTGAGCCCAATCCCTGACGATTCAACTGATGGCTTTGATGCAAGACTCCATTGAGGATTTTCTGCTTCATCTGGCTACCGAGCGTGGATTGTCGGTGAATTATCAGATGTTGGTCAGAAGGGTGATCGAGGGCTTTGCCGGATGGTTGCAGCAGGCCGGGCTGCATCAGTGGTTTGAGGTTCAGGCGGCACAGATCACGGATTGGCAACAGTGGCGCAAACAATCGGGATTGGCGGCAGGCAGCGCGAGGGTGGAGTGGGTGGCGCTGCGCATTTTTTTTCGTTGGCTCTGTGGCAGTGGGCGTTGCCCTCGGGATGCTGCGTCTGTGATTCTCTCGCCTCGGGTCACCAGGCCGCTGCCCGATGTCTTGCCGGAGTCGCAGGTCAGGTTGCTTTTGGAATCCGTCAGTGGTCACAGCCCCCTGGACCTGCGTGATCGGGCCATTCTGGAATTGTTCTATTCCAGCGGGCTGCGTCTCGCTGAGCTCATCTCCGCACGACTGGAGCATTACCGGGAGGACGAAGGCTGGTTGCGGGTCACAGGAAAAGGGGGAAAGAGCCGAATCTGCCCCGTGGGTCAGGAGGCCCGTTGCGCCCTCCAAAGATGGCTGGAATCAGGGCGCCCCAAGCTGGTGCGACGCCACAGCAGCAGTGAAGTATTTCTCTCGGTTCGGGGCGGGGCCTTGAGCCCGATGCGGGTACAGCAGATCGTTTTGGAGCGTGCGAGGGCCGCTGGGTTGGAGCGGCAGGTTCACCCCCACCTTTTGCGTCACTGTTTTGCCACTCATCTGCTCAATCATGGGGCAGACCTGAGGGTGATTCAGGAGATGCTCGGTCATGCGGACATCTCCACCACCCAGATTTATACCCATGTGGATCAAGCTCGTCTGAGTTCCGTTCATCGGCGGTTTCACCCCCGGGCCTGAGGTGTTGGTTTTGCCCCTCCGGGACAAGCCTTTTGGAAGGCGAAGCCAGTCGCGGCGTTGTAATGGGCCTCGTGCCCAGTCTCCCTCCCCGCCTCCTGACCTCGACCTTCGCCGCCATCAGCCTGCTGAGTGCGTTTCTGCTCTTTGAGGTCCAACCGATTGTCAGCAATGCCATTCTGCCCTGGTTCGGTGGCAGCCCTGGAGTGTGGACCACCTGCATGCTGTTTTTTCAGGTGGTTTTGTTTCTTGGTTATTCTTACGCCCACTGGCTCGGGGGCCGGCAGGCCAGGCTTGTCTTGTGGGTTCACGGTTCGGCATGGGTGGCCGCCTGCCTGCTGTTGCCCATTGAGCCCGACGCCGCCTGGAAGCCTGCGGGTCATGAAGCGCCGGAGGGGCGCATCCTGCTGTTGTTGTTGAGCACGGTAGGGCTGCCCTATTTCCTGCTCGCCAGTACCAGCCCCCTCATCCAAGCCTGGTTTGCCCGTCATTGGGCGCAGCGCTTGAAGGTGCAGGAGGGCCGGGCTCCCTCGCCATGGCGTCTCTATGCACTCTCCAATGCAGGGTCGTTGGTTGCACTGCTGAGCTATCCCTTTTGGATTGAGCCGAGCATGGATTTGGGCCTTCAGGTGCGGGGATGGTCCGTGCTTTTTGTCATCGACGCGCTGCTGATGGCACTGCTGATGATTGGGGTGGTCCGCGGTCTGAATCCAACGGAAGGCCGTGAGGCCGTTGCGCGTGGGGTGGCAACCGCATCGTTGTGGCGTCGCAGGCTGCTTTGGTTGCTTCTGCCTGCGGTGGCCAGTTCGTTGCTTCTCGCCACTAGCAATCATGTCAGTCAGGATGTGGCCGTGGTGCCCTTGATGTGGGTAGTGCCTCTGGCGCTCTACCTGCTGAGTTTCATGATTTGTTTTGACCGCGAGGGTTGGTACCACCGGGGGGTCTGGGTGACTCTGGCGCTGCCCGTGCTCGCTGTCGTCATTCTTGAGAAATGGATTGATGGCAGTTCGGGCTGGAACTGGGACCCCACTCCCAACTACCTGCACGAGCTGCTCTGGTGCTTTGCAGCCTTGTTCCTGGCCTGTGTGGTCTGTCATGGTGAGTTGGTGCGCCTGAAGCCTGTGGCGTCGCGACTGACGGAGTTTTATCTTTGGATGTCTGCTGGCGGGGCCCTGGGTGGCCTGTTGGTGAGTTTGGTCGCACCCCACACTCTGAGCACCTACTTGGAGTGGCCCTTGGGTTTGTTGGCGGCCTTTGGAGTCTGTCTGGTGGCTGTGGCCGCGTGGTTGCGAAGGGTTCACCAGCCGCTGTTGCGGCAACTGCTGCCCCTGTGTTGGCTCGGTTTTGGAGGCTGGGGCCTTTGGTTCATGGGCAGGCATAGCCTGGTGGTGGATGCGAGGTTGGAGCGGGTACGGAACTTCTACGGTGCCGTGAATGTGGATGAATCCCATGACGGGCTTGCTGAGGGAGTGAGGCGCACCCTGACTCATGGCGGCATCATTCACGGCGTACAGGACCTCGGGGATCGGGCGCGGCAGGAACCCTCATCCTACTACGGGCGTCACACTGGGTTCGGGCAGGCGATGAGCCATGTGGCGGGTCGCGGGTCGGTGCGTGTCGGCATCATTGGCATGGGCGCTGGCACCTCGGCAACCTATGCGCGCAACGGCGAGGTCTGGCGCTTTTACGAGATCAATCCCGCCATCCCTCGATTGGCGCGCAAGCACTTCACCTTTTTGTCGGATGCCGTGGCGCGTGGAGCGCGTGTGGAAACCGTTTTGGGAGACGCCAGGTTGATGCTCGAGCGCGAGCCTGCCCAGCGTTTCGATGTGCTCCTGCTCGATGCCTTCAGCGGCGATGCCATCCCCGTTCACCTGCTGACCCGTGAGGCCTTTGCCATTTACAGGCGCCATCTCAAGGAGGATGGCATTCTCGTCGCCCACATCACCAACTCCTACCTCGCATTGGCTCCCGTGGTTGAGGGGCTTGCTCGTGACATGGCCTGGGGAGTCACGCGGACCCTCACGGACGAGCAGGATGACCATGACACCACCGACTACATGATGCTGAGTCGTGACCTGCCCTTCCTCGAGCGACACCCTCGCCAATTGCCACCGGTCTCCGAACCCAAAAACATCCCTCTTTGGACGGACCGCAGGCATAATCTTTTTGAAATTTTAATGACTCAGTAGAGCCGAGGTGTCTGCCATTTGCGAGGGGGCCTCCGCCTGCCCCGGCAGGCTTGGTCGGCTTGTCTTTTTCCTTCGTTTTTTGGGGTGTTTTTTTAGTTTTTTTTAGCGTTCGGAAGGGTGGGCATGTGGGCCTAAAAAAGGCGGGGTTCGCGGGAAAAAAACCTTGGCCTTGGGGGTGGCCTTGCTAGGGTGATGGCTCAGTCATCGAGCACGGTTCCGAAGCGGTTTTTGGACGGATCTCAGGCGATGGCAAACCCCTACAACCTCCATGTCCCAAGATTCCTCACCGGAAGAGCCGTCCAACGAGACGGAGAGCCTCACTCATGTCGCCGCCGGACAGGCCTACGACGCCTCACAAATCCGCAAACTTGAAGGCCTGCAGGCCGTCCGTGAGCGGCCTGGAATGTACATCGGCTTCACCGATGAACGAGGCCTGCACCACTGCGTCTTTGAAGTGGTGGACAACAGCATTGACGAGTTCCTCGCCGGTTACTGCAAAAATGTCTTCGTGACCATCCACGCCGATGGGTCGCTGAGTGTGGAGGACGATGGCCGCGGTATCCCTGTGGAGGTTCACCCCAAGGAGGGCATCCCCACGGTGGAGTTGGTTCTGACCAATCTGCATGCCGGGGGCAAGTTTGGAGACGGTGCCTACGAGTTCTCTGGTGGTCTGCATGGTGTGGGCGCGAAATGCGTCAATGCCCTCTCAGACTGGTTCCGAGCCGAGGTGTATCGCGACGGCAAGATTCACGCGATCGGATTTGAGCGGGGCAAGACCACTCAGCCGTTGCATGTGTTGGGTGAACTCGATGACCCGGCGCGCACGGGCACCAAGATCACCTTCTTTCCCGATGCGACGATCTTCAGCATCACCACGACCTTCTCCTTTGAGTTGTTGGCCAAGCGTCTGCGTGAGTTGGCCTTCCTCAATCCAGGAATTCGCATCACTTTGAGCGATGAGCGTGAGACGCCACTGCGCAGCGAGTTGCTGTTCTACCGCGAAGGTGTCGCCGAATTCGTTCGGCAGCTTGGGCAGAACAAGGATGTCATCAACGACAAGCCCATCGTTTTGGCGGGTCGGCGCGAAATCATTGTCGACGAGAAGCACAAGTTCTGTCTCGTGGATTGTGTGATGCAGTGGAACGACAGCTATGTCGAGCAGACGCTGTGCTTCACCAATGCGATTCCCAACCCCGATGGTGGCACGCATCTCACCGGTTTCCGCAACGCCCTGACTCGGGCCATCAATCAGTACGCGAAATCCAACAACCTGCAAAAGGAGAAGGATCCCCCCATCAGCGGTGATGACTGCCGCGAAGGTCTGGTCTGTGTGCTCAGCGTGAAGCATCCGAAGCCCAGCTTCAATGCACAGACGAAGGTCAAGCTGATGAATGTGGAGGTCGAGGGCGTGGTCAATAGCATGGTCTATGAGACCCTCTCTGCCTACCTCGATGAGAACCCCACGGTCGCAAAACGCATCATTGACAAGATCGTCACGGCAGCGCGCGCCCGAGAGGCCGCGCGCAAGGCTCGCGAGACCGTTCGCAAATCAGCCATGAGCGGGGGTGGGCTGCCTGGCAAGCTGGCAGACTGCACCGAGCGCGATCCCAGCAAGTGTGAGCTTTACATTGTCGAGGGTGACAGCGCCGGCGGCAGTGCCAAGGTGGGTCGCGACCGTCGCACGCAGGCCATCCTGCCTCTGCGTGGTAAATTGATCAATGTGGAAAAAGCGCGGTTGGACAAGGCTCTGCAAAATCGCGAAATTCAGGCGATGATCACCGCCATCGGAACCGGCATCGGCGACGGCAGCGACGAGGGGAGCTTCAATCTTGGCAAGGCACGCTACCACAAGGTGGTCATCATGACCGATGCCGATGTGGACGGAAGCCACATCCGCACCCTGTTGCTGACCTTCTTCTGCCGCCACATGCCCGATTTGGTCAAGCGCGGTTACCTTTACATCGCGCAGCCGCCGCTCTACAAGGTGACCCGCAAGAAGCGCGAGGAGTATGTGCAGGACGACGCCGACCTGAATCGAATTCTGCTTGAGCTTGGAGCCGATGAGGTCTCACTGCGGCAATGCAGTGATGGGGTCACGATTGACCCTCAGCGCCTCAAGGCCATCCTTGAAGCGCTTACACCTCTGTCGCGCTACGCCGACGCCATCCGTCGGCAGGGTGGGGATTTTGAGGCCTATTTGCAGGCCCGCGAAGTGGCCACGGGTCAGTTGCCAAAGTACATGTTGCGGGTTCGCCAGGGCAATGAGGAACAGTTGCATTACTTCCTGACTGATGAGCCGCTGGCGGAGTTTGCGCGTGCGCACCCCGAGCTTGCGATCTTTGGTCGCAGCCATGAACCTGAGGCCGCGGCAGCCGGCGGAGGTAGTCGTGCGCGCTGCACTCTGGTTGAGGTTCATGAGGCCGGGCCAATGCGCAGGTTGTTTGTGCAGTTGGGTGAGTTGGGTCTCCACTTGGATCACTTCAGCAGTCAGGACAAGCCGCTGTTTGAGGTGATTGAGGGAGAGGGATCCAAGGCAGTGACCCACCCCATCTTCAGCGTGCCAGGCATTCTTGATACGGTGCTTGGGATTGGCAAGCGCGGCATTGAAATCCAGCGCTTCAAGGGTCTCGGTGAAATGAACGCCAAGCAGCTGTTCGAGACGACGATGGACCCCGGCAAGAGACGCATGCTTCGAGTCAATCTCAGCGAGGAGAACATCCTCGAGGCGGACCGCATGTTTACCATTCTGATGGGTGATGTGGTGGAGCCGAGGCGTCAGTTCATTGAAGAGAACGCCCTGAATGTCCGCAATCTCGATGTCTGAGACCCGCGGTCGTCCCCTCTGAAGCAAGAACAGCAACAACCATTCCTTTCCCGTCGTGGCCGAAGAAACCAATTCCCCCTACAGCATCCGACCCATCAATGTGGACGAGGAGGTCAAGAACTCCTTCCTCGATTACTCGATGTCGGTGATCATTGCGCGCGCCCTACCCGATGTGCGCGATGGCCTCAAGCCCTCCCAGCGTCGCCTGCTCTATGCGATGAACGAGTTGGGCGTGCAGCCCAACCGCAAGCATCTCAAGTGTGCCAAGATCGTCGGTGAAACGATGGGTAACTACCATCCACACGGCGATCAGGCCATCTACCCCACCTTGGTCAACATGGCTCAGCCCTGGGGCATCCGCGAGGCGCTCGTGGATGGTCAGGGCAACTTCGGCTCGGTCGAAGGCGACCCGCCTGCCGCCATGCGTTACACTGAGGCCCGCCTCACCCACCTTGGGAGCTGCATGCTGTCCGACCTGGACATGGAGACAGTGGACTGGGTTCCCAATTACGATGAGACGCGCGTCGAGCCCACCGTGCTCCCTTCGGCCTTTCCGCAGTTGTTGGTCAATGGCGGCACAGGGATTGCCGTGGGCATGGCCACAAACATGCCGCCGCACAATCTCGGTGAGATCGTGGATGCCATCTGCGCTCAGATTGACAATCCCGACATCACGGCAGCCCAGCTCAACGCGATTGTGCCTGGCCCTGACTTTCCGACGGGTTGTACCATTCACGGCATTGATGGCATCCGCGAGTATTTCGAGACCGGTCACGGCAGCGTGCGCATTCGAGGGCATGCTGAAATTGTTGAGAACGGCAATCGCGAGCAGATTGTGATCACTGCGATTCCGTATGGAGTCAATCGGGCGGTGCTTGTCGAGCGAATTGCCGAGCTTGCCCAGGAAAAAATCCTCCCTGAAATCGGCGGAGTGCGCGACGAGTCGGATGAGAACACCCGCGTGGTGGTTGAGCTCAAGCGCGAGGCAAGGGCGCAGGTGGTGCTCAACAATCTTTTCAAGCACACCTCGCTGGAGACGAGCTTCTCCATCCACATGCTCGCCATTGACAATCGCCGCCCCCGCGTACTGTCAATGAAAGACGCCATTGCCTGTTACATCGAGCATCGGCGCGAGGTTGTGCTGCGGCGCACCCGCTTCCTATTGCGCAAGGCGCAGGAGCGCGCCGAGAAACTCGAGGCCTTCCTCGGTGCCATCGGCCACCTTGACGACTTCATCCGCATCATCCGCGAGTCACGCAGTCGCGAGGAGGCATTTGGCAGGCTCAAGGAGTATTCCTTCAGCCTGGAGACAGCCCGCGGGCTTGGCATTGTGATCGGGTCCCAGCCCTCAGTTTCCTCGGGGCGCTATGTGTTCAGCGATGTCCAGGTCAATCACATCCTGGAGTTGCGCCTTTACCAGCTCACCGGGATGGAGCAGGACAAGGTCAAGGCCGAGTACGACGAGGTGCTTGGTGAGATCAGCGATTTTCATGACATTCTGGCCCGCGAAAGCCGTGTCCTGAGCCTGATCAAGGATGAGTTGCAGTCGGTGCGTGCCCGTTATGGCACTCCGCGTCTCACCAAGATCCAGGCAGCCGAGGGGGAGATTCGGATTGAGGACCTCATCGCCAACAAGGCCTTCATTGTCACCCTCACTCATCGTGGCTACATCAAGCGCACGCTCGCCAGTGAATACCGGCTGCAGGGTCGTGGCGGCAAGGGGCTCAAGGGGATGGAGACCCGCGAGGCTGCCGGGGACGAGGAGAAGGGGGACTTTGTCGAGCATCTCTTCACCGCAAGCGCTCATGACTATCTGATGTTCTTCACCAATACTGGCCGCGTTTATGTTGAGCGGGTGTATCAACTGCCAGAGGCTGCCCGCACGGGCAAGGGGCGCAGCATCAAGAATGTGCTCAATCTTCGGCCTGAAATGACAGTGGAGCGCGAGCGCGATGGCCAGAAGGTCAAGATGACTTTCCCCGAGGAAAAAATCGCCGCCATTCTGCGTCTGGAAGCTGCCGGGGCCTCTGATGAGCAAATGTGGAGGGAGGACCGATTTGCACTCTTCGGCACCAAGGACGGTACCGTCAAGAAAACCGCCCTCAGTGACTTCCGCAATGTGCGCAAGGATGGCATCGTGGCGATCCAGATTGAGGAGGGCGACGAACTCATCCAGGTCATCCTCACTGATGGCGGCAATGAGATCTGTCTGAGCACCCACGAAGGCATGTGCGTGCGTTGTGAAGAGGGAGACATCCGGGCCATGGGACGCAGCAGTATCGGCGTGCGAGGCGTGCGTCTCGAGCCAGGCGACTTCATGGTCAGCCTTACCGCAGTGGACTTTGCCAAGACCATGTTGGTGGTGTCGGAGAACGGCCTTGGCAAGCGCACCAGCTTTGAGGAGTACCGCCTCACCAATCGTGGCGGAAAGGGCGTCATCACGATGAATGTCACTGAGAAAACCGGGAAGGTTGTGGCAGCCCTCGCGGTTGCCCCGACTGAGGAACTCATGCTCATGACCAGTTCCGGGCAGAGCGTTCGCATCCGAGTTTCTGATATTCGTGAAACCGGGCGCAATGCGCAGGGTGTCAAGTTGATGGATCTGGCAGAGCGCGAAGTGATTCAGGATGTGGCCATCGTGGTGCCCGATGAGGAGGATGAGTCGTCTGCCGTTGCTGAGGATGCAGCGGAGGCCGCCATGGATTCCAACACGGATCAGGGCGCCGCGGATTCTGCCGCCGACCCCGCTGCCTCTTGAGTCCAAACTCCCGCCTCATCATGCGCCGCGCCCTCTATCCCGGAAGCTTTGACCCCATCACCAATGGACATCTCGATGTCATTGCAAGGGCCAGCGGGTTGTTTGATGAACTGGTTGTTGCGGTTGCGAAGGACAACGCCAAGAAAAGCCTCTTTACCCTCGATGAACGGGTGGAGTTGCTTCGCGAGGCGACGCGCGAGATGCCCAAGGTTCGGGTGCTTCCCTTTGAGGGGCTCTTGGTCAATTTTGCCCGCGAACTGGATGCGGTAGCGCTCGTTCGCGGGCTTCGTGCGGTCAGCGATTTTGAGTTCGAGTTCCAATTGGCGCTGATGAACCGCAAGCTGGAGCCAAATCTCGAGACGCTTTTTCTGATGCCCCGCGAGGAGTTGACCTACATCAGCAGTCGCCTGGTCAAGGAAATTGCGAGACTGGGCGGCAGGGTGGAGCAGTTTGTCCCCGCCCATGTCGCGGCTGCTCTTGCGTCACGCCAACCGGGTTGATGCCCGCCCAATCCACCCTGCAGGGCGGTTATTGGTGGAATCCGTGGCGAAGATGCTCAGGCAATGGATGCTGCTCGTCCATGTCGTGCAGCTCGACGATGCGACCGTCATCCATGGAGGCAATGCGGTCGGCATGCCCAAAAATGCGGTTGTCGTGGGTGACAATGATCAGTGAACGGTCTGGTTCGCGGACAATGCCCCCGAACAGCTCCATGATGAGGGCGCCGTTTCTGGCATCCAGAGCCGCTGTGGGCTCATCGCAGAGAATGAGCTTGGGCTCATGCACGAGCGCCCTGGCGATGGCCACTCGTTGTTGCTGGCCACCGGAGAGGAGCGTTGGGCGTTGGAAGGATTTCTCCGCGAGGCCAACCCGGTCCAGAATGTCCCTGGCCTGTCGAATGGCCCGCCCGTGGCCAACCCCTTGGATGAGTAGGGGAATGGCCACATTTTCCGCGCAACTCAGGGTGTGGATGAGGTGAAAGGATTGGAAGATGAAGCCGATTTGCTTGGCGCGCATGGCAGTCAGCGCGCCTTGGGACATGGCTCTGAGGTTCTGTCCCAGTACCTCCAAGCGGCCCTCGCCGGCATCGGGGCTCAAGGTGCCTGCGATGATGCTCAGGAGTGTGGTCTTGCCGCATCCCGAAGGACCGATCAGCATGGTGATGTCTCCAAAGCGAGCCTCAAAATGGACCGCCTTGAGAACCTCAAGGCGATTGGCTCCGCTGCCAAAACCTCGACAGAGGCCCTCGATTCGGATGGCCAGAGTGCCCTCCTGAGGATGGGCACGGTCTGCGCTTGGCTCTGCGTTCGCGATAGGGGTACCGGAAGAATGGCTCATCCTCGAAAGACAGCAGCGGGTTCAAGCCTGGCGACGCGCCAGATGCCAAGCAGAGAGGCCAGTAGACAAATCAGCAGAATTACTCCCAGCACGGCAGGTGGAATCATCTCGGGCATGTGAAACGGAGGCTTGCCGTATTTCAGGGCATTGAACCCGAAGCGGGCGGTAAAAAACATGCCGATTCCGTAGCCGATGATACCCACGGTAAAGGACTGACAGACCAGCATCAGGCAGAGCTTGAAATTGGAAGTGCCCATGGCTTTGAGGGCGCCAAGATAGCGCAGGTGATCAAGGACAAAGCTGTAAAAGGTCTGGCAGGAGATGGCAATGCCGACAATCAGGCCAATGGCAACTGTGACCCCGAAGGAGAAGGGGATGCCAGTGTTGCGAACATACCACCACATCGTGGCCTCATTGAAGTCGTTGGCTCCGTTGCCGTATCCGCGGTTGAGAAAGGCCCGCAAGCCGGTTTCCTTGGTGATGTCAGCGGCGCACTGGGCATCTGAAATGCCTGGGCGTGGCGCCGCCATCACGGCGGAGAGCATCTTGCGCTGCATCGGCGAGTATTGCATGCTGCGTTCATAGGTGGTCCAAATGAATGGCGCGCCAGTGAAACTCTCGACCGTCTGGGCAATGCCGACGACGCGAGCCTCGTGGTCATTCATCTCGAACACATCGCCGATTTGGACCTTTCCTCCCTTGGTTTGCGACAGGCGCTGCTGAGCGAGCTGATCAATGATGACTGCATTGGGAAGCCTCAGGTCCTCGATGCGCCCCTCCAGAAGTCGTGCGGGGGCGCCAGCGAAGCTCGTGGTCTCAATGCCCACCAGCAACACGATCTTGAAGTGTCCGTCCGGCAATCGAACGCGGATCAGGCTGGAGAAGAAGGGCGCCGCCCAAGCCACGCTGTCCACGCTGCGAACCCGTGCCACATCCGTATCGAGGATGGGGATGGTTTCATTGATCTGTTCCACCCTTGATTCCACCACCCAAAGCGGTGCAGGCACATTTTTCAGCGTGGAGGTTGTCCAGAGCATCAGGCCGCAAAAGACCGAGATCTGCTGCGCCATGAGGAAGGTGGCAAAGACAAGCCCGGCAACGAGCATGCAAAACTTTGCGCTGTCCCCCAACAGCATCTTCAAGGCGATGCGGATCATGTTCCTGTGGGGCGGCTGATGGCTGGTTTCATGAGTGGGGCCGACTCAGGCGGACATCCAAGCCTACGGCTGCCAGAAGCACCAGGCCGCGCGCGATGAGTTTGTGCTCTGGGGTGATGGACATCAGGGTCATGCCACTGAGGAGGGTGGCCATGATCAGTGCCCCGGCCAGCACTCCCGCCACGCTCCCGCGCCCTCCGCGCAGGCTGACTCCGCCAATGACGCAGGCGGCGACGGCGTCAAGCTCCATCCATTCCCCCAGGTCTGTGGTGGAGTTGCCCGTGTAGGAAGTCAGCATCAGGCCCGTGAGGGCCACCAAGCCTCCAAGCAGGGCAAAGGCCCCCAACACCACTCGATTGACTGCGATTCCAGAAAGCAGGGCAGCCTCAGGGTTGCCGCCGATGGCGTAGAGGTGGCGGCCCCATGGCGTGTGGGCAATCAGGCAGTGGACCAACACCGATACAGACGCGAAAATGACGAGGGGAAGGGGAAGGCCACGGAACTGGTTGGTTACCAGAACAAGGAGGGTGAGGGCCTGTGCGCTGACAAAGGCCCGAAGGAAATGGAATTCGCGATCGGCGAACTCTGGCGGTTGCCCCTGCCGGGATCTGGATTGCAGCAGACTTGAGCCAATGAGGACAAAACTCAGCAGGCTGGCGAGAACAAGCCCCTGAGTGGGGCTGAGGTACAGCGTGCTGAGTTGCGAGTAGGCGTTGCGCTGCCCGCCGGCAACCACGGCAATCGTCTGATTTTGAATGACCAGCCAAAACAGCCCTCGAAACACCAACATGCCTGCCAGGGTAACGATGAATGCAGGAATCCTCGCCAACACCACCAGCCGACCCATGCCCCACCAGAGCAGGATTGAGCAAGCGGTGGCAGCTGCCATGGCCAAGGAGGATGGCCAGCCAGCGCGTGCGGTCAGGACGGTGGCCAAGCCTCCCATCAGGGCCAGACCGCTGCCAACCGACAGATCAATGTGGCCGGGAAGAATCACCAGCAACATGCCCATGGCGAGCGTGCCTGAGATGGCCAATTCCGTAAACAGCAGGGTAAGGTTTCTGGCCTCGAGAAAGCGAGGCTCCGCCAGTGAGAAAAAAAGGCATACTCCCAGCAGCGCCAGCACAATGGCGCTGTCTCTAAGGTTCAATGGGCGCGAAGGCTTCATGGGCCGCTGATCCGGGGATTTGTCCCGATAGGCTGGGGTAGCATCAAAGCCGCAAACCCTGTCCTTGCCCAATCTTTTTTGCGGCCCAAAAGGCAGGCAAATTCAAGGCCGGGCTTGACGGCGGGGCGGCAGACCGCCACTGGATTTATCTTCTTCGGTTTCTCCTTCAAACCCCATTCTCCGCCCAGTGGCCAAAAAGAAAGCATCCCAATCCCCGCAGTCCCAAGCCCCGGTCCTCGAGCAGGTCGCACCCGTGGTGGAGATGCCTCTGGATGTGCACTACAGCAATTGGTTCCTGCAGTATGCCAGTTATGTGATTTTGGAGCGCGCCGTGCCCCACATCGCCGATGGGCTCAAGCCTGTGCAGAGGCGTATTCTTCACTCGATGAATGAGCTGGAGGATGGTCGCTACAACAAGGTGGCCAATGTGGTGGGCAACACGATGAAGTACCACCCTCATGGGGACGCCAGTATCGGCGATGCCATGATCCAAATCGGTCAAAAGGATCTGCTCATTGACACCCAGGGCAACTGGGGCAACACGCTGACTGGCGACAACGCTGCAGCCCCCCGTTACATCGAGGCAAGGCTCTCCAAATTCGCGCTTGATGTTGTCTTTTCGCCGAAGGTCACCGAGTGGCTCTCCAGCTACGATGGGCGCAATCGCGAGCCGGTGACCTTGCCGGTGAAGTTTCCACTGCTCCTGGCCCAGGGTGCCGAGGGCATTGCGGTGGGCCTTTCCTGCCGCATTTTGCCTCACAATTTCAACGAGCTCTGCGATGCAAGCATCGCCGCACTTCGCGATGAGCCATTCACGCTTCTGCCGGACTTTGCCACTGGCGGCATCATGGATGCCAGTGATTACAACGGTGGACTGCGTGGAGGCAGGGTTCGCATTCGGGCCAAGATTGACGAGGGCGAGAAAAAGAACACCCTGCGCATCAGCGAGATTCCCTTCGGAACTACCACGGGAAGCCTGATGGAAAGCATTGTGGCGGCCAACGAAAAGGGCAAGATCAAGATTGCACGGGTGGACGACAACACCTCGGAGAACGCGGAGTTGATCATCGCCCTGCCGCCCGGCACCGATGTGCAGCAGACCATTCAGGCACTCTACGCCTTTACGGACTGCGAGATGTCTCTTGCCCCCAACGCCGTGGTGATTCAAAACGACAAGCCCAGGTTTGTTGGGGTCAGCGACCTATTGCGGGAGAGTGCCCTGCACACCAAGGAGATCCTGCGCCAGGAGTTGGAGATTGCACTTGGAGAACTTGAGGAGAAGTGGCATTTCTGCAGTCTCGAAAAAATCTTCATCGAGCATCGGATCTACCGCCGAATTGAGGAGTGCGAGAGCTGGGAGGCCATCATCGCCGCAATCTGGAAGGGGCTGAAGCCTCACCTTGGTGTTCTCAAACGCGAGGTCACTGACGAGGATGTGGCAAGGTTGACGGAAATCCGCATCAAGCGCATCTCCAAGTTCAACAGCAACGAAGCCGAGGAGCAAATTGCGGCCCTGGAGGAGCAGATTGACTCGGTTCAGAAAAACCTGCGCCAATTGACCCGCTATGCCGTTGCTCACTTCGAGCGTCTCAAGAAGACCTACGGCGAGGGACGCGTCCGTCGCACCAAGATCAGCAGTTTTGATCGGGTGGACGCCTCGGAGGTGATCCTTGCCAACGAGACGCTCTATCTCGATGCCCGCGAGGGATTTGCCGGCACCGGTCTCAAGAAGGAGGGCGAGGCACTCTGCAAGTGTTCTGTGCTGGACGATGTGATCTTCTTCACTCGCGAGGGCAACATGAGCGTGGTGAAGGTCTCGCCCAAGTTTCATGTGGGCAAGAATCCCGAGCATGTCGGGCTGTTCCGCAAGGACGAGGAGGTCATCTACACCATGATTTACCGTGATGGGCGCACTGGGCCGGTCATGGCCAAGCGCTTTCGTGTGGGTGGAATCACCCGGGACAAGAGTTATGTGCTGACCCGTGGCAAGCCAGGCAGCAGCGTGCTGTATTTCGCACGCCACACCTCAGAGGAGGCCAGTGATGCCCAACAGCTTCTCATCTTCCTCAAGCCTGCCCTCTATCTGCGGCAGACCCAGCTCAAGTTCAAGGCTGCCGAACTGCCCATCAAGAATCGCGATTCCCAAGGCAACTTGGTGACCAAGCATTCTGTGGAGCGTATCGTCAGCGAGCGGCGTAGCCTGGCACAGGGGTGACTTGGTCATGATGAATGCTGGTAACCGGCGAGCTCACGACATCACCCAGCGGGCGAAGTCGAATCTGGCGCTGGCACTTGCTCTGCTGCCTGTCGAGAGGAGGCGTGACATGAGCGTCCTCTACGCCTTCTGCCGGTTGGTTGACGACATTGC
>JAURHS010000219.1 GCA_030833205.1 Prosthecobacter sp.
ACTGTGCCATCGCAGCGCTGAAGACGAAGATTGCCCCACTGAAAAACCTGGCGACATGGCCAGGTGGAGCGGGTGACGCGATTCGAACGCGCGACATCTTCCTTGGCAAGGAAGTGCTCTACCACTGAGCTACACCCGCAAACACTGAGGTCTTTAAGATGACGCAAAAAGCGGCCCCTGCAAGTACAAAATGCGTTCTGGAGCTGGCGGCCATGCCGAGGCTTCAACCCGGCATCAAGCCTCACGGCGACGGTGGCGGGCATACGCCTCCACGATGCTTTGCACAACGGGGTGGCGCACGATATCTCCGGGCTGAAGATGGACGAACTGGACCCCGTCCACCTCCTCCAGGGCTTCCACCGCCTCAAGGAGACCGCTACGCTGGTGGCGCTTGAGGTCGATCTGTGAGGGATCGCCAGTCACCACGCAGCGTGATCCCTCTCCCAAACGGGTGAGGAACATGAGCATCTGTTCGCAGGTCGTGTTTTGTGCCTCATCGAGAATCACAAAGGCATTCTTCAGGGTCCGACCCCGCATGTAGGCCAGGGGCGCCACCTCGATGATTCCCCGCTCCAGCAGACGCTCTGCCTCCTCGACCTCCAGCATTTCATGCAGGGCATCGTACAGTGGCCGCAGATAGGGATAAATCTTTTCGTTGAGGTCACCGGGGAGAAAGCCAAGGGCTTCACCAGCCTCAACCGCGGGTCGGGTCAGAACCAACCTCTGCACCTTCTTCTCCCGCAGCAACTCCAGTCCCTCTGCCATGGCGAGAAAGGTTTTTCCGGTGCCAGCCGCTCCAATGGCAAAGACCACTGGTTTCGCCCGCATGGCCTCGACAAGCGCCATCTGCCCGAGGCTGCGCACGGTGATGCTGCCGCGTCTCGCTGAGGGCTTGAGCCGCAGCGCCTCGGAGGCAGTGACAGGCGAACCGCCGGCAGCAGGGTCCCGAAGCACGCTTTCAGCAATGACCCTGACCAAGGAACCGCTGCCCTGACCACCTTGGCGATGCAGCACCTCAAGCTGTTTCAGAATCCGCCCTGCGGTTGCCACCTGATCGGGATCCCCCTCCAGCCTCACCCAGGCATCGCGCGAGGTGACCCCCACGCCACAACGATCCGCAATGACCCGCAAGCCCGCTAGGTCATGGCCGACCATACCCTGCAGAAACTGCGCAGTCTCATAGCTGAGCGTCTCGACCATTCCCGTAGGCAGTGAATGCGGCGTTAGGCCCCGACGAGCATGCGCGCTGGATTCTCAATGCACTGCTTGACGCGAATGAGGAAGCTTACGGCCTGCTGTCCATCAACGACGCGGTGGTCGTAGCTCAGGGCGAGGTACATCATTGGGCGAATGACAACTTGCCCATCCACGGCAATGGGGCGCTGTTGGATGGTATGCATTCCGAGAATGCCGCTCTGGGGTGGGTTGAGGATCGGCGTGCTCAAAAGGCTGCCATAGACGCCGCCATTGGAAATGGTAAAGACACCGCCACTGAGATCAGACAATTCGATGCGGCCTTCCTTTGCCTTCGCAGCATAGGCCAGAATATCCTTTTCGATTTGGGCAAAAGACTTCTGGTCCGCATCGCGGATGACAGGCACAATCAAACCGCGCTCAGTGCCCACGGCGACGCCAATATCGTAGAAGTGCTGCTCGACCAACTCATCGCCGTCCACCCGGACATTGATGGCGGGCACTGCCTTGAGGGCCTCGACCACGGCCTTCACGAAAAAGGACATGAAGCCCAATTTGACTCCGAAGGTCTGGGTGAAACTATCCTGGAGCTTGGAGCGCAGGGCCATCACATGGCTCATGTCACACTCATTGAAGGTGGTCAGGATGGCTGCGTTTTGCTGAGCGCTGACCAATTGGTCTGCAATCTTGCGACGCAAGGGCGACATCCGTTTGCGCGTGACTCGACCCTCGATTGCCGAGGTCTTGGGAGTCGCTGGCGACTGCGCAGCGCTTGGGCTCGGCATCGGGGCAGCAGGAGCGGCAGCAGGAGCGGCAGCAGGAGCGGCAGCAGGAGCGGCAGCGGGAGCGGCAGCAGGAGCGGCAGCAGGAGCGGCAGCAGGAGCGGCAGCAGGAGCGGCAGCAGGAGCGGCAGCAGGAATGACGCTGCTGTCAATTTGGCCGACA
>JAURHS010000009.1 GCA_030833205.1 Prosthecobacter sp.
ACCCCTGAGCACAGCCTGCCCGGCATGACTGGCCCAGATCTCTTCAAAACAAAGCGACACCAGCAACGCCTAGCACCAACGGCACCTGCATGGCAACTCAGGTTTTCCCACCCAGGCTGGGTCAGCAGCGCCTGGCTGCTCTCGCTGCCATTTGCCCTGCACTGAGTCCTCTCAAGCCAAGACCGCCCCGCTTGCCGCAGGCAAACGGCAGGCCATTTGGAGATTCTGGGATGAACCAGGCTACCGTGAGCCTCTGGTCTCGCTGGCTTCGCGGAATTGATTTACGCCACTGCCGAGCAGAATGCGCGCAGGATAATCGCCAGTGAACACCTGTTGGATTTTTGCGCTTTGTCGGTCAATGAAAATCTGAAGGAAGCGCCCGCTGCTTCCGCAACGCGATGGCTTGGTGCTGACACGATCGCGCGACCACTCCTCGATCTCGAATTCCTCCAGTTCCGACTCCAGCATGGGAGGCTGAAGGGCGCCGACCACCACAGCGTAGGCAGTCCGTAGTTTCATCGTCTTTTGGTCCGCGGTCAGCTGAACGCGATTGAACGGGAAGGGAGAACCCTCGAGCCAGCTTCCTGTAGCCCGAATAAACTCACCGGTGTCCTCGTAAAAGTTGGTCGCACAGCCAAGCTGCAGTTGCGCCGCCGCTGTTCTGGGCTCAACCCGCGTCCTCTGTCTCAGCGCTCCGCGAGTGACCAGCAAACCAGCCAGCCCCAACAACAACCCCAAGATCAGGGCCAAAAAGCTGGGCAGGTTGTTTCGGAAAGCCATGGCCAAACCGCAGGAGTTGAATCCCCAAAGAGCGCTGGGGATGAGGCGATTGCAAGGCAATCGCAATGAGGTTTCCCCGAGCCTGAACAGGATTGAGAATCCGCGAACAGGAACTTTGAACAGGTCCAGGCCGCAGGCAGGGGCAATCCTGCCTGGCTGGCGCGACGCCGACGCCGCCAAACCGCACCCGCGGTGCTCCCTGCCATTCGTCGGCCAAACGCACAAAATGGGTGAAAAAAGCGGGTCCCAGTGCCTTTATCCTCTGCATGCCCCCCAAGCGTTTTAAGCTCTCCCCGCCAAAGGGCCTGCAATGGCCCCGTTGGCCGCTGATGCTGAGCGTTTTCGCGTTGCTTGTCACTGCCGCCAAATCCGCAGAAAAACCAGTCGAGCCGACCAGCGCTGCCTCGGCCCCACAACCAGGGAAGTCGGCACCGTCTCAGGGAGAAGTCTTTTTCGAGAGGGAAATCCGCCCCATTTTGGTGGAGCGCTGCCAGCAGTGCCACGGCGAGAAAAAGCAGAAAGGTGGCCTGCGCCTTGATGCGCTGGCCCATCTGCTGCGCGGTGGCGACAGCGGGCCGGCACTGCGCCCCGGTGCGCCTGAGAAGTCCGCCATCATCGAGGCGGTGTCCTACAAGGACCCCTCCTTTGCCATGCCGCCGCGCAGCGAGGGCGGCCCCCTGACAGAGGCCCAAGTTCAAGCCCTGACAAAATGGGTGGCCATGGGTGCGCCCTGGCCAAATCACGGCAAGCAGGCCGTGGCGATCAGCGAGGATGGCTTCACGGCGGAGCAGAAAAATTATTGGGCCTTCCGGCCCGTGACCAAGCCCGCCTTGCCCGGGGCAGGCAAGGGTTGGGCGATCAATGAGGTGGATGCCTTCATCGCCGATGAATTGGCCAAACAGAACATTGCGCCCGCGCCGCAGGCCAATCGCCACGAGTTGGTGCGCCGCGCTTACTTCGACCTGCACGGCCTGCCTCCGACGCCAAAGCAAATCGAGGCCTTCGTCAATGACCCCGACCCCAAGGCCTATGAGAAGCTGGTGGACGATCTGCTCGCCAGCCCTCGCTACGGCGAGCGTTGGGCGCAGCATTGGCTGGACTTGGTGCGCTACGCGGAGAGCGATGGCTACAACGCAGACGGCTATCGGCCCTGGGTCTGGCCCTACCGCGATTATGTCATTGAGTCGCTCAATCAGGACAAGCCCTACGACCAGTTTGTGCGCGAGCAGTTGGCCGGTGATGAAATCAACCCCGAAGACCCCAAGACCCTGATTGCCACGGCCTTTTTGCGTCACCCGGTTTACGAGTGGAATCAACGCGACGCGCGCGGCCAATGGGACATCATCCTCACGGACATGACCGACACCACGGCCGAGGTGTTCCTTGGCCTGAGCATGGGCTGTGCCCGCTGCCACAACCACAAGTTCGATCCCATCCTGCAAAAGGACTATTACAAGCTGCGCGCCTTCCTCGCGCCAGTCCTGTGGCGCGATGACCTCAAACTGGCCACGCCACAGCAGCAGGCTCAGCACGCGCAGGCCACAAAGGCCTGGGAGCAGGCCACGGCAAAGATCCGCGCCGAGATGGATGCCCTGGTCAATCCGATCCTCGAACCAAGAGTGGAGCGAGCGCTGACCCGTTTCACCGACGATCTGGTGGAGCTGACCCGCAAGCCCTTTGAGAAACGCGCGCCACTGGAACGCCAGCTCGCCTTGCTCTGCGAGCGGCAGATGCGTCAGGAGCGCACGGTCTTCGACCCGCTCAAGAGCCTCAAGGGCGAGGAGGCCAAGGCGCGCTACCGCAGCCTGCAGGCCCAACTCAAATCCTTTGATCACCTCAAGCCGGCGCCCCTGCCCGAGGCCTTTGTGGCCACGGACGCCGGACCGCAGGCACCGCCAGTGACCCTGAAAACCCGCAAGGGAGAGCAGCTCATCGAGCCGGGTTTTGTGACCATTCTCGGCTCCAAGCCACCGCAGATCACCCCGCGGCCCAACAGCACGGGCAGGCGCAGCGCTCTGGCGCAGTGGATTGCCAGCAGGGACAACCCCTTGTCCACCCGCGTGATCGTCAACCGGCTTTGGCAGTATCACTTCGGGCGCGGCATTGTGGCCACGGCCAATGACTTCGGCAAACTCGGGGAACTGCCCACGCACCCTGCCCTGCTTGAGCATCTCACCACCCAGTTCTTGAATGGGGGCTGGCGCTTCAAGCCCATGCACCGCCTCATCATGCTCTCTGCGGCCTATCAGCAAACCGCCCGCCGCGAGCCCGATGAACACATTGCCAAGACCGATCCTGGCAACCGTCTGCTCTGGCGCTTCCCGCCTCGCCGCTTGGATGCGGAGCAAATCCGCGATGCCCTGCTCAGTGTCAGTGGCGAACTGGACCCGACTGGCCATGGCCCCGCCACGGATGGCAACGGCCTGCGCCGCAGCATCTACACCACGAAGAAACGCAACAATCCCACGGAACTGCTGCGCGCCTTGGACATGCCCAATGGATTCGCCAGCACGCCAGAGCGGCAGAGCACCACCACACCCACGCAGGCCCTGCAACTGCTCAATGGCGACTGGCTCATCAGCCGTGCCCGCCGCCTGGCAACGCAGGTGCGCGACATTGACCAAGCCTGGCTGGCGGTCTTGGGCCGTCCGCCCACAGCCAACGAGCGCCACAGCGCCACTGCCTTCCTGCGCAAGCGCAGCGAGCAACCCTACCAGAGCGCAGGCGCCGATCCCTTCAGGCCCCTGGAGCGCGACAGCTTCGTCACTCCGAGTGCTCAGGAGCGTTTGGTGATGGCCAAGGGAGAACGCGAGGGCGATGACTTCCAGATCGAGGCAGTGGCCAGTCTGCAAAGCATTGACAGCGCCGCAGCGGTGCGCACGCTGGCCTCGCGCTGGAGCCTGGGCAAGGACAGTCAGGAGTCCTTTGGCTGGAGCCTTGGCGTGACGGGCGAGAAATCACGCTTCAAGCCGCGCAACCTGATCCTGCAACTGGTGGGCGAGGACGACAACAGCAACATCGGCTATCAGGTGGTGGCCTCCGACATCCATCTCGAGCTTGATCAACGCTACTGGCTGCGCGTGAAGCTGGAGACAGGCAAACAGATGGCGCACTTCGAGGTGCAGGCCTTGGATCAGCCCAATGCCCCGCTGCAAAAGGCCAGCCGCGCTGTGGACATCCGCAGCAAAATCAGCCAGGGCAGCTCGCCGCTTGTGATTGGTGGTCTGGGCCGCCGATTGATCGCGCATCAGTGGCAGGGCAGTATCGAAGCCCTGCGCCTGCTGCCTGCTGGCCTTGGTGAACTTGCCGGCAGCGGCACTGATCCACAGCAGTGGACTGGCGGTCTGCTGGTTTGGCGCAGCACGGATGCCCTGCAATCCAATCTGGCCTGGAGCGGCAGTGAGGACAACGCCAGCGAACTGGCCGGGGCCCCCAGCCAGGCCATGGTGGACCTTTGCCAAGTCCTGCTCAACACCAACGAATTTTTCTACCTGCACTAATGAGCTGCCATCGCTACGATCTGCCCGGTTCGCGCCGCGAGTTTTTGCAACAAGCCGGTTTTGGCCTGGGCAGTCTTGCCCTCAGCACGCTGCTGGCCCCGGCACAAGGTGCCTTGATTCCGCATCGCCGCACCCGCGCCAAGAGCGTGATCTTTTTGTTCATGGAGGGCGGCCCCAGCCATCTGGATACCTTTGACCGCAAGCCCCTCCTCAATGAATTGGCCGGGCAATCCCTTCCCCCCAGCTTCAAGCCGCCGATCACTGCGATGGGCGAGACCAAGTCACCCCTGCTGGCCTGCAAGCGGCAGTGGAAGCAGCATGGCCAAAGCGGGTTGTGGATCTCGGATTGGTTCAACCATGTGGCCAAGCACGCTGATGACCTTGCCGTGATCAACTCCTGCGCCAGCAGTGGCATCAACCACGCCGGCGGGGTTTGCTCGATGAACACCGGCTCAGTGTTTGGCGGGCGGCCCTCGCTCGGTGCCTGGGCCTCCTATGGGCTGGGTAGCGAGAACAGCAACCTGCCCGCCTTTGTGGTGATCAAGGACAGCGAGGCCACCGTGGTCAATGGCGTGCGCAACTGGGGCAATGGCTTCATGCCCGCCGTTTATCAGGGCGTGGAATTCAACTCCGAGGGCAGCCCCATCAAGTACCTTGAAAACCCCAAGGGCGTGGACCGGGTGCGCCAGCGCGACAAGCTCGACCTGTTGCAGGAACTCAACCGCCAGTACAACGCGCAGCGCGCCAGCAACACCGAACTCGATGCCCGCATCCGCGGCTTCGAGCTGGCCTATGCCATGCAGGCCGAGGCCCCACAGGCTGTGGACCTGAGCCGCGAAAGCGCCGCCACTCGCGAGCTTTACGGCATGAACGATGACGCCACCGCCGTCTATGGTCGCAATTGCCTGCTGGCCCGTCGCCTGATTGAAAACGGCGTTCGCTTTGTGCAGCTCTACAGCGGCGCAGGCAGCAAGTGGGACGCGCACAAGGGCATCGAAGGCAACCACGGCCGACTTTGCAACGCGGTGGACAAGCCCATTTCCGGACTGCTCACCGACCTCAAGGCCCGCGGCCTGCTCGATGAAACCTTGGTGATCTGGGGCGGTGAGTTTGGCCGCACGCCGATGAGTGAACAAGGCGATGGGCGCGACCACAACCCCACGGGCTTCACGCTGTGGATGGCTGGTGGCGGCGTGCAGGGCGGACGCACCTATGGTGCCACCGATGAACTCGGCCTCTACGCCGTCGAGGATCGCCTGCATGTGCACGACATCCACTCCACCATCCTGCACCTGCTTGGCCTGGACCACACCCGCCTGACCTACAACCACAAGGGCCGGCCCGAGCGCATTGACCAAAACGAGGGCAAGGCCTACACCAAACTGCTGCGGGCCTGAGGCCGCAGATGATTGGGCTCCAAACCCAGGCCCATGGGGCGATCCGGCGCGGTCTGCCTGCAACCGCTCTCCGCACGCCGCTCGTCTGCCCACCCCTTTTTGATTCCGTAGGCGTTCGGCGGCAACAAAAGGAATGAGGGCCACATCACAGGACACGCAGCGGCGGCCAGCAGCAAGGCTCCAGCCATGCAACAGGGCCAAGAGATTGCAGTCTGATTTGACAGGCTCAACGCCAGGCTTCTGTTCAAGTGCCAAGCCAAGAGGCCTGAAGTTGCCGAATGCCCACCTTCCGAGCGTCTTCATGTTGCGATGACGCAGAGGTGGAGCCGAGAGTCGGATTTGAACCGACGACCTGATGATTACAAATCAACTGCTCTACCCCTGAGCTATCCCGGCGTGTTGGAGGCAGGCCGGAGTTATGGCACGACTCAGCGGCCATGGCAACGGGTATTGGCGCAGGACTTGCAAGCCACTTCCGGTGCCTGCGATTGATTGCCGCACCTCACTCAGGCGGCCTTGGCTGCTGCAATGGCCTCGGCCACGCCCTTGAAGAGGTAGTAGCCCCAGCCGTGCTCGGCCTTGGTCCAATCCGGGTCGTAGTGCGTCTCGGCCGAGGTGAAGCGCTCGGGGTGGGGCATGAGGCCAAACACGCGGCCCGTGTCGTCCTGCAGGCCGGCGATGGCGGCGCTGCTGCCATTGATGTCCTGGCCGTAGAGCAAGGCGCCCAACCCGTCTTTGACGAGTTGCTCGGCCTCGCCTGGCTCCGCCATGAAGCGTCCCTCGGCATGGGCAATGGGCAGTTCGAAGTTCTCGGGCAGCAGTTTGAGGTAGGGGCTGCTGCTCTTGGCGTTTTTTTGCAGGGGCACCCAGCGGCAGATGAATTTGCCGCTGCGGTTGTGAATCAGGCTGCCCTTGGGCAGGAGGTCGAGTTGGGTGAGGATTTGAAAACCGTTGCAGATGCCCAGCACATAGCCGCCCTTGGCCACGAAGGTCTTGAGCTTGTCACCGAGCTTGCTCTTGGTGATGAGTTGGGCAATGCGGCCGCTCATCACATAATCGCCGTAGGAGAAGCCGCCGGAGAAGACCACGAGGTTGACCTTCTTCAGGCTGTCCTGGGCCAGGGCGCTGACGGGCAGGACCTCAGTGGTGAAGCCGGCCTGCTCCAAGGCGCGGGAGGTTTCCTGGTCGCAGTTGGTGCCGGGGAATTTGATCAACAGGGCGTGGGGCATGGGCCTAGCTTTGGCGCAGGTGGGCGGGGCTTGCAAGGGCCCAAATCGTGGCAAGAAGGGCATGGGCTGGCCGCGTACAGGAAGGTGGCATGATTCGCCTCTCAGTTCCCTCTGCACCAGGCGGCCAGGCGCCGGATCTGGTGACGCGTCGGCATTTCTTTGAGCAGTGCGGGGTCGGGGTGGGCAAGATGGCGCTGGCCTCGCTGCTGGCAGCGGAGTCGCAGGCGGCACCGGGCCCTGGCTTGCCCGCAGCCGCCCACGCGGCGCCCAAGGCGCGCGCGGTGATCCATCTGTTCATGGCCGGGGCGCCCTCGCAGTTGGAGCTGTTTGACTACAAGCCCATGCTGAAAAAATACGAGGGCAAGCCGATCCCGCCTTCGGTGGTGGGCTCGCAGCGCTATGCCTTCATCCGCCCCGATGCCGCCGTGCTCGGTCCGCAGTTTTCCTTTGCGCGGCATGGGCAGTCTGGGGCGGAACTCTCGGAGATGCTGCCGCACTTGGGCGGCATGGCCGATGAGATGGCCATCATCAAGTCCTGCCGCACCACCCAGTTCAATCACGCGCCGGCGCAGATTTACCTCAACACGGGTTTCGCCCAGCCAGGGCGGCCCAGCATCGGCTCCTGGGTGACTTACGGCTTGGGCAGTCTGTCCAGTGATCTGCCGGCCTTTGTGGTGATGAGCACGGGCAGTGGCATCAGCGGCGGTGCGGCCTGCTGGAGCAGCGGCTTTCTGCCCAGCACCTACAGCGGCACCAGACTGCGCAATCAGGGCGACCCCATCCTGCATGTCAGCACCCCGGCGGGAATCTCTGAGGCCACGCAGCGCGATAGTGTGGCCTTGATCAAGGCGATGAATGAGCGTCGCCTCAAGCTTGATGGCGACGGCGAGATCGCCACCCGCATCGCCAATTACGAGATGGCCTTTCGCCTGCAAAGCAGTGCTCCGCAGCTGATGGATTTAAGCGGTGAAAGCGAGGCCACCCTCAAGCTCTATGGCGCGGACCCCAAGCAGGCCTCCTTCGCAAGGGCCTGCCTGTTGGCGCGGCGCATGGTGGAGCGCGGGGTGCGTTACATCAGCCTTTATCACGAGGGCTGGGATGCGCACAGCGATGTGGCCGGCAATGTGCGGCGCAATGCAGCGGCCACGGATCAGGCCTGCGCAGCCCTGCTGCGCGATCTCAAACAGCGCGGCATGTTGGAAAGCACCCTGGTGGTTTGGGGCGGTGAGTTTGGGCGCACGCCGATGGTGGAGTCCAGCGTGTCGCTGGGCCGCAGCATGGGCCGCGATCATCACCCGCAGGCCTTCAGCATGTGGATGGCTGGCGGCGGCATCAAGGGTGGAGTGACCATGGGCGCCACGGATGAAATGGGCTTCAACATCATTGAGGATGAGGTGAAGATCCCTGACCTGCAGGCCACCATTTTGCACTGCCTGGGCATGGATCACGAGCGCTTGAGCTTCCGCCAAAACGGCTTGGACTTCAAGCTCACTGGAGTGGAGCCCAGCAAGCCGGTCGCCAAGATTTTGTGAGGCGAGGCGGCGCACAAAGCCGGTGATGTCAGGCCAGTCTCTTTGGACGGGAGAACATGCCCCCTGCCCTTGTGGCAATGCGTCCGAGGACTGCGATCAGGCGGCCTTGCCATCAAGGCCGAAGGCGCTGTGCACGACTTGCGCAGCCTTTTCGATGTCGCTCTCAGCGACAATGACGGCCGTCTTGATCTCGCTGGTGGAGATCATGAGAATGTTGACCGAGGCGGCGGCCAGGGCGCCGAACATCTTGGCGGCAACGCCACTGTGGCTGCGCATGCCGATCCCGACCACGCTGAGCTTGGCCACGCCGCTTTCCGTGCGCAGGGTGGCCTTGCCACCAAGGCTGGGCAGGACGGCGCGCAGGGCGGCCTCCGCCTTGGGCAGGTCGGCAGCGGAGAGGGTGAAGGAGATGTCCGTGACACCGTCGGTGGAGACATTCTGCACGATCATGTCCACGACGACATTGGCGCTGGCGATGGCACCGAAGATGGCGGAGGAGATGCCGGGGCGATCGGGCACATCATCAATGGTCACCTTGGCCTGAGCGCGTTCGAGACTGACGCCGCGGACGACCACGGATTCCATGCCGGGAGTTTCTTCTTTCACGAGGGTGCCTGGGTTTTGGTTCATGCTGCTGCGGACTTCAAAACGAACGCCGAATTTTTTGGCGAACTCCACACTGCGACTTTGCATGACCTTGCTGCCGCTGGAAGCCATCTCCAGCATTTCGTCGTAGCTGATCTCCGGGATCTTGGTGGCGCTGCGCACCACGCGCGGGTCACAGGTGTAGACGCCGTCAACATCGGTGTAGATCTGGCAGAGGTCGGCCTTGATGGCTGCGGCCATGGCAATGGCGGTCAGGTCGGAGCCGCCGCGACCCAGGGTGGTGATCTCACCGCTGGCTGTCTCGCCCTGAAAGCCGGCGAGCATGATGATGTTGCCCTCGTCGAGAAGCCGATGCACGGCATCCGGGGTGATGTTGACGATGCGGGCCTTGGTGTGGACGCGGTCGGTGGAAATGCCGGCCTGGGCGCCAGTCAGGGAGACCGCCTTGCCGCCCAGGGCATTGATGGCCATGGCGGTGAGGGCAATGGTGGTCTGCTCCCCGGTGGAGAGCAACACATCCATTTCGCGTTCGCTGGGTTCCTGCTCGGGGGAGACCTCGCGGGCGAGGCGGATCAGGGAGTCGGTCACGCCAGACATGGCGGAGACCACGGCCACAACCTGATGGCCCTCGCGCTGGGTCTGAAGGATGCGGGCGGCGCAATTGCGGATGCGCTCCGGGTTACCCACGGAGGTGCCACCATATTTCTGAACGATCAGGGCCATGAAAAAGCAGGGCGGCGATGATGCCACAGCCTGTTGCCGGGGCAAGGATGGAATTGCGAAAACTCGGTTCCTCGCCGAGGATCAAACTGGGTCCCGTTTTGGAGCCCCCGCCATGCCCATCAGCGAACGCGACTTCATGCAGCGCCCCGACCTCTCCCGAGGTCAACCCGCGGACGCTCTGAAGTGGCTCATGGGCCTGAACATCGCTGTGTTTGTCGCTCAGTACGGCTTTGGTTTGGCGGCCTCGCGCGTGGAGGGCTTTGCCTTTCAGCCCTGGGGAGGACTGACCCTAGAGGGCCTGCGACAGGGGCATCTCTGGCTGTTGCTTAGCCATGCCTTTGTGCACGGCAGCCTTGGCCATGTGCTCCTGAATTTGATGATGTTGCACTTTGGAGGGGGGCGCCTGCAGCGACTGGTGGGCCCGCAGGGCTTGTTGCAGGTCTATGTTCTGGGGGCCCTCTTCGGTGGCTTGCTCGAATCGGCGGTAGGCGCCATGATCGGGGAGGAGGCCTACCTGATTGGGGCCTCGGCTGCCGTGATGGCAACGCTCCTGGCTCTCGCAGTCCTAGAACCAGTGGAGCAAGTGCAATTGTTGCTGCTGTTTGTCATTCCTGTGCGCTTTAGCATGCGCGGTTTGGGGCGATTTTTAACACTCACCAGCCTGGGCATGGGCTTGCTGGGCCTGTTCGGGAGTGAATACTCCCTGGTCAACTTGGGCGGGGCGCGGGTGGCTGAATTCGCGCACTTCGGGGGCTGTGTGGCAGGCTGGCTTTGGGCGCGGCGCTGGCTTCAAGCGTCCAAACGGAATGGGGCCCCCTTCCTGCGCCCCCGACCAGAGGCCGTGGCCAGCCCCCAGCCCGAGCCCATGAACGCCCAGCGCTCGTTGCGCGAGGAAGTGGACCAGATTCTCGAGCAGATCAATGCCCACGGCCTACAGAGCTTGAGCGCGGAGCAGCGGCGCACTCTGGAGCTGGCCAGCCAATTGTGGCGGGACCGCTAGAGGCCCGCTGCCCACTGCACCGAGACCAACCGTCGCCAAGCGCCTGGGGCCTCGATGGGCGGGGCTTGGGAACTGTCCCCTACCCCGGTGGCCGGGACAGGAGGGATGGCGCGGAGATCAGACCAGCTTGATCTTGGCGCTTGGCGGCAACTGCCCTGCCGCCATGGCGGCGTGCTGGGCGTCACTGCAGGCGCTGTTGATGGGAGCATCAGGGGCCTGCTCGTTGGCACCAACAAGGCCCTGGGACAGAAGGTAGCGCTCCACTTCCTCGCCGCTGACATCGGCGAGCATCTCGCCGTTGACGATGACGCAGGGGCTCAGGGGTTGGCCGCTTTTTTGCTCCATCTCCCAGCGAAAGGCAGGGTTTTTGATGATGTCCTTTTCCTCGTAGGCCAGTGCGTACTTGCGCATGATGGCGCGCACGCCTTCGCTCCAGCCGCAGTAGGTTTTGAGGTAGGCAGTGATGGTGGGGGCACTCATGGGGTGTTTGGGCGGGGTTCGGGTGGAATTACGCGGGTCAGGGGCTTGAAAGCTGCGCTGAAATCAAAGGGCGGCGATGCGGCGGCAGACTTCCTCGACATTGGCGCGGCTGTTGAAGGCGCTGATGCGGAAGTAGCCCTCACCAGCGCGGCCGAAGCCGCTGCCCGGAGTGATGACCACATTGGCCTGATTGAGCATGCGGTCGAACATCTCCCAACTGCTGAGGCCGCCGGGCGTGCCCACCCAGACATACGGCGCGTTCTGGCCGCCGAAGACCGGCAGACCGACCTTGCGGCAGGCCTCAACCAGCAACGCGGCATTGCCCATGTAATGCTCGATGAGAGCGGCCACCTCGGCCTTGCCTTCTGGGCTGTAAACAGCCTCGGCGCCGCGCTGCACGATGTAGCTGGTGCCGTTGAACTTGGTGCTGTGACGACGCGACCACAGCGGATGAATGGCCTGAGTGCCGCCATCGCGGGTCTTGCCCTTGAGGCCCTTGGGAATCACCACAAAGGCGCAGCGAACGCCGGTGAATCCGCCGTTTTTTGAGAAGCTGCGGAACTCAATGGCGCAGTCGCGCGCACCGGGGATTTCAAAGATGGAGCGCGGCAGCGAGGGGTCCTTGATGTAGGCCTCGTAGGCAGCGTCGTAGAGCAACAGGGCCTTGTGCTTGAGGGCATATTGCACCCAGGCCTCAAGCTGTGCCCGCGTGGCCACGGCGCCCGTCGGGTTGTTGGGGTAGCAAAGGTACACCAGGTCCACCGGCTCGCTGGGGATGTCGGCGACAAAACCGTTCTCAGGCGTGCACTTGAGGTAGTGCAACCCCGCGTAAGCACCGCTTTCATCAGCATCGCCGGTGTTGCCCGCCATCACATTGGTGTCCACATACACGGGATACACAGGATCGGTGATGGCGATGCGGTTGCCCGCCCCAAAGATGTCGAGAATGTTGCCAGTGTCGCACTTGCTGCCATCGGAGATGAAGATTTCATCGGCCTCGACCTCGATGCCACGGGACTTGAAATCGTTCTGGGCAATGGCCTGGCGCAGGAACTCGTAGCCCTGCTCTGGGCCGTAACCGCGGAAGCTCTCGCGCTGCCCCAGTTCATCAACGGCAGCGTGCATGGCCTTGAGCACGGCTGAGGGCAAGGCCTCAGTGACATCGCCGATGCCGCAGCGGATCAGGCGCTTGGCGGCCTCAGGGTTGGCTTGGTTGAAGGCGGTGACACGGCGGGCAATCTCGGGGAACAGGTAGCCTGCCTTGAGCTTGTTGTAGTTTTCGTTGATGTAGGCCATGAGCTTGGGAAGAGGCCCATCATGGCGCAGGATCGGCCTCTGACAACTGCCGTTGTGGGGCAGTCATCACGCCCATTGAGTCAAGCCCGCAAGCTCCTGGCAATCAGGGTTTCCAGTGTTGCAGGGCCTGTCCCGTGCTGCTGTCATAGACCCAAAGCTGACCGTCCTCGGCCCCGGCAGCGAAGGCCTCGCCCAGCCTGCTGGCCCCCAAAGCCTGCAAAAACAGCCCTGCAGAAGCCGGGCCCTTGGACTCCGCGCCCTCGCTGCTGAAGAGCCGCAGCTTGCCGTCCCCAGCGGCCGTGGCCAATACATCGCCCTGCCCCAGGTAGCGCAGGCCGGTGACCTCCTTGTCCCAGCCCTCGACATTGCGTCGGCGTTCGGCCAACGACCAATCCCAAATCTTGACCACAAGATCGGCGCCACTGCTGGCCAGCAGTTTGCCGTCACTGCGCCAGGACACTGAGAGCACATGATGGGTGTGCCCCTCGAGCACCTTGATCTGACGGCCATCGCTGAGCTGCGTGATGCGCAGCGCCTTGTCCGCGCCGCCACTGGCCAAGAGCTTGCCATCGGGCGAGAAGGCCAGGCTCAACACGCTGTCCACATGACGCTCGTCCCAGCGCTGCAGCAGCTTGCCGCTTTGCCAGTCCCAGAGTGAAATGTCGCCGCTGCGCGAGGGTTCCCCGCTGCCCACCGCCAACACCTTGCCATCCGAAGAGAGGGCAAGGGCATTGACGCGGTCCACCACCACCGGCTGAGGCTTGGCACCAAACTGCCTGATCAGAGTCCAGGAAGCGGCCAGAGGCGAAGACAATTCCCAGGCCTGCGCGGCAGCATCGCCCACACGGATTGAGCCGGGTTTTGAGCTGCAATCCAGGACCAGCTTTTGCAAATCGGACTTGGGCAGACTGAGTTGCGCAAAGGGCCTTCCGCTGGCCGTGGACCAGCAGCAGAGCTTGTCGCTCTTGGAAAGCCAGCCGACCACAAAGCTGCCATCAGCCGCAAAGGCCAGGGCTCCCAACAAAGGCAGGGCCGTGGCCTGCTGCTTTTGCCGCGCCGCCACCGCGGCCGCCTGCTCCTTGCTGAGGGCTGCCGCCTTCACCGAGGCGGCGGCGGCTTCGGCCTTGGCTTTGTCCGCGACGACGATGGCCTGATTGACCCGGGTGATTTCCTCCTTGGCGTCCACCAAGGCGTCCTCGGCCCGCTTCAGGCCTTCCTGAGCCAGCTTCAAATCGCTCTGCGCCTTGGTTTGTTTGTCCTTGGCGGCAGTCTCTTTTTTCTTGCTGGCCTCATCGGGCTTGGCGGGCACCGGCAGTGCCTTGAGTTCCTTGTCGGCGGAGGCGGCGGCCGTTTGTTTGGCCAGCAGATCTTTCTTGGCATCGGCCAAGGTCTTGTTGCCTGCCGCAAGCAACTCATTGGCCTTCTTGAGGCGGGCCGCCAAGTCTGTGGATTCCTTCTCCGCCCGCCGCTGCATCTCCGCAGCCCAAGAGGCATCGACGGCAGCGCGTGCGGCCTTGGCGCGCAGATCAAGACTGCCGCGCTGAAATGCCCAGTCTTCCTGAATCTCCAGCAGCATCTTGCCGCTGGCCACTTCCCAAAGACGCAACCGCTGATTGGCACCAGCCGTGGCCAGGCGGCTGCCATCGGCGCTGAGTGCGGCGGCGGAAATTGCCGCTCCATGCTTGAAGCTCTTGCCCGCGTGCTTCACCTCGTCGCCGCTGATGTCTGGTGCCTTGGCTTGCAGCACGGACTTCGGATCAATCATTGCCGTCTTGGGTTGAGCCAATTGCCAGACCTTGACCTCGCCATAACCTCCGCTGACCAAGCTGCCATCAGGCGTGAATTGCAAAGCCTGCACCACATCACCGTGGGCCACCGGGCCCAGGGATTTCAGCGCTGGATCGGCAAGCAAGGCCACCTGCGCGCCAGTGGCGCTGTGATGCACCCGCACCTGGTTGCCGCGCGCCGCGGCCGTCCATTGACCGTCATCGCTCATCGCCACAGCCAGCACCGGCCCGAAGCTTGCCGGCATGGCCTCCCAGGCCACCTCGCGCTGAACCTTGGCCCCCTGATGGGCGCCCTCGTCAATCCATCGCCTGAGCAGGGCCAGCTCGGTCTCATCCAGAGGGCGCGCGCCGACCTTGTTGCCCTTGGGCGGCATCTCGCTGTCCCACTTCCCTGCAGCAGCCAAAAACACCAGGCTCTTGTCGCCCTTGCCGGGCTCCAGCGCCGCACCACTGTCACCTCCCTTGAGCATCAGGGCCGTGCTCTCCATGTTCAAGCCGCCCTTGGTGGTGGTCTTGTTGTGGCAGGACAGGCAGTTGTCCTTGAGGATGGGCAGAAGCTCCTTCTCGTAGGCGATGGGCGCACCCCGCAGCGTGGGAGCCAAGGCCAGAAGAGCAATGAGGGTTGGGGCTGAGCGATCCATGGGCGCCAAAACCTACGGCTGGCAGGGCGACCTTGTTGCGACCGCGGCCCAGAGAATTGCTGACGATAAAAATCCTTCCCTGCGCATTGCGCATAAGCACTTGCACAAGGCCGTAGTCTGGCCATGCAGAGGGCCCCGAAATGAGCGGATTTACCGGCACCCTGAACCCACCCCAGCGCCAGGCGGCCACCCACTTGGAGGGGCCCCTGCTCATCTTGGCTGGTGCAGGCACCGGCAAGACGCGCGTGATCACCGCGCGCATCGCCTACATGATCAACGAGGGCATTGCCCCGGAGAACATTCTGGCCGTGACCTTCACCAACAAGGCCGCCGCAGAAATGCGGGAACGCGTGCTGGGCATGTGCCGAGGCGACTCCGGCAAAAAGGTGGTCATGGGCACCTTCCACAGCTTTTGCGCACGGCTGTTGCGCGAGCACGCCGAGGCCGCTGGTTACAAAAAGAATTTTGTCATCTACTCGCAAAGCGAGCAGATTACCCTGGTCAAACGCGTGCTCAAGGACCTGCTGGTGCGCGAGGAGACGCTTGATCCCTTCGCGGCTCTGGCACGCATCAGCAAGGCCAAGAACGACGACGCTGAACCCGGTGACTCCAGCAAGGACCTCTTCGCCGCCATCGCCGAGCGCTACCAATCCCAACTGCGCGCCCTCAACGCGGTGGACTTCGACGATCTGCTGCTGCTGAGCGTGCACCTGCTGGAGCGCGATGCCCAGGTGCGCCACAGCCTGCAACAACGCCATCGCTTCGTGATGGTGGACGAGTTCCAGGACACCAACTCCCTGCAGATGCGTCTGCTGCGCGCCCTGGTGGCGCCGCCCTACAACATCGCGGTGGTGGGCGATGACGACCAATCCATCTACGGCTGGCGCGGGGCCGAAATCACCAACATCACCCAATTCGAGAGCTTCTTCCCCAACCCAAAGGTGGTGAAGCTCGAGGAAAACTATCGCAGCACTCAGGCCATTTTGCACACGGCCAACAGCCTCATCCGCAACAACGCCGGCCGCCGGCCAAAGTCGCTGTGGACCAGTCAACAGGGCCGCCAGCCCGAGCCGGTGCGGCTGATTGCCGTGCAGGATGAAAAACAGGAGGCCGAGATGATCGTCGGTGAGATCGAGCGCGATCACCACGCCCTCAAGAGGCCACTGGAGTCCTACGCCATCCTGCTGCGCACCAATGAGCAAAGCCGCGTGCTGGAGCAGGCCCTGCGCGCCCATCGCCTGCCCTACCGCATCATCGGCACCCGCAGTTTCTTCGATCGCCGCGAGATCAAGGACCTGCTCGCCTACCTCGCCATTCTCAACAACCCGCACGACGACATCGCCCTGCTGCGGGCCCTCAACACCCCGCCCCGTGGCATTGGCGAGGCCAGCGCAGAACTTGCCATCGAGCACAGCGTCAAGCGCCATCACAGCGTGTGGGTGGCCCTTTGCGATCCGGAGTTCCTGCGGCAAATGCCGCCGCGCACCCGCAATGGCATCAGCCAGTTCACTGAGACCATCACCAAATTCAGCGCTGCGGCCAAGGCCGAAAGCGTGGACCTGGCTGTCATGTCCGAGCACCTGCTGCTTGAAATTGGCTACCGCGACTACCTCAAAAAGCAGGCCAAGACCCCGGAGGATTACCAGGGCTGGGACAACGGCCTCAAGGAGTGCTGCAGCCAGCTCACCTCCTATCAGAAACGCAAACCCAAGGGCGGGCTTGAGGGCTTTCTCGAAGAGGTCACCCTCGACAACGACCGCGACGACAAGGACGACATCGAGAACAAGAAAGGCGTCTGCCTCATCACCCTGCATGCCAGCAAGGGGCTGGAGTTTCCCTTGGTCTACCTGCCCGGCATCGAGCAGGGCATCCTGCCGCATCGCCGCAGCTATGAGGAAGGCCGCGTGGATGAGGAGCGACGTCTGTTTTATGTGGGCATCACCCGCGCCCGCGAGCAGTTGACCATCAGCTTTGTGCGCACCCGAACCAAATGGGGCAAACCACAAACCGAGCTACCCAGCCCCTTTCTCAAGGAGTTGGACCGCACCTACATCAAGGAAATTGATTACAGCCGGTTTCAAAATGAGCAGGTCAGCCAGGATGAGATTGGCAGCTTTTTCAGCAGCCTGAAAAACTCTCTCAACAAAGAGTAGGGCGGTGAGTGCGCTGTCTGACGCTCCATGAGCGGAATTTTCTTGATCCTGCTGCCATCTGTCGCACAAAGGTAGGTTGTCTCCATGCTTGCGCGAACCCCCACAGTCCTGATCCTCGGTGCCGTGGTCAGCGCCCCCATCCTGATCCTCAATGAAGTGGGGCTGTTTCAGGACGCGCGAGCCTGGCTGGCACTGCGCCTGCCTGGCCTGTTGATCCTGCCCGAGGGCCAACTCACACACTCCGTTGCGCTGCAATACCTGCTGCATACCGCCCTGGCCTACGCCGGAGCTGCATTGGGAATGACCCTTGAGGCCGCCTGGAAGAAGTACCTGTTTCTGGCCGGGCTTAGCTTTCTTCTGCTCCTGCTGACTCCCATTCTCGCCCTCAACGGGATTCTCTTCGAGCCTTTCTCGGCGATTTTGGCCGCCTCTTTCTCCATGTTGTTGGCCGTGCTGCTTTTGGAAGCTGCCAGTGGGGGACCGGACCACAGCCCAGCCTCAGTCATGGCACAGGACCCTGCCCCAACCAAGCTGCCTGCGCAGCCCGCTGAACCACTTCAGGAGTCCCCCGCGGCGGTGCTGCCGCAGATTGTGGCAAAGGCAAATTTGCCCCGCCCCACGAGCCAGGAAGAGTCCTCTTGAGAGAGGACGCGGTGATGCAGCGTTGTTCTGCATTCAACCATGTCCATCCGTCCCCTTCTCAGCCTGTTCCTGGCACCGTGCCTGAGCCTCTCTGCCGCCGAAGTCTTTGAAGCATCATTGGGGCGCGAGTCTGAACTGCCCAAGGGCAAGGAGGCCGACGGCATCCGTGGCGACTTTGTCCTTCGCAGCGCAGAGGTGGAGGCTCTGATCTCACAAAACGCCCACAACCGCCGGGCCAACATGAGCACCTTCTACGGTGAGGATGGAGTGACACCGGGCTGCCTCTACGATCTGACCCTGCGCGGCAGCAACAACGACCAACTCATCGTCTACGGACCCGCCGGCCACGGTGCCGTCTCCTATGTGCAGGCTCTGCCCCCTGGCAACAAGGGTGAAGCCGCCGTGCTCGCCGTGACCACAGCGGGCAAGAATGGCGGTGTCTTCAAGAGCAATGAATATCGCCTGCGCGATGGGGAGAACGGTCTGCACATCATCACCACGCTGCGCAACGAGACCCAGCAACCCCAGAAAGTCTCCCTCAAGGCGGACTTCACCCGCTTTGAGGTGACCGGCAAATTTGAAGGCATTGAGTGGGTGGACGCCATCAACCCAGCGCATCGCTGCGGTTATGCTGTGGGGCTGATCAAGGAAACCGGCAACGCCAAGGGCGCCGACAGCCTGGAATTGGCTCCGGGAGCCGAGGTCCAGCGCCACCGTTTCTTCGCCGTCGGCGTCTCCCCCGCTGCTGCCGTGGGCGAGGTGCTCAAGGCCCAAGGCAAGAGTCTGGCCAAGCTCGAAGGGCAACTCATTGACGAGAGCGGCAAGGGCCTTGGCAGTGGCAGGTTCATTCTGCGCCGCGGCAAGGAAAGCCTCGTCGCCCATGCCGACAAGGACGGGCGCATCGCCCTGCATGTCGCGGCGGGCTCATGGGAGATTGAAGCGGCTGATCTGGGTCGCCCCTCGGTGAACAAGGCTGTGGATCTGCAAGCCGGCAGCAAGAACCCGCTCATCGTGCAGTTGGCTGCGGCCAGCGCTGTGGTGTTTGACATCAGCGCCGAGGACGGCAGCAGCATTCCCTGCAAGGCCCACTTTGAGCCCCTTGACCCCCAGGCCCAGAAATTGGATCTCGGCCCAAAATGGCGCGCCCATGGCTGCGTGGATCAGTATCACAGCGAGAAGGGCCAATTCAGCGTGGCCCTGCCCCCAGGCGCCTACCGTGTCGTGGTGGTGCGCGGCCCCGAGTACGATCACCTCAAGAAAGAGATCACCCTCAAGCCCGGCGAGAAGTTCAACTTCAAGGGCAGCCTCAAGCGCTCAGTCAACAGCAAGGGCTGGATCAGTGCCGACTTCCACAATCACAGCACCCCCAGCGGCGACAATGTTTGCGACACCGATGGCCGTCTCATCAACATCGCCGTTGAGCACCTTGAATTCACGCCAACCACCGAACACAACCGCCTCTACGACTGGGAGCCCACCATCAAGGCCCTTGGGCTGGAGCGCTTCGTCAAAACCGTCAAGGGCATTGAGCTGACCGGCAGCCGGCAACACTTCAACGCCTTTCCCTTCGAGCCCGATGCCCTGCTGCAGGACGGCGGTGCGCCACAGTGGAATGACGATCCACGCATCACCGCGCTGACCCTGCGTCGCTGGCAGGGCGAGCGGGCGGATCGCTACATTCAGTTCAATCACCCTGACCTCTCCAACATGTTCCTCGACCGCAACAGCGACGGCATCCTCGATGGCGGCTTTGTCGGCGTTGGCGGCATGATTGATGCCAGCGAAGTCCAAAACGGCCCGGGCACCGGAATCCTGACCGATGCCCCCTTCAGCATCACACGAGGCAAGGGCTCCTTGGCTGCCAAGGCCAGCGCCTCACGCGAATTCCTCTGGAAGCAACTGCTCAACCAGGGCCTGCGCATCACCGCCGTTGGCGTGGCCGATGCCCATAGCGTGTACGGCAATGGTGTGGGCTGCTGGCGCTGCTACATCCCGAGCCAGACCGACGAACCCCAAGAGATTGACTGGGCGCAGCTCTCCCCGCGCGTGAAGGCCGGCAACATGGTGCTGAGCACCGGACCCTTTCTTGAGGTCAGCACTCAAAACGGCAAGATCGCAGGCGACGATGACCGCTGCACTGGCAGCATCAAACTCAAGGTGCGCGTGCAGTGCAGCGACTGGCTGGACATTGACCGCGTGCAGGTGTTGGTCAATAGCCGCCCCGAGCCCAGCTTGAACTTCACCCGCGCCAAACACCCGGCGATGTTTGGCAACGGCGTGGTGAAGTTTGAGCAAACCCTGGAAGTGCCCCTGCAACAGGACGCCCACCTCATCGTGGTTGCCCTCGACGAGGACGGCGACGAAAAGATCGGGTTTGGCACCAGCGATTACGCCAAGATGCGCCCCTGCGCCTACAACAACCCCATCTATGTGGATGCTGATGGCGGCGGCTTCAAGCCCAACGGCGACACTCTGGGCTACGCCCTGCCTGGTGCCGGCCTCAGTGCTGACAAGGCCCGTGCCCTGTTGCAGGCCCGCTAGGCCCGTCAAGGTCCGCAAGGTAGGGCGCAGGGAAAGCGGCCGCAAGAAGGGGCAAACCCGTCCCTCTGCGCCCACTCAGCCCTCCTTGAGCCGGGCCGCGACGCTGCGCGCAAAATAGGTCAAAATCATGTCCGCACCCGCGCGGCGGATGCCCAGCAGCGACTCCATGACCAACTTGGACTCATCGAGCCAACCTGAGGCCGCAGCGGCCTTGATCATCAGGTATTCGCCGCTGACCTGATAGGCCGCCAGAGGCAAACTGGTGGCCGCGCGCAGTCGACAGATCACATCGAGGTAGGGACCAGCCGGTTTGACCATGAGCACATCAGCCCCCTCGGCCTCGTCCAAGGCGGCCTCGCGCAAGGCCTCACGGATGTTGGCTGGATCCATCTGATAGGTCTTCTTATCCCCTGCCTTTGGTGCAGAGTCCAAGGCGCCACGGAAGGGGCCGTAGTAGGCACTGGCGTACTTGGCCGTATAGGACATGATGCTGACCTGCTCGAAGCCTGAACCGTCCAGGGCCTTGCGCAAAGCGCCCACTCGACCGTCCATCATGTCACTGGGCGAGATCCAGTCCGCTCCAGCGCGTGCATGGCAAAGCGCCTGGGCACAAAGCACCTCCACGGTCTCATCGTTGAGGATGCGACCATCGGCAGCCACCAAGCCGTCGTGGCCATCGCTGTTGTAGGGATCGAGGGCAACATCCGTGATCACCAGCAACTCAGGCAAAGCCTGCTTGAGGGCACGGATGGCCCGGGGCACGAGACCCGCATCATCATGGCAGGCCTGGGCCAGCGGGGTTTTGATCGCGTCAGGGATGCGTGGGAAAAGCACCACGGCACCGACCCCCAAGGCCTGCGCTGCCGCGGCCTCAGCCACCAAGTCTTCCAGGCAGTGACGCCTGACTCCAGGCATGGAGGCGATGTCCTCACTGCGCGTCCCCTCTTGAACAAACAAGGGATAGATCAAGTGCCCGGCGTTCAGAGTGGTCTCGCGCACCAGGGCGCGCACAGCGGCGGACTGACGATTGCGGCGTGGACGCAGGGGCAGGTTCATGCCCCGCATTAACAGCCCCAACCCGTCAAAGGTCAAGGAGCGGTCTGATCGCCGGTGGGCAGCACCTCAGAGAGGATGGGGCCCATGATGACCTCCTGCCAGGGCATCAGGGGACTGGTCTCGGCCTGATTTCCTCCAGCGGCAAGCCAGGCCTCAAGATCACTGCGGGAACCCAACAAACTTCCCTCGATGTCCAGCTGCGAGGCGACCTGATCACGGCGTGCGCAGAGGCTGTCCACAGCATCGCGCTGAGCCTCGTTGAGACGGCCCTTGACCCTTTTCTGGCGCTGCGGCCATCCCATCTGCCCCTGTCGGAACACGGAGGCCACCAGTTGATGAAACTCGGTCTTCCAACGCGGACGCCAACCATGGGGCGGGTTCATCACGCCGCCCTTCTCGAAGAGCTCGGCATAACCCACCATCTGCTTGTTGGACATGACCCGGTAGCAGGGAATATCACGCTCCTGGGCAATGGTCTCCCGCCACATCCACATCGCCTTGAGAATGGCCAGACCCTTGGGATTGAGGCGGCCACTGCCCTGAACCCGCCAAGGGTCCTCGCGCGGCGCGGCAGAGCGCTGCGCCACATCCTGCTGCAGGGCAGCGCAGCTCTGCGCAAACCACTCCGTGCGGTTGCGATCCTTGAGCATGGCCATGAAATGATCGGCGATGCGCAGCAGGTAGCGCACATCGTCCACCGCGTAGGCCAGCATTGGCGGGGGCAGCGGCCGTTGGCTCCAATCCGCCTTCTGCGAGGCCTTGTTGACCGTGACGCCAAGAACGGACTGCAGCAAGGCCGCCAAACCGAACTGTCTGGCGCCAGCAAGCCTGGCGGCAATCTGCGTGTCATGCACACGCTTGGGCTGCCACTGGTAGGTGCGCAGCAGCAGCGTCAGATCGTAATCGGCCCCGTGCAGCCAGAGATCATACTCATCAAGCAACTGCAACAGCGGACCAACATCATCAATGGCCAGCGGATCCACCAGCGCGTAGCGCGTCCCGCAGGCCACCTGCAGCAGACAGAGCTTCTCGTTGTAGTGATGCAGGGAATCCGCCTCGGTATCGAGGCAAACGCGGGTCTCGCCGCTTTGGCGCATGTGCTCGCGCGACCCCTCAATCCAACGCAGCAAATGCTCGTGCTGGTCAATAAACTCGAAGGGGGCCGGCTCTGTGGCCACACCAACACCGGGGCTGTCCTGCTGCATGATGACTTACTTCAGACCGGTGAGCAGCAATTCGGCGTTGTTGCCTGTGCGCTGGATGTTGGAGATGAGCAGCTCGAGGGCCTCGACTGCGGGAACCTGCGCCAATTGACGACGCAACGCCAGGATCCGACGAAATTCGTCGGGATGATAAAGCAGGTCATCCTTGCGGGTGCCGCTCTTGAGCAGGTGCACAGCAGGGAAAATGCGCCGTTCACTGATCTCGCGATCCAGGGTGACCTCCATGTTGCCCGTGCCCTTGAACTCCTCAAAGATCACCTCGTCCATGCGCGACTCCGTTTCGATGAGAGCCGAGGCGATGATGGTGAGGCTGCCACCCTCCTCGACCTTGCGGGCCGCACCAAAAAACTTCTTGGGCTTGATCAGGGCCTTTGCGTCCATGCCGCCGGACATCGTGCGCCCCTTGCCGCCCATCAGGGAGTTGTAGCCGCGGGCCAGACGGGTCAGAGAGTCCAGAAGGATGACCACATCCTTTCCCTGCTCCACCAGGCGACAGGCCCGCTCACGCACCAACTCGGCAAGCTGGCAGTGACGCTTTGGGCTTTCATCGAAGGTGCTGCTGTAAATGTCGCAACCCGTGACCGATTCCTCGAAGTCCGTGACCTCCTCGGGCCGCTCATCCAGCAGCAGGATGATCAGCGAAATCTCCTTGTGATTGTGGGCAATGCACTTGGCAATATCCTTGAGCATCATGGTCTTGCCGGAGCGCGGCGAGGCGTTGATCAGACCGCGCTGCCCCTTGCCCAGAGGCGCCATCAAATCCATGATGCGGGCGGATACCGGGCACTGAGCCTTGGGCATTTCCAGAATGATGCGCTCACGCGGGAAGGTGGCGGTGAGCTTGTCGAAATGAGTCGGGGGCTCATAGCCGTCAATGCTCTGCCCGTCGATCTCGAGGATGCGATCAATGGCAAGGTACTTGTCGCGCTCCTTGGGGGCACGCACCGTGCCACGGATCACGCTGCCGGGACGCAGGTTGAATTTGCGCACCAAAAAAAGAGGCACAAACACATCCTCGGGCAGTGGGCCGAAGCTGTACTTGGGGAAGCGGATCAAACCGAAGTTCTCGGCGCCAACCTCAAGCACCCCTTCAACGATGACGCGGGTGCGGTGCTCTGCCATCCAGCAAAGGATGTCATAAATCAGCTGGTGCTTGGTGCGCGCAGCGTTGATGCGGTAATTGACCCCCGCGGCAATCTCATGCAACTGCGCCAAGGACAGGTCGTGCAGCGTGTTGAGGACGATCTCCTCAGGGAACGGAGGCTGTGCGCCTAGCGGCGCTGGACGCTCCTGTCGGGCACCATCCTGAGGCACAGGAGACTCGATGCCAGAGGGGCTGGACCCGCCTTGAGCATGGGCATCTGGTGCGCCCATGGCCTGCGGCATGGGGTCAGAGTTCTGAGGACTGTTTGCTTCTTCCACGATCAAGAAAGGGTGAGGTTAGGGTGCTGATTTGGGCCTCGAGGGCCTGGGTGCTGCCATCATTCCAGAACACCACGGAGGCATGGGCCACCTTGTCGGCAATGGGCAACTGCGATTGAAGAACCCCTCTGGCGGTGAACTCCTCCAAGCCTCGCTGCTCCATTAACCTGCGAAGTTGGGTCGAAGGGCTTGAGGCCACAACAACGACCAAATCGGCCGGAACACAGGCACCTATTTCATAGTAAAGGGGGACTTCCGCAAGGAAAACTTCGCAGCCCCTTCCTGCCTCCTCCCTTCTCTGCTTCTCCAGGGCCGCCAGAATGGCGGGGTGCATCCAGCCCTCAAGCCACCGACGGTTCGCCGAATCACGAAAGACCTCTCCCCGGAGCCAGGCACGATCCACCACGAATTGCCCAGCGACACCTGGCTTCGGCATGAGCACCGAGCTCCCAAAGTGGCTCTCCAACCGGGAGAGGGACTCAGGCAGGTCCAAGAGTTCCGCGGCGCACTGATCGGAGTCAAAATGAGCTGCACGGCTCCCCAGGAGCCGGCACAAAGACCTCACGCACAAACTTTTGCCACAGGCAACGCCTCCAGTGATGATCCAGGTAAGCATGGTTCGAAAAGTCAGAACGACACGGTGACCCAACTCAGGGGTTCAGGACAGAGCGACAACACGGTGAGCCCCTGCCTTCGCAAACGCAACCCCTGAAACGGAAGAACGCTGGGGGCTCCCAGCGTTCTTGAGTGAAACCTGGAGGAATCAACGCCCTCAGTTGCCGATGCTGGGCAGCAGGGCAGCGTCGGCGCCGCTGGAATCAGAGCCATCGGAGCTGCTCGGTGCCTGCTTGATCTTCTGACCCGAGGGGTCAATCAGGGTGGCAGTCACGAAGATCATGAGGTTGCGCTTGAAGTGATCCTCAACCGAGGTGCGGAACATGCGACCGATGAAGGGCAGGTCACCGACGATGGGGAGTTTGTCTTCGACATCCTGAACATCTTCACGAATCAGACCACCGAGAGCCACCGTCTGTCCATCCCAAACCGTGACAGAGGTCTTCACCTTGCGGGTCGAGAACACGGGCTGATTGATCACATTGGGGGTCAGCTCGATGCGGCCGCTGCTACCAGGAAGGAGGGCAGCGGTTCCGGTCAGAACAGAGTAGATTGGGCTGCCATAGTTGATGAAGCCATCGAACTCGGTGACCTCGGGAAGGAGGTTGAGGTCAATGCTGCCGTTCTCGCCAATCACTGGGTCAACTTCCATACGGACACCTACAGGGCGCATTTCAAAGGCGGTTGGGGTCGTTGGAGTCACGGGAATCGTGGTAGCTCCGCTGGCTCCGCCGCCACCGGCGGCGCCACCACCACCAACATTGGTTGGAATCTGTGGAGGGTCGAACTCGGTGGGGTAAATGAACTCGCGGATCACTTCAACGGTGGCCTGTTGGCCGCCCTTGGTGGTCACACTGGGTGCGCTCATCAAGTCCACACCCTTCTTCTGGGAAAGTGCGCGAAGGATCATGCCGAACTGCGGGTCAGTGAAGATCCCGGCAACCGACAGCATGCCTGGGGCGACCGTATCGGCGGTGCTGTCCACTGGGTTGAAGAGGGAGTCAATGCTGTCACCACGGATGGCGCGGCCACCACTGCGAAGACTGCGAGCCACGGGGAAGATGCTTGCCGCAGTACCTGCGGTGGCGTCTCCATTGACCATGCCACTCATGTTGGAGGGATAGGTGCTGCGACCACCCCAGTTGCCGTTGGTGCCGCCACCAACAAACACGCTCTCACTGCTTCCGCCAGCCACTCCAGTGGCGCCGAGCAACCAGTCAAAGCCGAGCTCATCAGTGTTCTTCTGGGTCACTTCAACGAACTTGGTGGTGATGTACACCTGCTTGGTGATCTGGTTGCGGATGGAGTCCACGAAGGATTCAACCAGGTCGAGGTTGGGCTGGGTGTTTTTGACGATCAGCTGCGAGGTCACCTTGTTGAACACAGCTGTGGCGCCATCGGGGAACTGAATTCCCTGAGCCTTGAGAATTTCGAGGGCGTTCTGGCGCTTGATCAAGCCCGAGGCGGGAGCCGCTGCTGCATTGCCAGCAGCAAAGGGGTCTGGGGCCGCTGCGGGGGCTGCACCAGCATCACCACCTGCACCACCGAAGGTTTCAAAGTCCGGCGGCACCTTGTAGATGCGGGTAAATTGCTCAGTCGTGGTTTCAGTGACGGGCACAACGAGAACCGCGAAGGGCTCAACCTTGTACTTCATGCCAGCGAGCTCAGTGATGTAGCGCAGGGCCTCCTGCATCGGCACATCCTTGAGATCGAGGCTGATGTTGGCGGTGGCGGTCTCTGGGCCGGCTTTGAGGATGATGTTGACTCCCTTGCGAGCCACATCGGTGGTCTTGACATCGAGGTCAACGCTCTTGACGCGCAGGAATTCGATGGCCTCTTGGATGGTCGCACCTTCAAACTGGACCTGAGGGATGATGATTTCGGCCATCTTCTTGCTCAGCAGGCCCGTGGGGGCAGCGCTGCCAGGAGACCCGTTGTCCACCTGCAGGCCCTTGACGGGTGGCTTGCTCTCCCAAGCCTCAGTCACCATGTTGAGCATGCGTGAGCGCTGATGATCGTAGGCGCTCTTGAGGTACAGGGACTTCTTCTGTTCGACAACCTCCATGCCGCGGCGAGCGGCGCTGTTGTAAGGGTCAACGCGGAGCACATCTTCAAAGGCCTCAACGGCCTTGTCGAAGTTGCCCAGATCCATGTTGCTGTTGGCCTGCGCAAGACCCTCGGTCACCTTCTTGACATTGTCGACATGCTCCGCAGTCAGCGCTGCTGGCCAGCGATCCTCATCACCCAATTCAGCGGCCAACGCCTGAGACTTGCGATGCCCAGGCACGGCAAGCTTCGCTTCGTCCATCAGCTTGCGGGCGGAGACATAGTCACCCTTGGCCACCTGCGTGCGAGCCAAGGCAACGGCACCATCGGCAAACTTCAGATTTGCCAGTTCCCGAAGGTCCTTGATGAAGGGCGCATTGGGCAACTGATCGAGAATCTCCTTCGCCGCACGGTACTGGGAAAGCGCCCCATCGAGGTCGCCCTTGATGAAGGACTCATCGCCAAGGTTCATGGACTGCTGCGCGTCCTGCACGCGGGCGAGTCGGCGAGTGATTTCACGCTCAGCAAGTCCTGGCAGGCTCGCTGCAGCCGCATCTGGGCTTTGAGCCCATGCGCCGGAGAGTCCGGCGCTGACACCTGCGATCATCATGAGGGCTGCGCGATGCTTCTTCATTCGGGGGTTCTGGGGCATAGAGATAAAGGCGGAAATCCGTGGGATTTGTTGTTGTAACAGAATTGCTGGGAATTAGGCGAGTCTTTTTTCGGACTTGGTGACATTTTTTATTGCTTGGGCACCAAGATTTCGGCGCCAGAGGGATCTTTCCCCTTGACAGGCACGATCTTGGCCTCGGACTCACCAATCGAAAGCACCTTAAATTGCCCGTCCATGCCTGGAATTTGAAACAACCCCTGATCGGCGGCCTTGATGATCTGACCCTCTCCAATCTTGAGCTCGAACTCGACCTCGTAGGTCGCAAGATTGACCTCCTTGCTCTTGATCAGGTTAACTTCCCTGCCGTTCTCCAAGTCGCGCAACTTGAGTTCGGAGGCATCCACATCCGCTCCTGTCTTGGGATCCTTGGCGGTCTTGCTTGCAAATTCGAGAACCTTGAAGCGGGCCTTGCCCCCCTTCTCGAAAGCAAATTCATCCTGCAGTTGGACAAACTTGCTGGAACGGGGTTCGGGCTTGACCTTCTGCACCTGGTAGGGCGCAGCGGTCGTGTTGAGCTTGACGATGTAGTCGTTGACGATGCGCTGCTTGACCACCAGCTTCTGCGTCAATGGAGGATGGGACTCCTTCTCCAACGGGTGAGTCTTCGCGACGAACTCCTCCTCGTTGGTGAATCCATCTGCATCGGGGTCGAGTTGGCCCACATTGGGGGATTCAAAATTGGGCAGCCGATACTTGAGGATGAATTCATTGGTCATCGGTGGCCGCAGCTGGGGCTGGGCAACCTGAAGGTCAAACAGCTCGTCTCCCTTCTGCAGCAGGATCACGGATTTGTTCAATGGCACCTGTTTGCCCTTGAGCGATGGAGCCTGCCAACTGAATTTCTCTTCGAGCACCTTCTGCGCCCGCTGCACAGTCTCAAGCGATGGGGGGTCGAATTCGGCCTTCGCCACGACAGGCATGGAAACCAGACTGTCTGCAAGCCCCTGGCTTTCCCACACCAGGTAACCTCCAAGCCCAACGGCTAGTAGTGAGGAGAGTGTAAGGAAGGTCCTTTCGTAATTGCCAGATTTCTTCTGCATGTTGGAGTCGGAATGGGAGGGTGGACCCGGTTAGCGGGCGGGAGCGGGAGCTGGGGCAGTATTTTGCTGCGCCACAAACTCAACCAAGTCGATTTCGAGGTAGGCACGCAACTGTTCAGCGCCGAGAACAATCTTGGAATCCGCAGGCGCTGGCGCGCCCTTTGCCGACTTGGGCGCAGCCACGGCATTGCCTGCTGGCGCTGCGGCACCATTCAGACCAGCGTCGGGCGGAGGCTCAGCGGTGACCACACTGCGGGCAGGCCCCTCCTGCTGCTCGTTTTCGATGCGCAGCAGGCGAGTGATGGTGAAGAACCGGATTTGGCTGGGGCTGGCCAGCGCGCTGAGGTAGGCCTGCAGGGCAGGCTGATCGCCACGCACCGTTAGGGTGAGGGTGCGCCGACGAGTGACTTCGCCAGTCGGTGCAGCAGGAGCAGGCTTGGTGCCCGAGGAAGATTCTGCACTCAGCGCAGAGCGCTCGAGAGATTCCACCGCTGCCAAGCCACTTTTGAGGGCGAGACGGACCACTTCATCGGCAGCATCAAGGTATTGCGAGAGTTCGGTGGCGAGCGCGTCAGACTTGGGCAACTCATTTTCGTAGGCGTCAAAACCAAGATTGAATTCCGCCGGTAGTTTTCCAGCGGCTTCCTTCTTGATGTCGGCAACCTTCTTCTTGAGCTTGGATTGAAAATCCGTGTTGCTCATCGCCTGTCCCTGTGGCTGCAGCTTGGTCAGGACGCCGTTGAGCTTGGTCACAGCTTGACCGTACTCCTCAACCATGGCCTGCTTCTTGGCGAGGTTCTCGGGAGTGGGGGAGAGTTTTGCAGACTTCAGCCCAGCGATGGTTTGATTGGCAAGATCGAATTGCTCGCGCAATTCGGTCGCCTCACTCCAGGTGTTGAACCACACCACTCCCAGTCCGATGGCGCCCGCAGCGGCGAGGCCCAGGACTGCTGCCGGACCTTTGTTTTCTTGAATCCAACTCATGGCAACTTAAAGGCAATGCCCTGTTTGATGGGCAGTTTAATGTCAAAACTGTAGGCGTAGCGTTCTTCCTCGATTCCGCTCTGGGCGCTGACCAGCGCAGCTCGACGCTGCTCGAAGTCAGCGAGCTCCAAGGCTGGCAACTTCGCCAGCGCGGCTGCGTAGCGATAGACCACCTGCTCACCTTCATCATTCTTGCGGTAGAGCCCCTTGAGATGCAGCGTGTAGGGAACTTGAGGGTCCCCAGCCTGGTCGTCCTTGGCTCCAGCCACCCGCTCCTTGTTGAAGAGCACCGGAGAAATGGGCTTGCCCTCTTTGAGAATTTCGATCGTGGTCAACCAAATGAGGTCATTGTCGAATTTCTGATTCAATTCCGAAAGCAGGCGAACCCAGTACGACCGCTCGAGCACCACGCGCTCAAGGGCGCTGCTGTAATTGGCGAATTGGGTTTGCTGGGTTTCCAGAGCGGCGATCTTGCCGGCGAGTTCCTGCAGCTTGGCCTGCTCGGGCATGACCACGGCCAGCTTTTCAGTCAGGACACGGACCTTGGCCTGCTGGTGAACCACTGCTGATGCGATGCCACCCCAGAGCACCAGCGTGCCGAGCAAGAGTGCAGGCAAACGGCGCGCGGCATCACGACGGTTGGCCACGGAGACTGGCACCAATTCCAGTTCGCTTGGGCAGGCCCCTGCCCCACGCAACGCCAGACCCACCAACTCTCCCATGAAGCAGGCATCCGCCTGAACCTTGGGATCACAGGCAACGCCGCGCAGCGGGTTGAAGATTTCCACGGGCAACTTCAGCTTCTCCTGAAGGAAAGGGACCATGTTGCCCAGATGAGCTCCACCACCAGTCAGGAAGATGCGCTTGGGCGCTGCCCCTGATTGTTGGCTGCGGTAGGCGGTGATGCGCCGCAAAATTTGTGTGTGTAGGTTGCCTGCGGCGTTGCGGATCACCTTGGAGAGCGCGGCAATTTCAGGGTCCGCGTGATCCTGCACCGCACCGCCTGGGGCAATGAAACCGCGCGAGCATTTTTGCAACTCCGCCTGATCAAAATTGATTCCAAATTCCTTGGAGATGGCCGTGGTGATGGCTGCGCCACCCACCAGAAAGTTCGAAACAAAAAACCTTCCCGGCTCAACAAACACCAAGTTGGTTGAGCGAGCTCCAAGGTCAACGATCACCGCGGGCTCCGCAACATCGGGGTAGTTGTAACGAAAGGCGTTGTAGAGCGCCAGCGGCGCGATGTCGACCCCCTGCGGGTTGAGCTTGGCGTCAACAACCTGCCGATGAATTTCGTTGAGGGCATCGGACTTGATGGCCACCAACACCACCTCGGTTTCGCCAGTGCCTTCCTGGGAAAACTCAAAGTCCCAGACCACCTCATTGATCGGAAAAGGGACATTTTGCCTCGCCTCGAATTCGACAATTTGGGCCACCCGATCGTCCTGCACCGGAGGCAGCTTCACAAATCGGGTAAAGACATGATGACCTCCAATGGCATACCAGAGGGCATGCGAGCTGAGCTTGAGCGAGTGGGTGATCTCCTGAAGCGCAGCCTTGACCTGCTGGTTGCGCGAGAAGTCGTTGCTGGGGTCACCAGGCAGGTCTACGAATTCATAGCGCCTGAGTACCAGCTCTGAGCCTGCCTTGGAAAAAAGTGCGGCAGCGACGCGCCGCGATCCGAGATTGAGAACCGCAATGGTTTTGCTGTCAGCCATGCTTGATGTGTTGGGGGGTGGAGAATGAAACGGCCTGCGGGGTCTGCCGCACAGGCGGGACTCAGCGAGATTTTGTGGGCAGGTCGTAGTCGCCCCAAAGGATGGAGAATGGCGTGTCCTGCTTGGCGATCAGGGCTCCCTCAGAAATGGCGAAACCGTCCCCCTTCTCCCACCACTTGCCCCCTGCGCTCGAATCGCCCGCAACGACGGCACCGTCCACCACAACTTCATACCCCCAGCCAGCAACATCGGAAGGGCTGAAGTTGTCGCGCTCAAGGACCCGACGCAGGGTACCCGGCGTGGCGAACGCCAACGCATGGCACTTGGTGCTGGCTGGAAGGTCGAGGTAATTCAAGGTCCCCTTGAGGACATGGCGCTTGCCGTCCGCCGTCTGAGCGTTCATCGCCAGATAAAAATTCACCGTGATGGAGGCGACGCTGCCGTTGCGTCCGCCCTGATTGGAAGGGAGACGCGCCTCGATCTCGAGGTCACATTCCAGCCAAGTGCGCGGGCGCCAGTTCTTGTCTGGCACATTGCTGGGGATCACAATCGGGGTTTGAATGGCGGCCAACTTGGGGCCCTTGGCGCTGATTTTGACCGCAGGCGCCGTTTGGGCACTGCTGTTGACTGCCGAGGACAGGCCAAGGAGGGCGACGATCCAGAATGTCTTCATGGGGCGAATGGGTTGGGGGGATGACCGAAAAATGGACCGCGTTGTTTTAAGGACAAATCCCATGTGGATTCAAGAATTGATTGCAAGAAACTGACGAAAATAGGAAATCGTCAGGCCGATACCGTCTTCGAATTCAACCTTGGGCTCCCATCCCAGCAAACGGCGGGCCAATGAAATGTCGGGACGCCGGACCTTCGGGTCGTCCACCGGCAAGGGGTGGTGAATCAGGGGCTGGTCCACCCCCAAGATTCGTTGAATCGCCTGGGCGAACTCCAGCACGGTCATTTCACGGGGATTTCCGATGTTGACCGGCTCGTGATGAGCGGATTGCGATAGCCGGTAGATCCCCTCAACCAGGTCGGAAACATAGCAAAAACTGCGAGTCTGGGACCCATCGCCAAAAACGGTGATGGGCTCTCCTCGAAGAGCCTGGCCAATGAAGGCAGGCACCACTCTGCCGTCGTTGAGGCGCATCCGCGGCCCGTAGGTGTTGAAGATCCGCACAATCTTGGTGTCGAGCCCGTGCGTGCGGTGGTAGGCCATGGTGATGGCTTCAGCAAAGCGCTTGGCCTCGTCATAAACACCACGGGGCCCCACGGGGTTGACATTGCCCCAGTAGGACTCGCGCTGGGGGTGCTCCAGTGGGTCGCCGTAAACCTCACTGGTGGAGGCCACCAGAAACCCCGCCCCTTTGGCATGGGCAAGACCCAAGGAGTTGTGAGTTCCGAGGGAGCCCACCTTAAGGGTCTGGATGGGCAACTCGAGGTAATCAATCGGGCTGGCCGGCGAGGCGAAGTGAAACACAAAGTCCACTGGCCCTAGCACCTGAATGGTCTTGCTGACATCGTGATGCTCCAGGACGAAGCGCGGCTCCGTGGTCAAGTGAGCGAGATTGGCCTCCGATCCAGTGAGCAGGTTGTCGAGACCCAAGACCTCCCAGCCCTCAGCCAGAAGACGATCCGTGAGATGGGACCCGAGAAAGCCTGCAGCTCCTGTGACGACGGCTTTGCGTGGAGTGGGCATGAAGGGCATGGGATACCCCCAGCAGGAAGGAACGGCAAGCTGGGAATCACGCATTTGTCGGCGGGCCCCCAGATCAGGCCAAAAATCGCGGATTCGCAGCGTAGAAACAAGGGTCATGCCCATCACCCTTCCCGCCAAAAGCCGCCGCCACTGGTTGCGGGCCGCAATCGCATCCCCCTTGGCGGCCCTCGCTGAGAGCTCGCCCGACGCTCAACACTGGGCCCTTTTCAGCGATACCCACATCGCCGCTGACGCCTCGCTCTCTGCTCGTGGCGCGGTGATGGCCGCCAACCTCAAGCGCTGTGTGCAGCAAGTCTTGAGCAGCGGTCAGAAGCCCTTTGGGCTGCTCATCAATGGCGACTGCGCCTACCTCGACGGTCAGGCCGCAGATTACCAAACCTTGATCGGCTTGCTGGAACCGCTGCGCGAAGCCAGTGTGCCCGTGCACTGCACCTTGGGCAACCATGACAACCGTCGCCAGTTCCTCGCCGCGATGACCAGCCCCCAGGACGCCCGCCCGCTGGAGACCAAACATGTCAGCTTAGTCAGCAGCGCCGCGATGAACTGGGTGCTGCTGGATTCGCTGGAGGTGGTCAACGCCACCCCCGGCAAACTCGGCGCTGAGCAACTTGGCTGGTTGGACCGAACACTGGCCAACTGTCCCAACCGCCCCACCGTGGTGATGGCACACCACAACCCAGCGCCGAGCGGTGCGGCCAGCGGCAAGCACAGCGGCCTCACCGACAGCGCCGCCCTGCTTGAAGTCCTTCGTCACCACAGCAAGGTCAAGGCCTTCGTCTTCGGTCACACCCATCAGTGGCAGGCTCGCCGCAGTGAAGGCAATGGCCTATGGCTGATCAATCTTCCCCCAACCTCCTATGTCTTCTCCGCGCAGAGCCCAGCGGGCTGGGTGATGGCGAAGGCGACTGGCAACGGTTTGAATCTGGAGCTGCACTGCCTCAACCCCAACCATGAGCAGCACGGGCAGTGCGTTGAAATCGACTGGAGCTAGGGCTGCCACCTGCGGCGCACAAAAAACACCAAAGGCATTGGTTTTTTCTCGCCATTGGCCACGCCTTCGCCTGTAATGCGAGCGGTTGCGGATGGCTTCATTGCCTGAAGCGGCCACATTCATCATCAACCCCCTCCCCATCCCATGAAAAAAGCACTGCAACGAGGCTTCACCCTCATCGAACTCCTGGTGGTGATCACCATCATCGCGATCCTCGCGAGCTTGGCCGTCCCCACATTCAATGTCATCCAAGACATGGCCAACCAGACCTCCACCAGCAACAACTGCCGGCAGATCATCATGGCCATGAAGATTTTCGCCAATGACAACAACAGCATTTACCCTGACACCTACAACAACCCACAGACCGGCGGCATGGCCATCACCTCCAACGACGCCTTCCGTGTGCTGATTCAGGAGGACATCATTCAGGACGAGCGCATCTTCGGCGCCAAGGCCTCGAAATTTCTTCCCGACGGCAATGTGGGCACTGCCCCCTCCTTCGACAAAGCATTGCTGGCCGGCGAAAACCACTGGGCTCTGACGCAGGGCCAGACCACCTCCAGCAACGGCATCATGCCGCTGGTGTTTGAAAACCCCATCGCGCCCGCTTGGCCTCCGCAGTGGAACTGCGACGCCGCTGGCCAGCCCAAGGAAGGTCGCGCCTGGCGCGGAGGCAAGATCATCGTTGGCCGCAACGACAACTCCGTCAATGTCGAGTCCTTGGCCACCAAGAAGGGGCCGGCAGTCGGTCCCAAGGCCCTCTCTGGCGGCTTTGACATCTTCACCATGGCCAGCCAGAATCAGCCCCAACAGGTGTTGCAGATTCTGACCACCAACAACGGAAGCGGCGGCGCAATGCAGCCTGGAGCCGTTGCCCCTGGAGGCCTGCCCGGCCTGCCTGGCGCAGCCCCTGCCAGCGGCCTGCCTGCAGCAGCTCCTGGTGGCCTGCCCGCGCTGCCCGGCGCCCCGCCAGCAGCTGCGGCCCCAGCGCCCGCTCCGGCCAAGTAAGGCCAAGCTTGATTTGAAGTCATTCTGATGACGCCGCCAGGCAACCCCTGGCGGCGTTTTCTTCATCCGCCAAGCCGCCTGCCCTGCCTCATGTCAACGCCCACTCCCAATGTTCGCCAACTGCTTCGCCAGTACGACCACGGGCAGATTACGCCGGCGGAATTTCGCCAGCAAATGGCCGCAGTGGCCAAGGAGGTTCTCGAGGAGATTGAAGCCGACCACCTCAACCCCATGGCCGCCATGGCAGAGAACCTTCAATGCCGCTATGAAGTGGCACGCTTGATGGTTCACCACAGCGCGCAGGATGTGCGCGACATCCTTGAGGCCCTGGCCCAAGAGGAGCATTGCGCGTCAGCGCGCTTTCTCTGGAATGCCTCGCACCCCCACATCCCGTTGCACACTTTTTTCCGCATCCGCAGGCAACCAACCCTGCGGATTCATCGCATTCGCGGCTGCGGCGCATCGGCACTGCGACAGCTCAATCGCACGCAGACAGCGCAGGGCCCCGATTCAGCTGGGGCGACGCAGCAAAGCCCCACCGAGCCCAACGGCAGCTTTGGGGGAGCCCAAAGCATGGAGGTCGAATTTGAATTCAATGGCCATCGGCAGTGGATTCGCCTGCAACGGGACCGCCGCGGCAGATTGAACTTGATCTCTCCATTGCGTGCCTAGTCTTTGTGAGATTGCGCCCCGAGCCTGCGTTCCCCCTCCCGCCATGAAACTGCCCCTCCCCGCACTGCTGGCCCTGTGCTGCGCTCCGCTTGCGGCCCAACAGACCCCCAGGCCGCAGGATTCCACGAAAACCAAGCTGCCCACTGAGACCGTGGGAAAGGTGCTGAAGACCCTCGAGCAACTCGAGGAAACCATTCTCAACCAGCGCAACAGCACCCTCGGCGCTGTGATCGCGAAATTGGCCGAGGCCTCGGGCAGCAATCAAGCCGCCGCGAAATTCTTTGCGGACTGCGATCTTCTGGTCAACGCCGAACGCAAGGACATGAGCAAGGCAGAGGCACGGGCACGCGCTGAACAGGTGGAGCGCAGCCTGGAACAGCAGCGCAATAAAAAGGGCGGAGGCTCCGCCAATGGCAACGAGGAAACTGGCGACCCCGCCCTGGGAATTCGGCTTGGCCTTCGCTACCTGATGCTCACGCTTGAGGCTCACGAGACCAAGGACGAGGACTTTGAAAAGATGGTTCCCAAATTGCAGGCCTACCTGCAGGACTTGGTCGCGGCGGCCCCACAACTCAAGGGGCGAGCCTTTGGCATGTTGCAGCGATCTGCAGGTGCCGCCAGCCCTGTTGTCGAGGCCTACCAGCTCAAAAGCTACCTCAAACGCGACCAGTGGAGCAGTGACCCCGCCCAAATTGGCCCCATGTACGAGCAGACCCTGTTCAAGGCCGCCAAACCTGAGCAGTTGGCCGGCCTGTGGGATCTGCGCCTGCAACAGGAAGCCGCTTGGATCAAGGGCTTGCGCAGCGAGGCAGAGCACACGCTCTGGCTGCAGCAGGAGTTGCCCACCTTGCGCTGGAGCCGCGGTCTCAGCCTCTACGAGGCCACACCAGATACCGTCAACGCCCTGGCCTCGCTGCTCAAGGTCATTCAAGAGTTCCCCGCCCATCCCACTGCGCCGGAGTGGGTCAGCACCCTGCGCAAGCTGATCAATGAATCCGCTGAGGTGCCAGTTTCCGAAGCCGCTGCAAAACCCTGACCCTCGCTCTGGCACTTGCAAAGCTCAACGCCCCGATCCATTTTACCCCATGAACGCACCCGCCTCGCTTGCCATGTTCGGCCCCCTGGGCACCCCGGAGCTGATCATCATCGCCATTTTGGTTCTGGTGCTCTTTGGCGCCAAAAAACTCCCCACATTTGCCCGGAGTCTGGGCAAGAGCATGGGAGAATTCAAGAAGGCGCGCGAGGAATTCGAACGCGAGCTGCACACCGCACAGGACGAGGCGGAGCGCCCGCAAATCCCCCAGAGCGTCGAGCGCCGTGAGCCCAGCGCCACCCAGGACCGCGTCTAACCATCGCGCCTCCAACCTCAGAACCGCAACACTGCCGTTCTGCAGACTTTCGCTGGTGCTCTCGTGGCTCTGGCTTTGCCAGCCACTGTCGGCTCTCTGGGTCTGCAGCTACAACCTTCACAATTGGCTGAGTCAAACCCAGCGGGGCTCGGCCCTACCATTGACCAAGCCTGAGCGTGAGAAACAGGTCGCAGTGCGCCTGCTTGTCAGTCTCCATCCCGATGTGCTCTGCGTCAGCGAAATCGGCGCTGAATCTGAGGTTGATGACCTTCAGCTGCGGCTCAAGACCGCTGGTCTGGACTTGCCACACCGGCATGCAGTTGGTGGTTCCGACCCCATGCGCCGCCTCGCGGTTCTCTCCAGGTTGCCACTGACCGCCCAGCCACCAGCAGCGGAACTTTCCTACCGACTCGATGGACGGACCATGAGTGTCCAGCGCGGTTTTTTGGATGTGGAGGTGCTCGTCTCGAAGAACTTTTCTTTCCGCCTGATGGCCGCTCACCTGAAGTCCATGAGGGAGGTCGAAGATGGAGATCAGGACTTGATGCGGCGCCACGAGGCCAGGCTGTTGCGCAAGCACTTGGACGCCTCACTGCAACCCTCGAACTCCACTCGCCTGCTGTGCGTGGGCGATCTCAATGATCACCTCAACTCCCCAACCCTGCGGACCCTGATCGGCAGGGGCGGCTCCCATCCTCTCTGGCTTCTGAATCCTGTGGATCAGCGGGGCGAGGGCTGGACCCACTACTGGAGGGCTGCTGGTGTCTACTCACGGCTTGACTACGCATTGGCAAGCCCAACACTCAAGCCCCTGATCAAGGGATGCCACATCCCCGATGATCGCGAATGGATGGAGGCCAGCGACCACCGGCCGCTGCTGATCGAGATTCAGGAACCCAACTCCTCAGGGGCCGACCCCTGAATCTCAGGCCCAGAGGTTGGCTGGATACGCCCCGCTGCGAACCAACGAAGCGATTGCCGCGACCACATCTGCCTTGTCCTCGGGGTAAGTCACCCCAAACCAAGAATCATTGGACTCCAGTACGCGCACCTGGGCCTTGCCCGATTGAATCAGCGCATCAACCTCCTTGGGCACATAACATTCGGCCTTGAGATCACTACCCTGCTGCTGCAAAAAGCGAAGGAAGGCAGCCCTGAGTTGAGGGAAAATTTGAGGAGTGAAGCCGAAGAAATTCATCGAGACCACCTCGTCTCCCGTCAGCGGCAATGCGGGTTCAGTCTCCCGATTTTCAGCGCCACCCTGCGGCAGCTTGAAGATCTTGGTCATCTCAGTGACTGAGGACAACATGCGCTGCGAGTCGCAGGTGCAAACCCCACGGGCCACACTGCCGTGCTCCGAAAGCGTGTTGCGCAAGTAATACCCAACCATCGAGTACTGATCCGGGCCCTGCTCGGGACGCGGCCGCCTCAAGTCCTCTGCCATCTGCGCGAAGGCATCTCGGCCATAAAAATCGTCGGCGTTGATCATCAGGAATGGCTCGTGCACCACGGATTGCGCAGCCAACACCGCGTGTGCGGTTCCCCACGGCTTGGTGCGTCCCTCGGGCACTTCAAACCCTGCCGGCAGGTCCTGAATGTCCTGAAAGGCGTAGGCCACCTCAATGCGGCCAGCAAACCGAGCTCCGATCTGCTCGCGAAACTGCGTTTCAAAATCCCTTCGAATCACAAACACCACCTTGCCGAAGCCAGCCCGAATGGCGTCATAAACCGAGTAGTCCAACACCACCTCGCCACTGGGGCCCATGGCGTCGAGTTGCTTCAGGCCGCCGTAACGACTACCCATTCCGGCAGCCAAAATAAGAAGAGTGGGTTTCATGGGGTAACTGGGTGAAGCAAACAGGGGGAGCTCGGCGCCGTCAACCCACTCGAAGCAAAACCACTCAAAAAATCAAAACCTGCAACCCGAGGGCCTCTACAGTCGTTTTTTCGCAGCCGTCCGCTCGCTTTCTCCACCATGAAACTCGCCCTCACCAGCCTCCTGACCCTCGCAGCCTCCACTGCCGCCTTGCACGCTGATGCGCTCTCGGACTCCTACCTGGCCATGTTCAGGCCCCTGCCCTCTGAGGCACCGAGCCCGCAGAACGAGCTGAGCCAGGCCCGCATTGACCTCGGCCGCATGCTGTATTTTGACAACCGCCTCTCCAAGGGCAGCAAAATCAGCTGCAACTCCTGCCACATGCTGGAGCGCTACGGCCAGGACAACCTTCCCTTCTCTCCAGGGCATGATGGCAAGCTTGGCGGCCGCAGTTCACCGAGCACCTTCAACGCTGCATTGCATCTGGCTCAGTTCTGGGATGGCCGTGCTCCAAGCGTCGAGGAGCAAGCCAAGGGGCCCGTCCTCAACCCCATCGAAATGGGCGTCCCTGATGCCGCCACCGCGGTCGCATTGCTGAAGTCCATCCCCGGTTATGTTGAAGCCTTCAAGGCCGCGTTTCCCGGTGAGGCTGATCCAGTGACCTATGACAACTTCGGCAAGGCAGTTGGGGCCTTTGAGCGCAAGCTCGTAACCCCTTCCCGCTGGGACGATTACCTCAAGGGCGATAAGAACGCCTTGAGTGCTGCCGAGCTCAAGGGCTATGAAACCTTCGCCAAGGTGGGCTGTGCCACCTGCCACAACGGTTCGGCGGTTGGAGGTGCCATGTATCAGAAATTGGGCTTGGTGAAGGCTTGGCCTGATCTCAAGGACAACGGGCGCATGGACGCCACGAAGCAGGAGAGCGACAAGCACATGTTCAAGGTGGCCAGCCTTCGCAATGTCACGGAAACCGCACCGTACCTCCACGATGGCTCGGTCAAGACTCTTGAGCAGATGGTGTCCATGATGGGCGAATACCAGCTGGGCAAAAAGCTCAGCGATGAGGAAGTCACCAGCATCATTACCTTCCTCAAGGCACTCAAAGGCGACTTGCCGAAGGCCTACATTGCCAAGCCTGCGTTGCCTGCTGACGGCCCCAACACGCCAAAGATCTGAGCGGATTGCGCCGTCCAGCGTGACCAGCCCAAAGGCCCTCCTTGATCGGAGGGCCTTTTTTCTTCACCCCAGCCTCGCAACCCAAATGGCTCAGGGCCTGCCCTGCCGTTGCCAGGCCGAGTAGCCGCCGCGAAGAATGTAGCACTCGTCAATGGGGACCATCTGCAACAGGCGCTCGCGAATGCGTCGGCTGGTCTCGCAACGCAATCCGTCACAATAAACAATCACTGGGCGCTCCGCCTTCTGCAGCACATCGAGAATGGCGAGCAGATCCTCGTCGAAATTGGCCTCACCCAGAGGCAGGGCGCCCTCGATGTGGGCCGCCTCGTAAGCCGAGCGAGGTCTGGCATCAAGCCAAAGCACACCCCCAGGCCAACGCAAACGCACCTGGGCCGCGTCCACCTCATCACGGGCCGGCGCTGCCTGAACCCGATACCAGGACGGCGCGCGAGGATGCCAGATGGCGCTGCCCACCGCACCAGCCGCCGCCAAGGCAGCGATGCAGATCATTTCCCTCCCTGCCCTCATGGCGATTGCACCCCGCGCAGCACCGAAAAGAAAGCCATCTGGCTTCGATAGCGTCGAATACTGCTGTTGGTTTGAATCTTGATCGCCCCGAGCATCACCTCGGCAGTGCTGCGGGGTTTCATGGTCACTTCATATTCTCGACCCGGCACCACCTCCTTGAGTGTGTATTGCATCGCTTCGCGGGTGGAACTCAAGCTGGTGATGGTGATGGGCTCATCGCCGTTGATGGTGACTTTCGTGACCTTGGCCTCTGCGGGCCCATCAATGGACCACTCCTGAGTCTTTGGCTTGATGGTAATCAGCTCGGGAACCTCGATGGCAAAGGTGACCACCCATTCCGGCTGCGCAGGATCATCAGTGCGCATATGAAGGGTTTTCTCGAAGCGCCCGCTGAAACTGGAAAGACTGAAGTCTGCCTTGCCCTTGCCCTTCTCACCGGGCTGATACACCGCCTTGTCCAATGAGGCGCTCAGGCAACTGCAGGTGCTTTGAATCTCCAAAACCTTGACCGGTTTGCTGCCGCGATTCTCAAACACGAACTCCGTGCTGAAGGTCTCATCGGAGGCCTTGGGGCGCAGCTCGATGATGGGCTGCGGGGTGGCCAATTCAGCCGCAGCGGGGGAACCAAGCACAAGCGCCAGCAGCAGCGATCGAAGGGAAGGATTGCAGGACATGGAGGGCGGTTTCGGCATGTGGCCAGGAAGCCTGCTTAAAAAAGCGGCAAGCCTCAAGCAAAGCCTTTCTGAGGTGCCGTGGATTTTTTGCTCGGCGCCTTGCCACGGCCGCCAGGAAGTGGCTCCTCTTGAAGGATCCGATCCTGCGGCAAGGCTGGCGCTGGGGCCTTGGCCTTTGCCTCCGGCTCGGTGTAGGCGGACTGCTCCTGATAGAGCTTGAGGCGCGACTGAAACTCGCCCTGCAGCGTGCCGCGCTCCTGGGCTGGCAACTCCTTGTCCTGAGCCATGAGCTCCATCGCCTTTTTCTGCCAGATCACCGCCCCGAGGAAATCACCCTGTCGGGCGAGACAGGCGGCCTTGGTGTCATACATTTCATATGGCTGCGACTCCCCTGCCTCATCCATGAGACGAATCGCGCGATTGGCCTCAGCGAGCGCGCGCGAGGCATCGTGCATGGACTCGTCAGGGCAGGTGGCCAGGAACCAGGCCAGATTGTTGGCAGCCCAAGGGTCCTCACTGCGAGCCGCTCTCTGGTACCAAGCCCCGGCGCGGCGGAAGTCCAGAGGCACCCCATTGCCCGTGTAGTACAAATGGGCGAGGCGAGTCATGGCCTGCACCCATTGCTGATTGGCGGCGCGCAGGTACCACAGCGCGGCCTTGGCGGGATCGGCCTTCACCCCACCCTGCCCCATCTCGTACTTCACGGCCAAGGCGGTCTGCGCCTGGGCGTGTTGTTGGTCCGCAGCGCGCTGCAGCCACTCCAAAGCCTTGGCCTCGTCCTTGGCCACACCGCGACCCGTGTCATAAGCCACCGCGACGGCAAACTGCGCTGGTGCGAACCCGTGCTGCGCGCTGCGACGGTACCATTGCACCGCCTTGCCCTCATCTCGCGGCACCCCAAGACCGTCTTCATAAACCGAACCCATGACATACTGGGCACGCAGATGCTCGGCTTCTGCGGCGCTCAGCACCCACTTGCGCCCCTGCTCCAAATCCTTGGTGACACCCTCGCCAGTCAACAGCCGCAGCCCCAATTCGAACTGCGCGTCTGAGTCACCCCGGTCTGCCCACAAACGCAAATTTTCCACCCCGGGACCTGCGGACTGAGCCCGCAGCGCAGGCGCCAGGGACATGCCAAGCAGGAAGGCAACCATAAGCCAGACAGCATTCATCTCGGCTAGGATACGCGCCTGACCTCTTGTCGCACACAGAAAAACCGCAGATTCCAAAGCCCCAGCGCTGCCCCCAGAGGGCACACCTCAGCGCACCCAGCGGGCGCCCTCGGCGAGAGCCACCTGCCAATTGCGCAAGTGGCCGTTGGAGTAGTCGGTCTTGCCCTCGGCCCCAATCATGCGTTGCCCCGTGGCCCGCTTCCAAAAACGGCTCATGCTCTCGCCGGTGTGACACCCCCAACTCTGGCAGTAAGCTCGACGGGCAAAGGCCCTGCGATCCAGGCGCGCAAGATCCGTTTCGTGTAACCATGCCGAGGACACCGCATAATGGCTGCTGCTGTAATCGAGCATGAAGCAGTGTTTGTTGGAGTGACCGAAATATTCAAAGCCAACAATCGGCAACCCGGCCCTGGGCTGCCTTGCGCTGCCCTGGTTGATGTAGCGGATGAGATCTTCTCCAGTATCCAGCCACACCAAATTGAGATGAAACTTCTCCCGCACCGACTTGCAAAAATCCACCAACGGCTGCCCATCTTCCCGAGCCCGGCGCTCATAGCCTCCGCGATACACCAGCCAGGTCCACACCGTACCTGCCTTGGCCTTGGGCTGCAATTGCTCAAAGCGAACTCTGGCCGAGCGCACAAAGTTGCCCCACCAGCGGTCGTGGCGCATGTCGGGGCTTCGCAGCTCCTCCCACTGCCTCAGGGCGGGCCCCCCTGAGCAAAGAATGTACTCACCGGGCTGGGGCTCTCGGGCCATTGATGGCAGGGCAAACAGCCATGCCAAGATCAACCATGGGGCGCAGCGCCGCAGCATGTCACTTCAGGGGCACCAGCTTGAATTGACGGAACTGCACCTTCATCGGCGGTCCCGCATGAATCTGCAGAGCCAGCAACCCCTCCTTGGGCGCATTGGCGCTGTCCTCGTCGGTGACATCAATGGTGAGATTGCCGTTGATGTAGTGCTGCACATGATTGCCCTTGGCAACGATGCGGTAGCTATTCCAATCCTCCTTCTTGATCGCGGCTCCGATGGCGTTGGAGTCGCCAGTGCTGCCAACCTTCTCCACTGTCGGCTTCTTGCCTTGACCGGGCTTGATCACATTCTTCTCTCCGCGCAGGGCAAGAATGCCGCGACCGCGCTCCTCATAGAGAATGCCGCTGTACTTGTCGCCGGCTTCGAAGTCGGCCTGATAGCCGCTAATGATCGGGCCATATTGGCCAGCGGGAAGTTCCTTGCTGCGGTACTGCACCCCCGAGTTGCCTTTCTCGATGCGGTACTCAAAGGTCAATTCGAAATCACTGACCTTGCCACCCTTCCAGACCAGAAAGGTGTTGTGAGTGATGATGCCGCGGGCTGGCTTGGCTGGGTCAGGCGGGGTGATGCCGGTGATCGTTCCATCCTGCACGCTCCAGAGTTGGGGGTTGCCCTCCCAGCCGCTGAGGTCCTTGCCATTGAAGATGGTGACTTCGTCGGCAGCGAGAAGGCTGGAGGCGGCCAGAAGGCTAAGCAGGAGGGTCTTGGATTTCATGGGGATGAAGAAGGGCACTAACGCATGGCTTCGGCCTTGTCTATCCCGATTGCTGACTTGCCCCGCGCCAATGTCCCTTCACTATGAGGGCTGCATGGCCCTGACCCTCTACGATACCCTCAGCCGAAAGGACCACCTCCTGCAACCCCTCGATGGCAGGACACTGCGCTTTTACTGCTGCGGCCCCACGGTCTACGGACCGGCGCACATTGGCAACTTCCGCACCTTTGTGACTCAGGATGTTCTGCGCCGCGTCCTTGAGCAGGGCGGTCTGCCCACCCTGCATGTGCGCAATCTCACGGATGTGGACGACAAAACCATCCGCGACTCGCAGAAGGCCGGCCAGAGCCTGGGCGAGTTCACCGCCTTCTGGACTGCGCGGTTCCACGCCGACTGCAGGGCCCTGAACCTTCTGCCTCCGCATCATGAGCCCAGCGCCGTAGCGCACATTCCCCATCAGGTGCGCATGATCGAGACCCTGATACAACGCGGTCACGCCTATGAAGCCGCAGATGGCAGTGTGTATTTTCGAGTGGGGTCCTTCGCCAATTACGGCCGCCTCTCCCACCTCGAAGACCGCGAGCTGAAAACAGGCGCCTCGCAGGCCCAGCAAAGCGACGAATACAGCAAGGACGCCTTGGCGGACTTTGCCCTTTGGAAGGCTCGCCGCCCTGAGGATGGGGGGAATTTCTGGCCCAGTCCCTGGGGCGAGGGCAGGCCAGGCTGGCATTTGGAGTGCAGCGCCATGGCACTGGAGTACCTCGGCGAGGAGTTCGATTTGCACAGCGGGGGCATTGACCTGATCTTCCCCCACCACGAAAACGAAATCGCCCAGAGTTGCTGCTCGACGAGCGGAAACTTTGCCCGCCATTGGTTCCATGTGGCACACCTCATGGTGGACGGCGGCAAGATGAGCAAGAGCCTCGGCAACCTCTACACCCTTGAGGATCTGGCCCAACGCGGCTTCAGCCCCGCAGAGGTACGCTACTGTCTGATCAGCGGCCATTACCGCACCCCGCTGAACTTCACTCTGCACTCGCTTCAATCAGCGGCTGCGGCTCTGGGGAAGCTGGCCAAGTTCCGTCAGGGACTCTGCGCCATCACCGCCAGCCATGCCCCGCAATCCTCCAACGGCCCGGGCCCCTTTGCTGCCGCTTGGTCGCAATTGCAGGCCGATCTCAATGTCCCAGCTGCTCTGGGTGCCATGTTCTCAGTGGTCAACGCCACGCGGCCCGCCGAGATCAACGAGGCCCAAGCCGGCGCTCTGCTCGACGGTCTCGCCTTCATGACGCAGGCGCTTGGATTGCAATTGCCTGAGGCCCAAGCTCAAGCTCCAGCCCAGCAGGCCCCGGCGGAAATCCTCGCGCTGGCCCAGCAGCGCTGGGAAGCCAAGGCGGCTCGCGATTGGCCCCTGGCCGACCGCCTGCGCCAGGAGGTGGAAGCCCAGGGCTGGGTGATCAAGGACCACAAAACGGGCTTCGAGGTGCAGCCCAAGTAAGCCTGCCAGGCCTCAGATCAGGCCCCTTACTGAGCTGGCGGCGCTGCGCGCTCATTCCAGTAAATCTTCAGATTGTGGCTGGAGCGGCCAGCAGCCACGATGTCCACATCGCGATCGCCGTCCAAGTCGCTGCCCACGGCGTCCTCACAGGCCATGCCGTTGTCGTCGAGCAGTGCCTGCTGCCAACCCGAGCCATTTTCCTTGGTGGTGTAGAAGAGCTTCACGCCCACTCGGGCTCCGATGCGGCCGTTGGCACGCCAGCCCACCACGACCTGCCGATTGTAAAGACCGAGCAGGTCATGACAAGCCAGGGCGTGGCCATCCACCAATGAGTCATCAAGCACTTTGCGCTGCCAAAGACCATCCTTGGGCCCCATGGGCGGTGGGGTGTACATCACGAGTTGAGACCCGTGCATCGGCTCGATCGTGGCGAGATAGGGTTGCCCGCCGGCAAACACGCCCCAGCGCACCTCCCCTGCCCCCTCCAGACCGGGCTGATCATGCTTGGCCACCCAGCGCGCATGCCAGCCCTGGGCGGTGGAGTCCACGCGGGCAATGCCCTCGCGCCCACAGAGGTAGATGGATTCCGGGTCTGCCGGGTTGCCTGAGGGCATGACATCGAGGTTGTGGGTCTGGTGCATCCAGTCGCAGACCAAGGAGGTGTTCCAAGTCTGGCGCATTGGCTCGGCGGGCATGTGATAGGCCAACACCCGCACGGTTTCGCCCTTGCCTTGGACATTGCCCCTGCCATGCAGAGGCACCACGATGAGGTCATAGCGACCCGCCGCATTGCGTACCCAGCGCATGCGGTGCGTGGTGGGTTCATGCGTCAACTGCACAGGGGTCCATGGCTGGCGCCGATCGGCTGGAGCCTGCAAATAAAACACGGCACCACTGTCCTTGGTATCCGCCGGGTTCCACTGCGCCCCAAGGGCAATCTCGCACTTGCCGTCGCCATCAATGTCTCGCGCCGCCACACAGACATGGTCTCGGGCCGTCAACTGGCCCACGATGCGGTGCTTGGTCCAAGCTGGGTTCTCGTACCAGTACAGGGCATCCTTGTCGCAGAGGATGATGTCGCTGCGGCCATCGCCGTTGACATCGCTCAGCGCCAAGCCGTAACCAATGCCGACCGCGCCGTCCACGAGTTGGGGCCGGAACTTCACCTCCACCGCAAGGCTGAGCTGGAGGCCAAACATCGCAAGCACGGAAAGTTGCCGGATCATCCGGCCATGTTGAGGGAACCGCGCTGACCTGACCACCGAAAAGCGCTGTTGCCCCAGGATTTCAGTCGCAACAACAACCCGCAGGTCAGGTCGCAAAAACACTTGCCAGGGCCAGTTTCGGGTTACCTTACGGGTTACCCATTCGACTCCGCATGCCCAGCGCCTCACTCCCCCTGTCTGCGGTTGTGGCACTTGGCGGGTTGATGCTCTCTGGGGTGTTGCAGGCCCAGTCCAGCCCAATCTGGCAATCCTTCCCAGCGCCGGATCAGAGCCCCCATTCGCCCATCGCGGAACTTCATCTCTCTGACGACGGCAGCGCCCTGAGTCTGCACCGGCGCAACCT
>JAURHS010000153.1 GCA_030833205.1 Prosthecobacter sp.
TGCCGCACCGTTATCCCTTCCTGTTGATTGACCGCATCATCGGTCTTGAGGGCGACAGCAAGTGCACAGGGGTGAAGAACGTCACGATCAATGAGCCTTTCTTTCAGGGCCATTTCCCCGGCCATCCGGTGATGCCTGGCGTGCTGCAGCTCGAAGCCATGGCGCAGGTGGCCAGCATTGTGCTCATGCGGATGCCGGAGAACCAGGGCAAGATTGGCTACTTCATGAGTGCCAATGAGGTGAAGTGGCGCAAGCCCGTCGTGCCTGGAGACACGCTCATCATCGAGACTGAGATGATCAAGGTGAAGCGCCAGATTGCCCAGGCGGTGGGTCGCTGTCTGGTCAACGGGCAGGTCGTCTCCGAGGCGCAGTTGATGTTCAGCGTGGTGGAGCGGGGCTGACTTTTTTGCGCACAATTCACGAACCCATGAGCACTCTGATTCACCCCACTGCGATCATTGATCCCACTGCGGTCATTGGCGACGGCTGTGAGGTGGGGCCGTATTGCATCATCGGCGCAGGGGTCGAGTTGGGGCCGCAGTGCTGGCTGCAGCATCATGTGACCCTCATGGGGCCAAGCCGGTTCGGGGCCCACAACCGCTTTTATGCCTACGGTTCGATTGGTCAGCAGACTCAGGACTTGAAGTACCGAGGAGAGCCTACAGGACTGGAGGTTGGGGAGGGCAATACCTTCCGTGAGTTTTGCACGGTTCACCGCGCCACCTCGATTGGCGAGTGCACGCGAATCGGCAGTCACAATCACTTTCTCAGCTATGTGCACATTGCCCACGACTGTGTGGTGGGCAACCATGTCATCTTCTCCAACAATGGCACCTTGGCTGGTCATGTCACGGTGGAGGACCATGTCATTTTGGGTGGCCTGAGCGCTGTGCATCAGTTTTGCCGTCTCGGCGCCCGCAGCATGATTGGAGGCTGCAGCAAGGTGGTTCAGGATGTGCCTCCTTACTGCATCGCCGACGGCAATCCAGCGCGTGCCCGTGGCCTCAATCTGGTGGGTCTGCAGCGCGCGGGATTTGCCCAGGAGGAGATTCACGCACTGCGGCATGCCTTTCGTGCGGTGTACCGCCAGGGGCGCAACACCTCCGAGGCAGTTGCTGAACTGCAGGCCGGGCGGCCTCAGGGGCATGTCGCCGCCTTCGCCGACTTCATCGCCTCAAGCAAGCGCGGGGTGGTGGTGGGGGGCAGGCAGCAGCAGGAGGACTAGGCGAAGCCTTTGTCCGCCGCGCCGGTTCAAGCCCGCACTTGCCTTCGCCGCTGGTTCTGCCATGCTCCGGCCTCCCTTGGGGCTCTTGCTCCAGCGGCGTCCGCATCGCTCCAGACCCATGTCCTCTCCCTGCGTCTCTTCCATTGTCGGCACTGGCAGTTACATGCCTGAGAAGGTTCTCACCAATGAGGATCTCTCGGCCTTGGTCGAAACCTCCGATGAGTGGATCCGCACCCGCACCGGCATCTGCGAGCGAAGAATTGCCTCTCCCGAGCAGGCCACCAGTGATTTGGCCGCCGAGGCATGCCGTCGCGCCTTGGACAATGCGGCAATGCCTGCCGCAGAGGTGGAGTTGATCATCTGTGCCACCGTAACCCCCGACATGTTTTTTCCAAGCACGGCCTGCGTGGTTCAGGGCAAGATTGGAGCCAGCAAGGCGGTTTGCTTCGACCTCAGTGCAGCTTGCTCAGGCTTTGTCTATGCCATGCAGGTGGCTCGGCAGTTTTTGAACTCTGGGGTTTATCGCAGTGCCTTGGTGATCGGTGCCGAGAAGCTCACCAGCCTGGTCAACTGGAAGGACCGCAACACTTGTGTTCTTTTCGGCGACGGAGCCGGAGCGGTGGTGCTCAAGGCCGATGATTCGGCGGATGCCCCTGGCCGCGTGCTCAGTGCCGTGATGGGTAGCGATGGCACGCTGGTGAATCTGCTCAAGGTCCCCGGCGGGGGCAGTGCCTGTCCAACGACCGCCGAGAATGTGGAGCAGCGACTCAACACCGTGCACATGGAGGGGCGTGAGACCTTCAAACACGCTGTGACTCGGATGAGTGCCGCTGCCGAAGAGGCGCTGAGCCGAGCTGGCCTCAAGCGCGAGGATATTTCACTTGTGATTCCCCATCAGGCCAATCTGCGAATCATTGACGCCATCGCTGACCGCCTAGGGTTGCCCTCTGAGAAGGTCTTTGTGAATCTGGATCGTTACGGCAACACCAGCGCGGCGACCATTCCGGTGGCCCTGGACGAGGCGAGGCGGCAGGGAAGAATCAAGCGCGGGGATATCGTGTTGTTGGTCGCCTTTGGAGGTGGCTTCACCTGGGCGGCTTCCGTCCTGCGCTGGTAGGTCAGCGCCTCGCTTGGGGAGCCAGAGATTCTCAATCAGTCGCGGCGCTTGGGCCAGCGCTTGCGCAGTGCCTGGTGCAGGAGCCTCCAGGCTGGGGCGGTGAGGATCATGGCGATGCCTGCGGTGCTGGCGCCGCCCTCGCTATGCGATTGAGAGTCCAGGGTGAGGACGACCACCCAGACCAGCGCCACAAGCAGGGTGCTGCAGAATGCCGCTGGGTCCTCGCTCACCCAGGAGTCCCAGTGCCGCCAAACCCATGCCGGTGCCCACACAAACCCGATCAGGGCCAGCAGGGGCATGGTCCAGATCATGTTCGATTGACGCAGCAGCAGACCAAGGGCCCCAATCCACAGGGCGTAGACCAGCAACAGGGCCGAGAGTGAGGGACGCTTCATGAGGGGAATGAACTCTGGCGGCTAAGATCCCAAAAGATGGACACCGACAGGAAACGGAGAGCCGCGTGCGGCAAGGGTTCCAGTGCCAAAAAAGTCCCCGATGGGGCTGCCATCGGGGACTGAATTGCGGAGACAGTGCGCGCTTTACGCCACGATGGGCTTGAGGTTCGACTTGCACCACTCGCCATTCTGGCGGGTGACGCCATCGGGGTCGTCCACGGCAACATGGGCTTCATCTTCGCAGATGATCCAGCCCTCGTAGTTGCGGGCCACGAGCCACTCGGTGATGCGGTGGAAGTCCAGTTTGCCGGTGCCCATCTGGGCCCAGGGCTCAGGTCCATTGCCGGAGAAGTCCTTGTAGTGGATGTGATTGACCAAATGCTGCCACTTGTTGAGAGTTGCGATCACATCCATGCCGCCGCGGGCGATGTGCCCGACATCTGGAGTCCAACCCGTGACCTTTGGATCAAGGCTGCTCAAGACGACATCGTAATCTTCCTGGGTGCGCACCAGTGAGGCTGGTGGGCTGTTGGGGTGATAGGAACACTTCAGGCCTGCGTCGTGAGCGCGCTGGGAGACCAAATTGATGTTGCGGGCCACATTGAGGCGGCGGCGTTGCAGGTCCTTGGCCCGGCCACTCGGCAGAGTGACGGTGCCGAGCATGGCCCCCGGAAAGTGCTTGAGGTACTTGATGGCGAAATCAGCCGCCTCTTTCTCGGCGGGGGTTTCTTTCTCAGCATCCCAAGCACAGACCAAAGCAAGGCCTGCGAGTTTCATGCGATGCTTCTGCAGCACATCGCGCAACTTGACGGGGTCAATGAAGCGCCCCAACCAATATTTGGAGCAGCCTAGGGCCTTCTTGGAGATCTCAAGGACCATCGGCTCAATGCCGGTGAAGCCAGCCTCAGCGGCGACCTTGATCATGTGGTCGAGTTTGTCGTCGTAGCCCTTGCCGGTGCCCTGCATGAACCAGGTGTACACCTCGGAGCCGAATTGAATTTTGGCCATGATGATGAGAGGGGGTTGTGTTGATCGGCCCCGTTGCGCGCGCTCCAGGGCCGAGCCATCAAACCAGTTTCAACGCCGTTGTCCAGCCTGGTTTTAGAGTCGTCTGCTGTAACGGCGGCCAGGGAGGGCATTGATGAGTCCCTTGATTTCCAGCCGCATCAGACTGCTGTTGCATGTGGCAGCCGTAAGGCCGCTTTGATCAATGATTTGGTCGATGGCCAAAGGGGTTGGTCCCAGGGCCTCGAAGAGGATTTTTTCCTCCAGACTGAGGCTCGCGTTGGCTGTGTTGGCAACCGTGGCCGGGGCGGAGTGCTGGGGTTGGCTTGGAACGGCGGATGGTGCTGAGAGCTCCGGGCGGAGATCCTCAAGAATTTCACCGGGGTCGGTGATCAGCTTGGCGCCCTGCTGAATGAGACGGTTGCAGCCGCTGGAGGTGTGGCGGTCAATGGGGCCTGGCACAGCGTACACGCTGCGTCCAGCCTCCAGGGCCTGATTGGCGGTAATCAGTGAACCGCTTCGGAGCGGGGCCTCTGTGACCAGCAGACCGCTGCTCCACCCCGCCACAATGCGGTTGCGACGCGGAAAGGTTTTGGTGTCTGCGCTGCGCATCACAGGGTACTCACTCAGGACCGCTCCTTGAGTGGCGATTCGCTCTGCCAATGGCAGATTTTCAGGGGGGTAGACCTTGCCCAAGCCGCTGCCCAGAACGGCAATGCTACGGCCTCCAGCGGCCAGTGCAGCCTCATGGGCGGCGCGGTCCACACCACGCGCCAGGCCGCTGACCACGCACAGGCCAGCGCTGGCAAGGACAAAACTCATGCGCTTGGTGACGCTCAGTCCGTACGCCGTGGCCTCGCGGCTGCCAACGATGCCAATGGCGAGATGATCCGAGGGTCTCAGCTCGCCCCAGACATACAGAAGCAGCGGCGGTTGATCAATCTGTGCCAACAGCGGGCTGTAAAGCGGGTCGCCCTCACTCAGAAGGCTCAGGCCCAGCTCGCCAATCAGCGCCAACTCGGCGGCAAGATTCACGGTCCTCGGCCAACTCGCGATTGCCTCGGCTAGCTCAGATCCAATGCCGCGGACCTTTGCAATTGCGGCTGCCTCAGCTCCCAAGACTGCTTGCGCGGAGCCAAAATGTTGAATCAAGGCGCGACCACGCATGGGGCCCACCTCTGGAATGAGGTGAAGCGCCAGCAATGCTTCGAGGGCAGGGTCCATGCCTGGTGCACGCATCGTTGGCTGGAGCGGCAGGGCAAGCGGGAAATGTCGCCTACGGCGAAATGGATGCGCCCTAAGTGAACACTGCTGCGATCACCACAGCTTCCAAGCTGCCAGAGTGCTGTCTGAGCGCAGGAAGACCATGGGCCCGTCGAAGGCTGGGTGTGCCCAGGTCTTGCCGATGAGTTGGTGCCTGGCCAACTCGCGACGGCCCTCGGGCTTCAGCTCGATGAATAACAGCTCGCCATCTGAATTGAGCCCGGCTGCCAGGCCCTTGGCTTCATCAAGCCACACCAGGCTCATTTGAGGGTTTTGCGCCGCAGACTCCAACTGCTTGTCATCGCTCCAAAGAATGCGGCCTGTCCTCAGTTCGATGGCTTGCAGTCCCTGGGACTTATCCAAGAGATAGACGACTTCGCCCCGGCGCAGTCCGGTTGACATCAGGCCACAGATTCTCTCTCTGTTTTCCCATGCCAGCCTCGGAGGATCTGCGGGAGTCTCGCCAAGTTGCAGGGTGCGCGTTCCATGCCAGTAGCCGGAAACCAACAAGAGGCCGTCGTGATGAATCGGCTGGGCGATGCTGACGCCGTAGGTCACGGGGTAGGCCCAGCGCCAATTGAGTTTGCCGCTCTCTGGCACCAGAGACTCAATGTGCTTGGGGCCCCAGGAGATGAGTTGCCGCTGCTGATGGTGCTCGATGATCTGGGGCGTGCAGTAGCCTGCTGGATCCTCGCCACCCTTCCACTGCAAGGAGCCGGTGTTTGCGTCGAGGGCAAGCACACTGCCTTGAGGCGCGCCAACATGAAGCAGGAGGTGCGAGCCATGCAGGACTGGTGAAGCGGCAAAGCCCCATGTGGGTCGTTTGGCTTGATGGGTGGCCACACAATCCACCTGCCAAACCAATTTGCCCGTGTCCGCCTGAAATGCCGAGGCCATGCCTGTGGCACCAAGAACATACACCAGGCCGTTGGCAATCGTGGGGCAGGAGCGAGGTCCGTTGGCATACTCCATGCTGCCGTAATCCGCGGGCCATTGCTGCTGCCACAGCAACTCGCCGGTCAGGGCACTGCGACACTGCAGACGCTCCAAGGCCTCGGATTTGGGGCGGTCGAGGCTGTACAAGCGCCCGGCCGCAGTGCTCAATCCACTGTAGCCTCCCCCGATGGCTTGCCTCCATAGCGCTTTGGGCTGGCGCGAGGCGAAGTCCTCGGGAGCGTTTGGGTTTGGCCAAACACCAGCTCCCCCCGGGCCCCTCCATTGTGGCCAATCCGCATGCAGGCGAGTGGCTGGTAGGCAAAGTGCACACAGTGCTGCCAAACACAGGGAGAGCCTCATGCCACAGGATACGCTTCGGTGGATGAACTTCCTGCCATGTTGCGGCGGTGGTTTACTCGGCTTGGCGCAGGTAGGCCACCAGGTCCGCCACATCCTGGGCGCTCAGGCCGAGTTGGGTGGCGCTCATCATCATGCTGCGACCCAGTTTGCGGCGACTGGCGACGAGGCTGCGGTCCACCCACTGGGTCTGACCTCCCATGCTGCGAATCATGAGTACCTCGCCGTCGCTCAACAGAAGGCCGTGAATCTTGGTGCCGTCCCTGCAGACGACCTCGACACCATCATAGCCATGCGCGATATCCTTGTTGGGATTGACGATGGCCTCTGCGATGATGTCACTGGGTTGACTGATTCCCCAGCCCTGCAGGTTGGGACCGAACTCGGCACCCTGCCCACCGATGCTGTGGCACATCACGCATCGGCTGACCAGCGACTGGCCGCGTTTCACATCGCCGCGCAGTGATTTGACCTGCGCGAGGTCAATGTTGTTGGGAACCGCAGGAGGGGTTTCGATGCTGGTGAGCTTGGCCTTGGCAAAGTCCATCAGGCCGCGCTCCTTCATTTTGGCTGAGACCCCGAGCGAAGACCAGTCGTTGCTGTTGCGGTGAATCAACCACCACAGCGCATCGGCGCGAATCGGGCTTTTTTCCTCGGCGGCCAGATCAAGCACCGCATCAGCGGCTGAGCGGTCTGAAATGAAGGCCAGCGCATCCAGGGCCAAGCGGCGCTCACGAGGGTCGAGCGACTCGGCGGAAGCCCGTTGCTTGAGTGCAGGGACTGCCTCGGCAGGATGCAGGCGCCACGCCAACCTTGCCATGACGGGGTTCCAGTCGGCACCGTGGCTACCGAAGGTTTCGGTGAGCGCTTGATAGACCTCGGACTCTTTGCCGCTGCAGCCAAGGCCCCAAGCCTCGAGGTAAGAGCGATCCTCGCCGTCGTAGCGCTTGGCGAGCTCGACAAGCAGATTGCGGGCCTGTGCCGCAGGCACATCGCGCAGAGCCACGGCCACCTCGGCTCGAACGGCAGCA
>JAURHS010000146.1 GCA_030833205.1 Prosthecobacter sp.
CATCTGGAGAGGTGGCAGAGTGGTTTAACGCGTCGGTCTTGAAAACCGAAGTGGCCGTAAGGTCACCGTGGGTTCGAATCCCACCCTCTCCGCCACCAACGCCGCAGGCCGCGACGGGAAAGCCGCAGCAAGAGTGGCCGCGCGTGAATGGCCGCGCGTGAACGCTGGAGCTTCTTGGCGAGGCCCTGTGCGGGACTGCGGCAAGGGGCTGCCTTGGCCCTGACTTGGTTCTAAGCTTACTTGGTTCTAAGCTTGAGCCTGGGCCTGAGCTTGGTCGAGGCGGCCTGCGGCGTAAGCTTCGAAGACGGCGCGGATCTCGTCGCGCACGCGGCGGAAGACGGCCAATTGTTCCTCGGGGCTGCCTGTGGCGTGGGCCGGGTCGTCGAAGGGGAAGTGATGGCGGCGGCGTTGCCCGGGGAAGATGGGGCAGGCTTGGTCGGCGTTGCCGCAGACCGTGATGACAGTCTCCACATCGCGGTTTAAGAACTCGTTGAGGTGCTTGCTGTGGTGGGCGCTGGCATCGAGGCCACTTTCCTTGAGCACCTGCAGGGCAAGCGGGTGCACATAGCCGGCGGGTTTGGAGCCTGCGCTCTGCACCTCGTAGGCATCGCCCAGGGCGCGGCGCAAGATGGCTTCAGCGAGATGGGAGCGGCAACTGTTGCCGGTGCAAAGCACGAGGATGAGTGGCCTGGTCATGGGCGGTATTGGGGTTCAGAAGGCTGGAGGTTTGGCCGCAAGCGGCTCTTGAGGTTGCAGGTGAGTTCGCACGGCGGCCACGAGCAGGGTGCCCAGGCAGGGGGCAAGCAGGTACAGCCAAAGCTGTTGGCATTGCCCACTGACCAGGGCCGGGCCCAACGAGCGCGCCGGGTTCATGGAGGCGCCGGTCACCGGCCCGGCAACCAAGGCCTCGAGGGCGATGGTGGCGCCGATCAGCAGGCTTGCCGGTGTGCCCCGGGAGGCCGAGCCCGCGCGCAAAACCACAGCCATGAGAAAGGCGCTCAACAGCAATTCCAGTGCAAAGGCAAGGCCGACCGAAGCCGAGGGCTGAGTGCTGCCAAGGTTGGCGACATCACCGAACCAGCACCAGAGCGTGAGGCTGGCAAGAATGGCGCCGAGACATTGCGCGCTGACATAGCCTGGCCACAGCCTCCATGGCAACTGGCCGCTGATGGCCAGGCCCAAGCTGACGGCTGGGTTGAGGTGAGCGCCGCTGATGGGGCCAAACAACTCGATGAGCAACCACACGGTCAGGCCGAAGGCTGCTGCAATGCCAGCGTTGCCCAGCGCGCCTGTGTGCAGGCTGTTGACGACCACTGCCCCGCAGCCGGCCAAGACCAGCGCGTAGGTGCCCATCAACTCGGCGATGATGGCTTTCATGATCAGCAGCAACCCGGGGCGCAGCAGGGCTGGCCTGGTTTTTTGAGGTCGAGCAGGGCGGGCAGCCCGCAGAGTTCCGGGGCCAGGCAGGCGGTGTGCCGCAGGCCCAACTCAAAGACAATGGTCTGTGGGGTGATGCTCACGCCGCTGACCGGGTACTGGGAAATGAGGCCGGCCTCGTACTCCATCTCCACTTCGGCTTCTGCGTCCGGCAGCAGGTGCGCGCCCTTGCGCAGGATGGAGGCGGCCTTGGCGGCGGTGATGCGGTGGTCCTCATCGGGCCCGACCCAAAGCTGAAGCTGGCAGGTGATGCGGCGGCGCTCGGTGCCGCCGCAGTCGATGAAGTGGCGATCCACCCGGGCCACCTCGGTGATGTGGAAGCACTGTGGCACGCTGTCGCCGCCAGGCAGGCTGGCCTGCAGCAGGTGCTGGGGGTGGTCGTTGAGCAGTTGTTGGAAGTCGGCGAGGGTCATGGCGTTGGAGGCTCAGGGGTTGCGGGGCTTGCGGGCGGGAATGGGACGCAGTTGGCGCGGCAGCGGGCAACAGCTTTGGGCGCGCTTGGCCAGGCGGCGCTTGGCCTGCGCGGCGTCGCGGCGCAGGCGGGCGTCCTGGGCAGGCTGGGCGGCAAAGCGGTTGGCCAGGCCGTCAATGAGCGGCGCTAGCGCGGGTTTGAGCTGATGGTACTGCCATTTGCCGCGGCGCTCGCTTTGCAGCAGCTCGGCGCGGCGGATGATCTGCACATGGCTGGAAACCGTGGACTGCGGCAGCCCGAGGATGTCGGCAAGCTCGCAGACGCACAGCGGCTGATGACGCAGCAGGCAAAGCAGGCGCCAGCGCGTGGGGTCGGCCAGGGCCTCGCAGAAAACGACGAGTTTTTTCACAACGACAATTCTCGTAACGAGAAATCTCGTGATGTCAAGACCGCGACGCGTGGTTCTGACCGCCCTGTGGCGGGCGGATGCGCAGCATGAGCAGGGCGCTGAGGGCGGCGATGGCGGCAAAGCCGCTGAAGATGGCGGCATTGGACACCGCGCGGTCGCGCAGCAGGCCGTAGCCCCAGTCGGCAAGGCCGCCGGCGCTGATGCTCACCAGGTTCATCAGGCCGTAACCGGTGGCGCGGACTTCCGGGCGGGTGAGTTGCGCCAGGATGGGCATGTTGTTGCAGTCAAACAGGCCCCAGCCCAGGCCAAAGACGATGAGGGCGGCCACGGCGATGCCGACATGGCCCGCGCCGCCAAGGCCGGCCATCGCCGGCAAAAACAGCAGCATGCCCAGGGCGCTGACGCGGGTGCGGCCACGGGGGTTGCGCTGCACCCAGCGGTCTGCCAACAGGCCTCCGCCCAAGGCGCCCACCAGCGAGGCCAACTGCACGGAGAGCACCAGCGTGGCGCCGGCCTGCCCCTGGCTCAGGGCGAATCCGTCGCGCAGGATCTTGGGGCCCCAATCGCGGATGACCCAACCGGCAATGGCAGGCAGGGTGAAGCAGGCCACAAGCAGGAGGAACTGCGCGTTGCTGAAAAGTTCGCGCATGGCCGCGGCGGGGCTGGCCTTGCTGGAGTTGGGGGCCGCTGCCGAGGCGTCCTGGTGCGGTGCATCGCGCAGCAGGGCCAGCAGTGGCAGGGCGTAAACCACGCCAACCATGCCACAGGTGCTGAAGGCCCAGCGCCAGCCCAGGGCGGGCTCATCGGCGGCGTATCCGGCAAAGCCGCCGAGGATCTGCCCGAGGTAGATGCCGGCCTGATGCAGGCCGATGGCGCGACCGCGGCTGACGAGGGGGTGGTGGTCGGCGATCAGGGCCAGTGCAGCGGGGATGTAACAGGCCTCGGTGAGGCCCATGACGGCGCGGGTCCAGAGCAGGTCGTTCATGCTGCTGGCTCCGGCGGTGGCCCAGGTGACGGCAGACCAACCCAGCAGGCTCAGGCCAATGACCCAACGCCGACTGAAGCGATCGGCAATGTAGCCGCCAAAGGGGCTGAGCAGGGCATAGGTCCATTTGAAGGCGGCCAGCACCTGCCCCCATTGCTCCTGGGTGTTGATGCCGGGGATGTCGCGCAGCATGGACTCGCGCATCGTCGCCAGCATCTGGCGATCGAGGTAGTTGAGCAGGGCAACGGGGATCAGGAGCCAGACCGGCAGCCACAGACCGCTGAGCGCAGAGGACTTGGCCAAGCTTGTGGCGTTGCGCATGAGCGGCGAATCAAAGTCCCGGCGGCTTGGCCGAGACGGGCTTGCCGCCGCCGCCCTTGGGTTGTTCCGGTGCAGCACCGGGATCAAAACGCGTGCCTCCGGCGATGAGCACCTGGCCCTTTTCGTCCTGCTGCATCGTGGGCCTGCTGCTGCCCTCGTCGCTGTAGTAGGTCAGCTTGGCGATCTTGCCCGTGGGGTCAATGGTGGCATGCGCAAACACATGGGCCTGCGCCATGAAGAGCACCTGAAGGTGGTTGGTCGCGTCGAGCGTGATCTGTGGATCATAAACCTGGCTCAGCGGGCCAAGGCGGCGAGTGATGAGTTTGGTGCCGGCTCGGTCATCCAGCAGTCGGTAATACAGGGAGGTGCTGTCGTAATCGCGGAAAATGTGAAGGGCGTAGCGCCGCCGTTGCCCCACTTCCTTGAACCCCTCGGGCACTCCAAAGCTGCGCTCCCAGATGGGCTTGTTGTCAATGATGGAGAAGCGTACCCGTTCGCTTTGGTAAAAGTCGCGCTCCGACGCGCGCACCCTTGCCCGCAGTCCATAATTGCCCATGTCTTCGGGGGAGTAAGCGCGGGTGACCACGACCTTTTGCCGCACGCTGGCTCCAGGCTGCATCTGCAAGATCTGGCTGCCGTCCACATCGAGTTGGGCAAGGGTGTCACCCGTGCTGTTGAGCATTTCGAAGGCGAGCCATTCGCCGCGGCCAGGGCCGCCGAGCACGGCCACGGCACCAGTGCGGTTGGTGATCTGCACTGTGGCCTCAATGGGCTCGAGGGCCATGAAGTTGGCTCGTGGCAGCTTGAGGGAGACCTCGAACTGGGCTTGCAGCCCCGTCAGGGAGAGGATCAGACTCATCAGGGCGATGGACCCAAGCCCGAAACGGGAAGGCTGCAGGCAGCAATGGCTGGGGGGGGTGGGCATGGCTGAGCCTGCCATTGAACACGCAGAGGTGCCAATTGGGAATCTCAAAATGCGCCTGCATCAGCACGGACAGGCGGCACCCGCTGCAAGCCCGGAGGAATCGGCGCAATCTGCTGCTTGGCAGGTGCGTATCCATGAGGTGCTCCCGACACGGCTCCCCCACCGTCACTCCGAAGCGGGCAATCCCCTGCCCATGCTCCAGATTGACAAACGGGGCTCTGCGGTGCAGCGGCTGTTGCGTTTCCCGCCCCACCCCGATTTCCGACCCGTCTTGAAGCCCTTTGCCCCCCGTCGTCTTCTGCAGATTTGCCTGGTGCTGGCCTGCCTGCCCTGCCATTGCCCCGCCGCGGACCCCCGGCCCGCAGAGGCAGACCCCCTGCGCGGCAAGGGCGACTTCGAGGCCAAAATCGCCCCGCTGCTTCAACGCTACTGCTACGACTGCCACAGCGACGGGGTGGAGAAGGGCGAATTTGCCTTCGACCAGCACAGCGATTACAAGGCGCTGCGCGGCGATGTGGCGCTCTGGGATTTGGTGCGGCAACAGATCAGCACCCATGTGATGCCGCCACAGAAGAAGGAGGCTCCAAGCCTGCAGGAGCGCGACGCGATCGTGCAATGGATTGATGAGGCGGTCTTCTGGTTTGACCCTGCCAAGCCCGACCCCGGACACATCACGGCACGCCGCCTCAACCGCGTTGAGTACAACAACAGCATTCGCGATCTGCTCTGGGCGCAGAGTCGGCCAGCCCGCGATTTCCCACCCGATGACACCGGTTATGGCTACGACAACATCGGCGATGTGCTCAGCCTCTCTCCCATGCTGGTGGAAAAATACCTGCGCGCTGGCCAACAGGTGGCCGCCGAGGTCTTCGCACCTGCAAAACCCGGACACATGCACCAGGAGTGGCCGGGCAAAAAATTGAATGCTCGCAATGGCCGCTTCAAGACCGAGGGCGAAACACTGCAACTCGACGGCAAGTGCGAGGTGCGCCTCTACCCTGACCTGCCCGCCGAGGGCAGCTACCGTCTGAGCCTGCGCAGCCACCTCAAGGGCGCAGAGGGCGGCAACGCCACGCTGCAGGTCATTCACCGCGACAAGGTCATTGGCGAACTGGCGCTAAAAAATGTTCAGGGCAAGGTGCAGACCTCGGCCGTTGAGATCCAATTGCCCGCAGGGCAGCCCACCGTGGCTTTGCGCCTGGCTGGGGCATCGGCAACGGCACCAGATTGGTCCATTGAGAGCCTGCGCCTGCAAGGGCCCTTCCAGCCCCTGCCGCTGCAAGGGTCGCGCTTCGTGCGCTGGCTGATGGAGAACAAGCCCCAGGGAGCCGAGGCCATGCACATCGGCGGCGAGGATTGGATCATTGACGGCGCCCAAGCCGCGCCTGATGTGGGTTCCATCTCGATTGCCAGCAGTGGGTTCATCTGGCATCCGCTTCATCTGGCGCAGGACGGCGTGTTCAAACTTCGCCTGCGCGCCAGCGCGCAGCAGGCCGGCAGCGAACCGGCCAAGGTGGAGATCCGCCTCGATGGCCACAAGCTGGCTGGTTTTGAGGTGACTGACCGCAAACAAAACCCGCAATGGTTTGAGGCCAAGGCCACTCTACCCAAGGGCAAACACCAGTTGCAGGTGGCCTTCACCAACGACTTCTACGACCCGGCCAACAAGGCCGATCGCAACCTCTGGGTGCACGAGTTGCACCTGCAGGCCGAGCAGCACGAGGGAGCCATGCCGGACCTGGTCACTTCGGTGGACCGCATGGCCCAGCGCCTGCTGCGTCGCCCCCTGCGAGCCGAAGAGCAGACCCAATGGCGTGCGCTGGGCGACCTGGCCATGCGCGAGACCGGCGAGCCGATGACCGCGCTGCGCACCGTGCTTGAGGCTCTGCTGGCCTCACCATCCTTTTTGTTTCGCACCGATCCGCAGCCTGCCTCGCCTGCGGTGGACGGTGTTGCCCCCATTGATGAGTTCAGCCTGGCCTCACGGCTTTCCTATTTTCTGTGGTCAGCCCCACCGGATGAGGAGTTGCTGAAACTGGCCGCGGAGGGCAAATTGCGCACTCAGCTCGACGCCCAGCTCAGGCGCATGCTTGGCGACTGGAAGGCCTCGGCCCTGACTGAAAACTTTGCCGGTCAATGGTTGCAATTGCGCGACATGGACATCGTTGAGCCAGAACGGCGAATTTTCCCCAAGTGGCAGTACAATCTGCCCAGCGAAATGCGCCGCGAAACTGAGACCTACTTTCAGTACATCCTGCGCGAAAACCGCAGCATTCTGGAATTTCTCGACAGCGACTACAGCTTCATGAACGAGCGCCTGGCCAAGTACTATGGCATCAAGGGGCCGAAGTCCGACAAGTTTGAAAAGGTGAGCCTGCAGGGCACACCGCGCGGCGGTGTGCTGACGCACGGCAGCATTCTTACCCTCACCGCCGAACCGACGCGCACCTCACCGGTGAAGCGCGGCAAGTACCTGCTGGAAAACATTCTCGGCATTCCGCCGCCACCAGCCCCAGGGGGCGTGCCGCCGTTGGACGCCAAGAAAGCCCTCAACAGCAAGATGACTCTGCGCCAGCAGCTTGCCGAACACCGCAGCAATGCGAGTTGCGCGGGCTGCCACGCTTTCCTCGATCCGATGGGTTTTGCCTTCGAGAACTTCGACGCCATCGGCTTGTTCCGCGACAAGGAAAAAGGACAACCCATTGACACCTCAGGGCAGTGGGTGCGCGGACAACAATTCAAGGATTTGGTCCAGCTGCGCCAAATTCTCAAAACCGATCTCGCTGGCGAATTCACCCGCAACCTTGCCGAAAATCTCCTGACCTATGCGCTGGGGCGTGGCCTGAGTTACAGCGATCGCCCGGCAGTCAAGGGCGTTGTGGCTCAAGCGGAGGCCAAGGGCCATGCCTTTCAGGAATTGATACTTGCCGTGGTCCAAAGCGTCCCTTTCCAGAACATGCGGGTCGGCGAGGCGCCGACAGGGCAGTGACCACAGCAGGCTGCGAACTCAGGAGCCGATGGACACCTGAAGTGGGGCCAGACTGATCGAAGGCGTGGGCTCATGCCTGGCTGCGCACTGCACGCGGGCATGACGGGCCACTGTATCTGCCAGCGCCCTGCGCACAAAATCCACCGCAAGCTCCGGCCGATTGCAGTCATCGCTGAGGTGACCCAGCACCACCTGCCGCAAGTGACTGTGCGCAAGCGAGGCAATCAACCCGGCTGCCTGCTCATTGGAGAGGTGACCGTGAGGCGAACTGATGCGCTGCTTGGTGGCCCAGGGACGGACTTCATCAGCCTCCAACAAGGCACGGTCATAGTTCGCCTCCACAAAAAGGCCGTGGCACTGGCTCAAACGCGTCTCAATGAGGCGATTGCTGTGCCCCAAATCGCTGACCAGGCCCAAACGGCTGTGCCCGTCACCGATCACAAAGCCCACGGGGTCGGCGGCATCGTGAGGCACGGCAAAACATTCCACCTGCAGATCCCCGAGCTCGAAGGGAACACTGTTGGTCATCACATTCCAGCGAACCTTGGCGCCTTCAAGCGAACGGCTCATGGCCTCTCTGGTCAGGGCGTTGGCATAGAGTTGAAGCTCGCGTTGACGGCTGAGCACCGCAATGCCTCGGCAGTGATCCAGATGCTCATGCGTCAGCAACACCGCATCAATCTGCTCCAGCGAGTAACCAACCTGACCGAGTCGCAGGGACAACTGCTTGGCGCTGAGACCGGCATCCACCAATACCGTGGTGCGACCATTGCTCACCACAGCAGCGTTGCCGCTGCTGCCACTGCCCAAAACGGTAAGGGTAAGCATGGCGCTTTCTAAAGCGGTGACAGGG
>JAURHS010000055.1 GCA_030833205.1 Prosthecobacter sp.
CGCATCCTGGTCATTGACGGTGCCATGGGCACCACCATTGGCCAGTACCGCAAGCGCGGAGAGCTCGATGAGGCCTCGGCGCGTGGCGAGCGCTTTCGCGACAACGAGAAGGACATCCTCAACAACGGCGACATCCTCAGCCTTACCCGGCCGGACATCATCTGCGACATTCACCGCCGCTTTCTGCAGGCCGGCGCCGACATCATCGAGACCAACAGCTTTTCCGGCACCTCACTGGCTCAATCGGAGTTTTTCCGTGAACTGGCGCCGGGCCAGCGCAAGGACCCCGAGTTTTTTCAGGGCATTCTCGAGGACCGCTTCCTCAATGACCTGGCCTGGGAAATCAACGAGACCTCCGCCCGCCAATGCCGCGAGCTGGCTGATGAATTCAGCCAACAAACCGGCCGCCGCCGCTATGTGGCCGGGGCCATCGGGCCGCTGACCGTCTCGCTCTCGCAGTTCCCCGACCTCAACGATCTGACCTTTCGTTATGTGACCTTTGACCAGGTCACCGCTGCCTACCGCCATCAGATCCGCGCCCTGATTGCCGGCGGCGTGGACACGCTGTTGGTGGAAACCATCTTCGACTCGCTCAATGCCAAGGCCGCCCTGGTGGCCATCCGCGAGGTCTTCGAGAAGGACGGCATTGAACTGCCCGTGCAGATCAGTGCTGCGGTGGGACCAGGCGGTGAAACCATGATTTCAGGGCAGGTCACCGAGGCCTACCTCAACGCGATGCGCCATGTGCGTCCGCTGTCCATCGGGTTGAACTGCTCGCTGGGGCCGGACAAGATGCGCCCGTTCTTGGCTGAGCTGGCCGCCAAGGCCGACTGCTTCGTCTCCGCCTATCCCAATGCCGGCATGCCCAACCCGCTGGCGCCCACCGGCTTTGATCTGCTGCCCAACGACATGGCAGGCTTTGCCCGCGACTTTGCCAGCAGCGGACTGGTCAACCTCATGGGCGGCTGCTGCGGCAACACGCCCGAGCACATCGCCGCCATTGCCGAGGCGGTGCGCGAGTTGCCGCCACGCTCCCTGCCCCAGCCCGATGTCAGCCTGCGACTCAGCGGCTCACAGCCCCTGGTGGTCAAGCCGGACTCCGGCTTCCTGATGATTGGCGAACGCACCAATGTGGCCGGCTCTCCGCAGTTCGCCCGCCTGATCCGCGAGAACAACCTGCAGCAGGCCGTGAGTGTGGCACGCCAGCAGGTGGAGAACGGCGCCAATGTCATCGACATCTGCATGGACGAGGGCCTCATCGATGGCGTGTCCATGATGAGTCGTTTCCTCACGCTCCTGCAGACCGAGCCCGAGGTCAATCGGGTGCCCTTCATGGTGGACTCCTCCAAGTGGGAAGTCATTGAAGCCGGCCTGAAGTGCCTGCAGGGCAAGGGCATCGTCAATTCCATTTCGCTGAAGGAAGGCGAGGAAAAGTTCCGCCAGTTGGCCCGGCGCATTTTGGACTACGGCGCCGCGGTGGTGGTGATGGCCTTTGATGAGCAAGGGCAGGCCGCCAGCTACCAAGACAAAATTCGCATCTGCAAACGCGCCTACGACATCCTGGTCAACGAGGTGGGCTTCCCGCCGCAGGACATCATTTTTGATCCCAACATCCTCACCGTGGCCACTGGCATTGAGGAGCACAACCGCTACGCCCTGGACTTCATTGAAGCCACGCGCTGGATCAAGACCCACCTGCCTCATGCCAGGGTCAGCGGCGGCGTCAGCAACATCAGCTTCAGCTTCCGTGGCAACAACAAGGTGCGCGAGGCCATGCACAGCGCCTTCCTCTACCACGCGATCGCCGCCGGCATGGACATGGGCATCGTCAACGCCGGCATGCTCGAGGTCTACGAGCAGGTCGAGCCGGAGCTGCTGAAAAAGGTCGAGGATGTCCTCTTCGACCGCCACCCCGGAGCCACGGAGGCTCTGGTGGACTACGCCGAGCAATTCAAGGGCCAGGCCGGTGGCGCCAAAAAAGCGGAGGTGGACTTGAGCTGGCGCGAGCAGCCGGTGGAAAAACGCCTGGAACACGCCCTGCTCAAGGGCAACACGGACTTCATCGAAGAGGACACCGCCGAGGCCCTGGCCAAACTCGGCCGCCCGCTGAGCGTCATTGAAGGCCCGCTGATGGACGGCATGTCCGTGGTGGGCGACCTCTTCGGTGCGGGCAAGATGTTTCTGCCGCAGGTCGTCAAAAGCGCGCGCGTCATGAAGCAAAGTGTGGCCTGGCTGCAACCCCACATGGAGGCCGAGAAAAAACGCCTCCTGGAAGCCAACGCCGATGACGCTCAGGCCGCGCGGCAAAATGCCGGCCGGGTGCTGCTGGCCACCGTCAAGGGCGATGTGCACGACATCGGCAAGAACATCGTGGGCATCGTGCTGGCCTGCAACGGCTTTGAAGTCACCGACATGGGCGTGATGGTTCCCTGCCAGACCATCCTCGACAAGGCGCGCGAGATCGGCGCCGACATCATCGGCCTCAGCGGCCTGATCACACCCTCGCTCGATGAGATGGTCACCGTGGCCGAGGAAATGCAGCGGCAGGGCTTCACTCAGCCCCTGCTCATCGGCGGCGCCACCACCAGCGCCGCACACACCGCCATCAAGATCGCGCCCTGTTACAACGGCAGCGTCGTGCATGTGCTCGACGCCTCACGCAGCGTGCCAGTGACCACGGCCCTGCTCAGCGCCGATCAGCGCGAGGGCTTTGTCACCCAAAACGAAGAACGCCACGAACGCCTGCGCCAGGAGTATGGCGCGCGCAAGAACCGCGCCCTGCTCTCCCTTGAGGAAGCGCGGCAGCGCGGTGCCAGCTTTGATTGGGCCAACGACGAGATTGCCAAGCCTGCGTTTTTGGGCACTCGCCTGCTGCAGGGCCCAGCCCTGCTTGGCACCCTGCGCCAATGGATTGACTGGTCGCCCTTCTTCCACGCCTGGGAGCTGCGCGGCCGCTGGAAGCCCGAGGAAGGCCGCTTCAACTCGGCGCTGGAAGATCCTCAGGCCCGGCAAGCCGCGGAGGTCGAGGCCCTCAAGCTCTACCGCGAGGCCAACGCCCTGCTCGATGACATCGTGGCCAAGGGCAGCCTCAACCCGCGCGGCATCCACGGCTTCTTCCCAGCCAACAGTCAAGGCGATGACATCGAAGTCTTCACCGATGACACGCGCCAACAACGCCGCTGCGTGCTCCACAGCCTGCGCCAGCAGGTCATCAAAAAAGACAAGCCCAACTACGCCCTGAGCGACTTCATCGCCCCCAAGGACAGCGGCCGCGCCGACTACCTCGGCGGCTTCTGCGTCGGCATCCACGGAGCTGATGAACTGGCGCTTGAGTTCGAAAAGGCCAACGACCCCTACCACGCCATCCTGGTCAAGGCCGTGGCCGATCGCCTGGCCGAAGCCTTTGCCGAATACCTCCACCAACAAACCCGCATCGCCTGGGGCTACGAGCAGGAAGGCAGCCTGAGCCGGGCGGAGATTCTCAGTGAAAAATACCGTGGCATTCGCCCCGCCCCCGGCTACCCCGCGCAGCCCGATCACACCGAAAAGCCCATTCTCTTTGATCTGCTTGGCGCCACCCAAGCCACGGCCGTGGAACTGACCGAGAGCATGGCCATGCACCCGGGCAGCGCCGTCTGCGGGCTTTACTTCAGCCACCCTGAGGCGCATTATTTTGGCATCAGCCAAATCGGCCCCGACCAACTCGAGGACTACGCCAGACGCAAGAACATGCCTCTGGAACAGGCCCGCAAATGGCTGGCTCCCTGGCTGGCCTGAACCCCTGCCTCCACCGCGCCATGCCGCTTCAAAACCGCCGCGACTTCCTCGCCGTCGGTTGGGCAGGTTGGCTGCAGCGTGGCCAGCCCAAGGCCGGCGTCCAACCCGAGGTGACTCGGCTCAACGACGAAAGCATTCGCGCCGCCGCCCAGTACGCCGCCGCCCATCAAACCACGCAACTGCTCATCGAGCAACAAGGCCGCCGCTTGTGGCACAGCGGCGCTTCCAGCGCAGCCTGCCGCATCTACTCAGGCACCAAGGGCTTTTGGGGACTGGCAGCCCTTGCCGCGCAACAAGACGGCCTGCTCAATCTCGATGAATCCGCCGCGGCCGCGTTGCCGCAGTGGCAGAACGACCCGCGCCGCATCGGCATCACGCTGCGGCAATTGCTGGACATGGACTCCGGGCTGGCGCCCTGCTTTGAGCTGCACCGCGAAACCCACAGCGACCGCAATGCCCACGCCATGGCTGCTGCTCAGGTGGCGCGCCCCGGCAAGGCCTTTATCTACGGCCCAGGCGGCCTGCAGGTCTTCGTGCAGGTGCTCGAGCAGCGACTGCATCGTGGGCTGCGCAAACGCAGCGCCATTGAATACCTCGAGAAGCGCGTGCTGCGGCCCTTGGGGCTTGGTCCGCAGCGCCACCTGCCCGACGCCAAGGGCAGACCACTTCTGGCCACTGGCTTTGTGATGACGGCCCTGCAATGGGCCGCCTTGGGCCGCTGCCTGCTGGCTGATGGCGCGCCCATTCTCAAGCCAGGAGCCCTCGAGCAGATTCGCCAGGGACAACACCCCAACAGCGCCTTCAGCCTTGGCTTTTGGAACAACCGCAGCGCCGCCAATCGCCTGTGGCGCGGACGCGCCATCGACATCGAAGCCCAACTTCAAGAAGACTGGCCACAACAGGACTGGCGCCGCGTCTGCCTGTGCCGCGAAGCGCCGGCAGACCTGTTGGCCAGCATCGGCAGCCGCCATCAACGGCTGTATGTGCTGCCATCGCAGCAACTCTTGGTTGTCAGGCAAAGCCTGCGCGATGGCGGCTTTCAGGACGCGGCCTTTCTGCGCCTGCTGCTTGACGCCAGGCCGTGATGATTCAACCCTGCGCCAATGAGCGTCGTCCCTGCGCTGCCCACGCCCGCAACCCGCGCCAGCGCTGCGGCGGCATGCCTGCTCGGGCTGCATCGCCTGCTGCCGGTCTTGGCCTGTCTGCTGCTGGCGCATTGCCAACGCGGCCCATCGCATTGGCACTATCATTACCAACCCGGCAAGACCGCCTTGCTGGTGCGCGGCAAGGCCGTGCCGCCTGCCGGCCTGCCTGCGGTGGTGATGCGCGCCATCAACGCCGGCAACCGCATCGTGGGCAAACCCTACCGCTACGGCGGCGGCCATCAACGCATTGAAGACCGTGGCTACGATTGCAGTGGCACGGTTTCCTATGTGCTTTACCACGCCGGATTGCTGCACTCTCCGGCCACCTCCACCGGCTTCATGCGCTACGGCCACGCCGGTGCAGGCCGTCACCTCACCGTCTACAGCGAGAAAGGGCATTGCTTCATCGAAGTCGCTGGCCTGCGCCTGGACACAGGTTACCACGGTGGCCGCGAAGGCCCGCAATGGACCACGCGCTCGCGACCCATTCGCGGCTATGTGCTGCGTCATCCACGAGGCTACTGAGGCCCATCGCGCAAAGCCGTTTTTCCCCCTATTTTCGGGCCTTGCAGCCCATCCGGCACTTGCGCGCAAGCCCATCGAACTCTACATCGAAGGCCCCCCTTTTTTTCGATGGATCAACCTCTCCCCGGTCAGCGCTGGATCAGCAACAGCGAGCCCGAACTCGGCCTCGGCGTCATCATGAAGGTCCAGTACGGACGCCTGGAAATTTACTTTCCCGCAGCCAAGGAACTGCGCCAGTACTCGCAGAGCGCCGCGCCACTGCGCCGTGTGGCCTTTCAAGTGGGCGACAGCGTGCAGACCCACAACGGCGACGAACTGCTCATTGAAAGCCTGCGCGAGCAGGACGGCCTGCTGTTTTACCGCGATGCCCAAGGTCAGGAAATCAGCGAGGCGCAACTCGCTGACACGATCAGCTTCAGCAAGCCCTCCGAGCGCCTGCTGGCCGGGCAGGCCGATGACCTGCACACCTTTGACCTCCGCCTCGAGGCCCTGGAGATGCAAAGCCGCATCCGCCAAAGTGCCGTGCGCGGCTTTTGTGGCGGACGCATCGAGCTTTTGCCGCATCAAATCTCCATCGCCTCCGCCGTCTGCAGCCGCCTGCGCGCCCGCGTGCTGCTGGCCGATGAAGTCGGCCTGGGCAAGACCATTGAGGCCTGCCTGATTTTGCATCGCCTGCACCTCACTGGCCGCGCCGAGCGCATTCTCATCCTGGTGCCCGAGCCGCTGGTGCATCAATGGTTTGTCGAACTGCTGCGCCGCTTCCATCTGCGCTTCAGCATCCTCGATGAGGAGCGCTGTGCCGATGCCCAATTGCAGGACGAGCAGGCCAATGCCTTTGCCCAAAGCCAATTGGTGATTTGCAGCATGACCCTGCCCTGCTCGGACGCCAGGCGCGCCGAGCAACTGCTGCAGGCCGGCTGGGATCTGGTGGTGGTTGATGAGGCCCACCACCTCGCCGCCCAGGACGCCAACCTGCCGCGCAGTCTCAACGGCAGCTACGCCCTCATCAAGGCGCTGGCCGCCCAAGTCGAGCACCTGCTCCTGCTCTCTGCCACGCCGGCACAGCTCGGCCCAGAGAGCCACTTCGCGCGGCTGCAACTCCTCGACCCACAACGCTATGCCGACATCGAAGCCTTCCTCGAGGAAAGCCACCACTACGAGCAACTCGCCGATGCCGTTGATCAGGTGTTGGCCGGGCGCAAGCTTGATGCCGCAGCCAAACGCGCCTTCGCGCGTCACAGCCCCTTGGTGCAGCAACTGCTGCAGGCCGCAGAGAACGGCGATGAGGGCCAACGCCAGGAGCTGATTGCCGCCCTGCTGGATGAATTTGGCACCGGCCGCGTCATGCTGCGCAACACCCGCGCCGCCCTCAAGGGCTTCCCCAAGCGCGTGGCCCGTCTCTGTCCCTTGGAAGAAGACCAGGACGAATGGTCCGCCAAGGTCAGGTGGCTGGCCGCCCTGCTGCGCCAACTCGGCAGCCAAAAGGTGCTTCTCATTTGCCAGAGCCGCGAGCGCGTTGAGCAACTCCACGAGGCCCTACTGCGCGAGATCAATGTTAATGTCGGCCTATTCCACGAGGGCATGACCCTGCTGCAGCGCGATCGTCAGGCCGCCTTCTTTGCCCAGGAAGGCGAGGAGGGCGCCCGCCTGCTGATGTGCTCGGAGATTGGCAGCGAGGGACGCAACTTCCAATTCGCCCATCACCTCGTGCTCATGGACCTGCCTGCCGATCCAGAGATCATCGAGCAGCGCATTGGCCGCCTTGACCGCATCGGGCAAAGCCACCCCATTGAAATCCATGTGCCCTTTTGCCTTGGCAGCCCGCAGGAGGCGCTGGCGCGCTGGTATCACGAAGGCCTGCAGGCCTTCGAGCACAACCTGCATGGCGCCCATGCCATCGCTGAGGAACTCGCCCCACTACTGGCAAAAACCTTGGCCAAGCCCGAGGCCAAAAGCCTCAAAAAACTCATCAAGGAATCCAAGCTCTGCCGCGAGCGCGTCGTCGGGCAGTTAGCGCGCGGTCAGGACCGCCTGCTTGAACTCTCCTCCTTTGATGCAGCGCTGGCCAAGCGCACCATTGCCGCCATTGAGGCCAGCGATCAGGACGAGGCCTTCGAGGACTTCTTCATCCGTCTCTGTGATCATTTCGGCCTGCAGGTCGAGACCATGGAACAACGCAGCTATGTGCTCAAACCGGGCGAACTCATCACCGACGCCTTCCCCGCCCTGCCCGAAGAAGGCCTGACCTGCACCTTTGATCGCCGCCACGCCATTGTGCGCGAAAACATCACCCTGCTCACCCCGGACCATCCCCTGGTGCGCGGCGCGCTGGACCTGGCGCTGAGCCTGCAGCACGGCAACTGCAGCTTTGCCCTATGGAAGGGCTGCGGCAGCGAGGGACTGCTGTTGGAAACCCATTTTGTCATTGAATGCGTGGCCCCCGCCGCCCTGCACGCCGACCGTTTCCTTCCGCCACAGCCGCTGCGTCTGGTGGTCAACCACAGCGGCGCAGATGTCGGCCAGGACTCCGCCTACCTGCATGCCAAGCTCGACAAGGGAAGCCCTGGGCGCCTGATGGAAAAGCCCGCAGTGCGGCAGAAACTCTTCCCGGCCATGATGGCCGCCTCCCAGCGCCTGGCTCAGGCGCAACTCGATGAAGTCGTGCAGGCTGCCAGCCGCGAGGCCAGCAAGCATTACCAACGCGAGATCGCCCGCCTGCGCGATCTGGCCCAACGCAACCCGCAAGGCGATGTGGCCGATGCGCAAAGCCTGGAGAGCCAGTTGACCCAACTGCTTGAAGTCATCGGCAAATCACGGCTGCGCCTCGACAGCCTGATGCTGGTGCTGCAAACCAAGTCCTGATCCGGCGCAGCAATCAAAAGGCGCGCAGCGTGCGCGCCCCCTCATCAATCAGCTTCCAGAAACGCGAAGACTGGCTCAAAGCCTCGTCTTCACCGCCACCGGGCAGATTGCTGCGGAACAAAAAGTCCTTGAGCGAGTTGCGATGCAGCACCCGGTGCACCACCACATGATCGCCCTTCATCGCAAAATAAATCCGATACTCACCGGCCCGGCAGCGGTACAGCTTCGGGCCCTTGCTCTGCTGCATCACCCCAAAGCGCTTGGCCAAGACCTCCTCGTCAAAATCCTCGGGGGTCAGATTCAGCGCCTCAAGCAACTGAAACTGCACCGGCGTGGGCAACTGCGAGAGTTCAGCCGCGCTGACTTCGTTGAAGACGATCTGAAGCATCCTTTAACTATTGGTTAAACTTAGACAAATGCCAAGTTCTCTTGGCAAAAAAGCGCTGTCCCGCCCCGAGCGGCTAAGTTTTTGGCAAGAGCCGCGCGGCCCTGCCCGTCATCCTTCCCCTTCGTTTCACGCTCATGAACCTCCGCTTCCTGCCCGCTCTGGCCTGCCTGCTTGGTCTGGCCTCCTCCCTGGGTGCCGCCGACAAGGTGCACCTCACACGCATCCATCAAGACCTGGCAACCAACGCGCCGATCACCCTTCAGGTGTCCCCTGATGGTCGCGATTTCCTGGTCCTTCAGCGCGGGCAGGTCCTCATCCTGCCCAAGGGCGGCAAGGGCGAGGCCAAGACCTTTCTGGACTTCAGCGGCCGCGCCATGGAAGCCAGCAATGGCAAGTTTGAGGAGGGCATCAACGGCTTTGCCTTCCACCCCCAATTTGCCCAAAACGGCCTGTTCTATGTTTGCTACACGCAGCAGAAACCCAAGCGCCTGATCATCAGCGAACTCAAGGCCAGCGGCGACGCCGCAGATCCGGGCAGCGAACGCGTCTTGTTGGAGATTCCCCTGATCAACTGGAACCACCACGGCGGCAACATTCTCTTTGGCCCAGATGGCTACCTCTACGCCGGTGTGGGCGACACCTCCAAGCGCAACGATGAAAAGCGCATGGCCCAACTCAACGCCGTGTTGGTGGGCAAGGTGCTGCGCCTGGATGTCAACAGCCGCGAGTTTCACGGTGCCTACGGCATTCCTGCCGACAATCCCTTTGCCGACGGCGTGGACGCCCTGCCGCAGATTTACGCCACGGGCATCCGCAACCCCTGGGGCATGAGCTTTGATCGCAAGGGCAACTTCTGGCTGGCTGATGTGGGTCAGGATTTGTGGGAGGAAATCAATTGGATCAAGAAGGGCGGCAACTACGGCTGGAGCTTCCGCGAAGGAGCGCGCGCCTTCCCCCTGCGCAGCGACAGCGCCCCCGAGGGCAGCAAGCTCATTGACCCCATCCATGAGTACAATCACGGCGAGGGCCTGAGCATCACCGGCGGTCTGGTCTGCGAGAGGCACCCCAGTGCCGAAGTGGCAGGCGCTTACATCTACGGCGATTTCGTGCTGGGCAAGATCTGGGCCCTGCGCACCGACGACAGCGGCAAGGTGCAGGGCAACACCCTGCTTTACACCAGCCCGCAGACCAAGCCCGCTGACCCAAAGAAAAAGCCCGGTGTGCTCGTCAAACCCACCGCCTTCTGCCAGAACGCCGCTGGAGAGCTGCTGGTCTTGGATTGGAACGGCGGCATTTACCGCCTCGACCCTTGAACCTGGCCCAACTCAACCCCCTCACCCTCAGCATCCCCGCGCGGGCAATCAAAAGAAAGGTTGCCCTCGACCCTGCGTAACAGATAGCCTCAACCTTCCTGTCATGAACACCTCCTCAACCTCCCGCCGCCAATTCCTGCGCGGCTCCCTCGCCGGCGTGGCCGGTCTTGCCAGCCTGCCCACCTGGGCCGCTCCATCAGGCGCCAACGGCGATGTCCGGGTCGCCGTCATCGGCTTCAAGTCCCGTGGCGCAGGCCACATTGGCAGCCTCATCAAGATTCCGGGCGTGCGTCTGGTGGCTCTTTGCGATGTGGACAGCGAAGTCCTCGGCAAGAAGATCGCTGAACTCGACAAGAAAGGGATCAAGGTCAAGGGCTACAGCGATTTCCGCAAGTGCTGCGCCGACCCCGAGATTGACGCCATCACCATCGCCACGCCCAATCACACGCACGCTCTCATCGCGCTGACGGGCCTGGCCAATGGCAAGCATGTCTATGTTGAGAAGCCCGTCTCGCACAACATCGCCGAAGGCCGCAAGCTCATTGAGGCCTCGCGTGCCGTGGCCTCCAAGGGCCTGGTGATTCAGCACGGCATGCAGCGCCGCTCCGATCTGGGTTGGGCCGCCGCCATGGAATATGTCAAGAGCGGCAAGCTCGGCAAGGTCACCCTCAGCCGTGGCATCAACTACAAGGCGCGCAAGAGCATTGGCAGGATTGCCGCCCCGCTCTCTCCCGACGCCAAGGGCATGTTCCAACCCGGCACCATCACCGACGCCAACGGCAAGGGCCTGGCTGGCACGGTGGACTACAACCTCTGGAGCGGTCCCCGCGGCATTCTGCCGGTCAACCGCGTCAACTTCCACTACGACTGGCATTGGCAGTGGGCCTATGGCAATGGCGACATCGGCAACCAGGGACCACACCAACTCGATGTGGCGCGCTGGGGCCTGGGCAACCCTGACATGCTGCCCAAGCGCGTGATGAGCTTTGGCGGCCGCTGGGGCTATCAGGATGACGGCGAGACCGCCAACAACCAGATGGCCTTCTACGAATTTGCCGAAGGCGCTCCGCTGCTGTTTGACAACCGCGGCCTGCCCATGAAGGACATGAACTGGACCAAGGGCTTCGAACCTGTCTACCGCATCAACGGCAAGGTCGCTGCTCCCCGCATCGGCAATGTGATCCACTGCGAAGGCGGCTTCATCGCCGAATCCAAGGCCTACGACAACGACGGCAAGGCCATTGAGAAGTTCGACAACTTCCAGGACGGCCCCGACCACATGAAGAACTTCATTGACTCGGTGCGCGCCGGCAAACTCACCCGCGATGTGCTCGATGTCTCGCACGGCCACCACGCCGCTGCTCTGGCGCACATGGCCAATGTCTCCTACCGCCTCGGCAAGAAGATGAGCAACGACCAGATCCGCGAGCGCCTCAGTGGCAACAAGGCGGCCCTGGAAACCTTCGAGCACTTCGTGCAAAACCTGGTGGACAACAAGATCGACGTCAACGCCGATCAGGCCGCCTGCGGCCCGATGCTGGAGTTCGATCCGGTCACCGAGAAGTTCATCGGCGAATTCGCCAAGGAAGCCAACGAGATTGCCACTGAGCAATACGCCGCCGGCTTTGAACTGCCCAGCGTCAGCTGAGGCCTCGACATCCTCGACACACACTCAAGGCACCCCGGCAGCGAACCTGCCGGGGTGTTTTGCGTCAGGGGCATTGCTGCACCACCCTCGCGCTGACCCGAGGCCCGACAACAACATGCGGGCCGAGCAACCAAGCCTTGCCACCACCACAGCCTGTGCCCGCATCAGGCCGCCCCATCGAGCTGGCGCAGTGCCGCCTCGACCACAAGCGCAGGCTCAATGCGCATCAGGCAATCGTAGTGACCAAACGGGCACTCGCGCTTGAAGCAGGGGCTGCAGGGCACCTGCTCGCGCAGCACCACATGCTGCGGCCCCAAGGGACCGGTGAGCAGGGGCTCAGTGCTGCCAAAGACACTCACCGTAGGCAGTCCCAATGCCGCCGCCAGATGCATGGTGCCTGTGTCATTGGTGATGAGCAGATGACAGCCCTGCAGCAGCGCGATCAACTGCGCCAACGAGGTGCGCCCCACCTCATTGCAATGAGGCAACTGCGACCCCATCACTGCGGAGAGCTCAGCGCCCAGCGCCGCCTCCTTGGGCGCGCCGACCAGCACAAACTCAAGATCTCCACGCCTGCCATGCAACTCACGCGCCACCTGCGCATAGCGCTGCACAGGCCAACGCTTCGCCGGACCATACTCCGCGCCAGCGCACAAGGCCACTCGCAGGGTCTGACCTTGAGGATTCCTCGCCGCCGGCGGCGCGCCCCACAACTCGGGCGCATCGCTGCCTGCTCCAAGCCGCATCGCCAGATGAAGATAGCGTTTGGCGTGATGCAGGGGCAGACGCGGATTGACCTTGGGCTCCGGCACCACCTGATGCAGCCAGCGCCGCCGCCACTTGCCTGGAAAACCCACCAACCGCCGCACTGGCCCCAATTTCATCTCCAGGGTACTGCGCGGGCTGTGCGTGAAGAGGATGCCGACCTCATACTTCACGGCCGTTTGTTTCAGCAGATTGGCCACCTTCCAAGGGCCATCGCCATCCGCCTTGCCCACATAGGCCGCCACCTCGGGCTGAGCCTGCCAGAACTCACGCAATTTCTCCGGCCCAAGCACCGTGACGCGCGCATCGGGACGACCGCGGGCAATGGCACGGACTGCGGGCAGTGCCATGCAGGCATCCCCAAGCCAGTTGGGAGAACGCAGCAAAATCTCAAAGGGCTGCAAAGCCTCGCCCTGCTCCGGCATGACAATGCCGCGCTTGACCTGCCCAAGCAGAAACCGGGGCCGCGGCGTCTTCCAGCGCGAATGCACCCAAAACCAGGCATGAGGCTGATGACGGATCATCACCTCAAGATGACGATTGAGCGCTGCGGTCAAGGCCGGCACCTCGGTCACGCCATCGGCCTCAGAGATGGGGCGATAGACCAAGCGCCAGCGCGCGGGACCATCGTCATAAACGGCAAGACTCAACAATTGCGCCTTGGCGCGCAGAGCCATCATCGCCACCACCGGCGTGGTGGAGGCCAGACGGCCAAACAGCGGGCACCAAAGGCCTGAATCTCCGGCATGCTGATCCATCAAGACGCCAAGGCTGTCGCCCTGCCGCAAATGCGCCAGCGGCCCACCAAACCCATCGCGACGGCTGAAAACGGCGTAGCCCTGCCGTTCGCGGCGGCGCAACAGCAGGGCATTGAGGTAGGGATTGCGCAGCGGCTGAAAGATGGTCCCAGGGCGCCGACCAAAGCTGCAGTAAGAGGGCACCTGGGCAAGCACCTCCCAGCAACTCAGGTGGGCAATGAGACCGAGCACTGGACGCCCAGAGGCAATGGCTGCCTTGAGGTGCTCACTGCCATCAACCGTCACGCAGGCTTCGATGGCAGCCGTGGGCATCGTTGCCAGCTTGATGCCACAGAGCAGATTGGCAAACAAGGCTGCAAAATGCTCGCGCGCCTGCGCCTTGATCCAGGCCTCTGACTGTTGCGCGCCAAAGGCAATGCGCAGGTTGTGCACCGCCAGCGCGCGGTAGCCGCCGGCCAGAGCCCAGGCCAGCAAACCCAGAGCGCGGCCAAGACTCCAGACCGCCCTCAGGGGCAGGAGGCGCAGGACAAACTCCACCGCGCGCATCGCGGCATAGGAGAGGGCATGGATGAGATTGGACACAACAACCAAGAAAGAGGGGGCAGGGCCCACAAGGGCAATGGGCAAACTAAGCCCATGGCGCGCGGCAACCAAGTCCGTTTTTTCATCCCCGCGGATCTCATTCCCAGAGCCATCCAAATCCTGGATTGGCAAAGCCACTGGCCATGAGGCAAGATGCGCTCCTCATGAACGCCCGACTCTTGCTGCCGACCCTGCTTCTTTGGGCGGCCTCGCCCGCCGCCGCCCAAAACAACAACAACAATTCGGGAGACAGCGACACGGGACCCACGCCCACTCAGCCCGTCCCAGAGAATTTTCGTCAGGACGGCGTGTGGACCGGTTCACTCAAGGGGGGACGCTATGTCCTGAAGTGCGCCCAGATCATCGCGCTCTCCAAGCACGAGTACATTGCCGATGGCAGCGCCCGCGTTGTTGAAGTCAACCTGGCGCTCAACAGCTCCATGGTGGTGCGCTTTTACTATCTGGAACCTGCAAGGCTCGAGGGCACAGGCGCGGTTGCCGTGGGGCAGCAGGCCATTGACCGCGCCAGACAGATGGTGCAGAGCGCCGCCGAGAAAATCTCCCCCAGCCTTACCCAACCCAGGGTCGTGAAATCCTATCCAGCCTCCACCCATGCCCACACCGTGGAATATGTGATTGCCGAGGAGGCGCGCCTCAACTCCCTCTTTGACAGCCTGGAAGCCGCCTTCCGCGACCCGGGACGCAAACACTTCTGGCGCGAGTAGGCAAGGCCTGCGCCGATCTAGGGCTTTGGCATCGTCTGCTGTGGCTTGATGCCGCGCAGAATCTTGGACTCCCAATTTGGCTTGCCCACCGAGCCCGTCCCCTTGTACTGCAGCAACTCGCTGAAGGGCAGCAGCACAAGGCCAGGCAGGCCGCGAGCGCGGACCTGGGCGTTCATGTCCAACTCGTCCTTGAGGAAATCAATGCGTCCATCAAGCAGCAACCGAAAGGTGCTGGTAAGCGCCTCAAAATCGCGGGTCACCAACTTGCCATCAGCGATCTCAAAGGTGCAGTCCGCCTCCTTGGCAATGTTGTAGCCGGCAATCTTGCGCGGCAACACCGTGCCGAGCATCGGTGCCAGCAAACCGACGATGGGAATGGAATAAAGGTCGCCGTTGAGAATGGCCAGAGCCCCAGTGCCCCGCAATGCCGACCAATCGCCAGAGAGCCCCTCGAACTTCAGGTGCCCCGTCACATCGCCCTGGGAATCGCTGTCCTTCATGTACACCGAGGCCAAGCCCGCAAGACTGACATCCTCCAAGCGCAACTGCCCGCGGTAGCGGCGCTCGTCCGTGGGCAGGGTGTTGCCTTGCAAAGCGATCGTCCCCTCCAGCAGTGAGCCGGCCACATCAAACTCGATGCCCTGACCGCGGTCGCGCACCTTGGCCTTGACCTTCGAAAAATCGAGGTCTCGCCCAAAAATGCGCTGCACAAAACGCCCGGCCTCAACTTGAACATCAAAGGCATTCGAGTTGGCTCGCAGGTCCACCTTGCCGCGGGCAGAGAGTGGTGAACCGAAGACTTTTCCGCTTACGGCGAGCGCCATGGACTCCCCCTTGAAAACGAGCTCGCCCTGCGGTGAGGCAATGCGATAGGCATCTCCCAGAAAGGTATAAATACCCTCCCCTGTGGGATGATTGAAGCGCACGGTGAAATCGTCGCGCTGATGATCGCGGTAGTAGATCAGTCCGTCGACCTCCGTGCGCGTGTCCACCGGCAGGCGGTAGCGGGCAATGGCCTCAGCGGTCTTGGGCCCAAAAACACCAACCACACCCACGGGATCAATGGCTGATTTTACTCCCTTGAGGCGGACCCACTTCTCATCGTCATGAACCTCGATGTGATCCACAAAGGCCTCTCCTTCGGCGCGGCGGATGCGCACGCTGCGGTAATGCTGATACGGATTTTTGAATTCCACATCGGCCTGCATTTCCTCGAGGTAAAGACCGCGGTACTTGAAGCGACGAAGGTCGCCGCGACCGCGATTCAGACAGAGCTGCGGGTCAGGCTCAGGCCCTTCGCCGGACAATTCAAAATGAATGGAGGACTGGGGGCTGAACTCGAAACGCTGAATGATCTCACGGGTCTGCGGCATGCGCGCAAAGGGAAGGAAGGCATGCGGATCCATTCGCAATGAGATCTGATAGCGCGTTCCCTTGCTTTCATGAACCAGGCTCTGTGCAGCCAGCGTGCCGGTCTTGTGACGCAGCAGCAAATCGCGGATATACACCCCTTCCGGGCTGACTCCAATACTGGCGCTAAGGGCATCAAAGACCTCGCCCCGTGTGCCAAACCGGCCGCAATCCAACCTTCCGGTGACTTGTACGGGGCGCTTGCTCAGGGCCAGCGGACCCTCGAGATGCCAGATGCCACTGAGACTCAACTGCGGCGGCTCATAGAAGACCACCTCGCGCAGGTTGTCGTTGTCGAGGAAGGCCTGCGCCAGGCCCGGCAAATTGGCACTGGAGGCCAGCTCGAAGCGCAACGACGGGCTGCCGGTCTGCCAGAAAGCTGAGGCCGTCAGTTCGCCAACGGAATCGCGCAGCAGCAGACGGCGCAGGTCCAAGGCCCCATCGACATACTGTGCCTGCGCACTGAGAACGCGGGTCTGGTAGCTGCCATACGAAAGCCCCTCAGCCTCCAAATTCAAGCGCACCTGCAGGCTTGGCATGTCGGCAAGGTCACCCTGCAACTGCACCTGAATCCTTGGAGCCTGCACGAAGGAAAACCGCCGCAGCCATTGCAACCCGCGGCGCACACGCTGCTGCTCCTGACGCCACTGCTGAAGGCTGGGCAGCGTCAACCCGCCGTCCGTGGATTTGGGTCGTGGCGGCGGCAACTTCAACTCACCGGTGATCTCGATGGCAAAACCAGCGAGTCGCCCCTCGACACGGCTGATCTGCAACTGCCGCCCGCTGACAAAGACCCGGGCATTGAGGTCGTTGATCTCCAGCGCTTCGTCTCCGCCCTGCACCAGAACCATACTGGAACGCATCAACTCCAGCGACTCCAACTTGAAGCGCCGTTGCAAGAGCTCTGTCCAACTGAAATTCAGCGCCAACGCGTCGAGGCTGGCCACCGCCTCGCGGCGACGCTCATCAGCAAAAAAACGCACCTGCTCGGCCACAATGCCACCTGCAGGATTGAGGCGCAGGGAGGCAAAATCGAGATGCAGCCCGGCCTGCGCCAATTGGCTGATCAACTCGCGCTGCCAACGCAGGGTGAAGGTCTCGCGATTGACATGCAGCAGGGCGGCCAGCAGGGCGCTGCCCAGGATCAAACGCAGAAGATGTCGGCTTAGGGCCCGCACGGCGTGGCCATGTTGCCCGCGGCGAGGGGGCGGGTCAAGGGCCTCTGACCCTCCCCATTGCCTTGGCGGCCACTTGCCTCCATGCTTGACCATGCAATGGCGACTCCTGACCGTAGGCAAACCCTCCCTGAACTGGGCGCGTGAGGGATTGGCGGATTACCTCCAACGACTGCAGCGCCACACCCGCATCGAACATCATGTGGTCCGAGAAGGGCCCGCCGCCCAGGTGGAGCGTCAATTGCTGAAGGCCAGCGAGGGCTGCCGCCGCATTTTGTTGGATGAGCGCGGCACCCTGCGCCGCAGCGAGCCACTCGCCGCCTTGGTCAGCGAGTGGCAACTCAGCGGGGTCAAAAACCTGTGTCTGATCATCGGCGGTGCCGACGGCCACGGACCCCAACTCAGGCAGGCAGCCGACGAGCTTTGGAGTCTTTCCCCGATGACCCTGCAACACGAGATGGCAGCCATTGTCCTGATTGAACAACTCTACCGGGCCTACGGCATTTTAAGTGGCAGCCCCTATCACCGCCCCTGAGCGCTAACCTTCGCGCATTTCCTGCTCCATGCGCTCACTGAGCCACTGCTTGATCATGCTCTGGTAGTTGAGATAGCGCCGACGCGCAATGCGCTTGATGCGGCTGAGCATGCGCGGATCGAAGCGCAGGGTGATGGTGGTGGACTCGCGCACATCGCTGCGGTGAATGCTGGCGGCCATCAAACGCCCGTCGAGCTGATGAGTGGACCAAAACGCCACCTCCTGCTCCTCCACATCAAAACTGGGGACTTGGGCCCACTGGCGCACCAATTCCAATTCACCGCTGAGGACCGCGGGGCGGCTGATGCCCGTGGAGGTTTCCTGACGACGACGCGGTTCCATGCTTTAGGCTTCCTCCATTTTTTTGCGTTCAAAAAACTCATGCTCCGAGGCCGTCATGTCGCGGGCAAAGACAATGCGGTAGCGCTTGCCATCGGTCCAAAACACACTGAACACCGCTCGACCTGCCAACGATTTGCCGAGATTGTAGTACCTTGCCTGCGTTCCATCCGCCTGATCCTCAGGCAGCAGCTTCAGGGAGAAGGGGTCCTCCAGCGATTCTTCAATGTCGCGCGGGCTCAATCCCGCAAGATTGAAGGAAACGCCAAGCCAATCAAAATCCATGATGGGTTCAATGCTAACAGGGCAACGCCAGACCTGACAATGAGCTTTCCATGCTCAGGGCTTTCTGGGCTCAATGAGTTCAATCTCATAGCCCTCAGGGGCATCAATGAAGGCAAAGCGGCCGCTGGAACTCTCCGTGGGGCCATCACTCAGGGGGTAGCCATGGGCGGCGGCATGCAGGGCAAAGCGCTCCAGATCCTCGACCTCAAAGGCCAGATGAGTCACATCGGGGCCCAAAATCAGCGGCCCACTGGCGGGAAAGGCGCAGATCTCGATGAGTTCATCGCTGTTGGGGACCTGAAAAAACACCAACTCCGAACCCCGAGGCGAGCGATGCCGCCGGACCTCCGTCAATCCCAGGACATCGCGATAAAAGGCGACGGTTTTCTCCAGATTCTCGACGCGGTAGCGGGTATGCAGCAGTTTTTTGACCATGAGAAGCACAGTCTGGCCGCAACCTGCGGGTTTTGGCAAGCGCAAGCCGCCAATGCCAAGGGGTGAATTGACAAAGACCCTTGATTGTTGTGGCAGCCACCCCAAGCATGGGCCGATGAAGCTGAGCACCTTCAACGTCAATGGCATTCGAGCCTCCCTCAACAAGGGCCTTCGCGAGTACCTTCTGAGCTGCGACGCCGATGTGATCTGCCTGCAGGAGACCAAGGCGGAGAGTCACCAGGTGGATCTCTCCTTTCTCCAGGGCTACGAGGCCGTCTGGAACAGTGCCCAGAAAAAGGGCTACTCAGGCACCCTGATTCTGAGCCGTCGGCCCTGGCACCACAGCACCCTTGGCATGGGCATTGCCGAGCACGACAATGAGGGCCGCGTCATCGCCGTGGAATTCGATGACTTTCATCTGGTGACCACCTACACGCCAAACTCCCAGTCCGAACTGGCAAGGCTTCCCTACCGACTGGCCTGGGACGATGCCTGGCGGGCACACCTCAAAAAACTCGAAGCCAGCAAGCCCGTGCTGGCCTGCGGCGACCTCAATGTCGCCCACCGCGAGATTGATCTGGCCAACCCCAAGTCCAATCGCTTCAACCCCGGCTTCAGCGACGAGGAGCGCGCCAGCTTTGACTCCCATCTGGCAGCGGGCTTTCTCGATGTATTCCGCGAGTTCGACCCCAGCCCAGGGCGCTACACTTGGTGGACTCAACGCACCCCTGACGCACGGGCCAAGAACATTGGCTGGCGTCTGGATTACTGGCTTTGCAGCGCGGGATTGCGCGAGCGCCTGTTGGGCTGCCGCATTCGCGATGATATTCAAGGCTCCGACCACTGCCCTGTGGAAGTGGCCATCAAGGCCTGAGCCGCGCAAGGTGGGACCGCGCGGGCCTCAGGCAAAGCGCATCAAATCCACTTCCGGATCCAGCGGCTGACCATGGAGCATGACCTCCAGCAAATGTTCTGCCGCCCATGGCGCGCGCAGCACGCCCTTGGAGCCCAGGCCATTGAAGACAAAATGCCCGGCGCGCTGCGGCCAGCGTCCAATCGCCATGCCTGAGCCTTCCATGGCCGGACGCACCGCCGTCTGCACGCCACGCAGGTCATAGGGCTGTTGCAGCAGGGTTCTGCGCAAACGGGCGTGCAGGTGCTCAAGCACCGCTGGATCAGGCTCATGCGGCCCACGCGCCGCGAAGGCCAAATCATAGGTGGTGCCCGCGCGCCAACGCCCGTTGGGACCAGGCGCGACCCAACAACCCCGGGTCACCACGCGGCTCTCGCCACCTAGGGCGGCGTCAATCTCAAGCACGCTGCCCTGGGCCAACCGAAAGGGCAGCCAAGCCAGGGACTCCTCCTTGACCGCCTCCCAACCCACGCACCAAACCACCGCGGCAAACTCGCGATCCTGCCAGCGCCACAAAGCCCCACTGGACACAAGGCTGGAGGACTGCACCTCGCCCTGCAACCAACAGCCCATGGTCTCAAAATGCCTCTGGCTGGCCGCCAAAAACGCTGCCGTATCCAGCCAGGCGCCACCCACAATGCCCACCGCCCCGAAAGGAGCATGGAAGTGCTGCCGCAGACAAGCCCTGTCCGGCTCGGCCTGCCAGAACGGTGCCAACTCCGGTTGCGTGCTGCGACGCCGCCAGAGGGCAGCCTGCTCGGCATCGCGGAACAATCTCAGGCAATCCACCTGATGATAAAAATGACCTCCGACCTTGGATTCCACGGCCTGATATAGCCTTCTGGCCGCGGCTTCAAGCTGAGGGTAACGCCAGCTTAAATTCAGCCGCATGCCCGTGATGGGCGTCACCAAGCCGGCGGCGATTTTCGATGAGGTCACTGCCTCAGCGCGATCCACCAGCAAAAAGGGAAGGCCGCGCTGCACCAGGCTCCAAGCCAGAGTCACACCGGCCAATCCACCGCCAACAATGAGCACCGGAGCCGCCTGACTCATGGCACCTCCACGGTTCCATCTCCCCATGCCGGCAGAGAGCCGTGCTGCAGCGTGGCGCGCAAAAACTCGCGCATCTTGGCAATCAGCGACGCATTGAAAAAGACATGCGGACCGCCTTCACCGCGCAGCAGAATGCTGGGCACACCCAGCGTATCAAGCCTCGCATCAAACTCCTGCGACTGCGCCAGCGGCACCAACGAATCGGCAGTGCCGTGAATGATGAGAAAGGGCGGCAGCCCCGCACGCGCATGAGTCATTGGCGAGGCCTCGCGAGCCGCGTCCATCCTCTTGGAAAGTGGGCCACCCAGCAGTCGGCCCACCGCGCCGCGCCCATCCTCCAACACCTTGGGATTGCCGGCGTGCTCAGGGAAACGCAGGAAATCCGTCGGCCCGCAAAAATCAATCACGCAGGCCAGCTTCACGGAGGGCCCGGGCAAGCCCAGACTGCCCTCAAATTCAGCCTGACCCGCTGTGGCACCGAGCATGCTCACCAACTGCCCGCCGGCAGAAATGCCAAACAGCGCCACGCGCTGCGCATCGAGTTGATGCTCGGCGGCATGGGCACGCAGCCAGCGCAGGGCCGCCTTGAGATCATGCAGCGGCGCAGGCCAGCGGCATTCATCGGTGAGGCGATAGCCAAGGCTGACGCCCACCCAGTCTGGAGTGATGAGATGGTCCAGCACCGCAACATCATTCTTGTGCCCCTCACGCCAGCCACCGCCATGCACGAAGACCACGACAGGTCTTGGCTTGGTCGCCGGGCGCTGCGGCAGGTACAAGTCCAGTCGCTGACGCGGATGGCCTTGGCCGACATAATCCAGATCGCGCAGCAGACGATAGCCCTGAGGTGCCTGCGGCGAAGGTGGCGCGTCGCTGCAGGCCACCAACAGGACCAATAGCCCCAGCGCGCTTAAGCTGCCGAGCCCTACCACCCTGTTGAAGATTGAACCACTGCGGAAAGACATGGGCAGCATCATGCAGCGGCGCCTGCCGTGAGGCAACCTGCGCTTGCGTCAATCCACCCCAGACTCATCAGCCCCCCTCGGGCCCTAGGGCTGGCCAGCTTTCTCCAAGGCCATGAGGTAATGCGCCAACAGACTGATGTTCCTGCCAAGCTCCTTGGCGTCCAACTCCCTGCCCTTTTGCCAGCGCCCATCCGCCTGTTGCGAGCGCAGCGCATCGCGCACCTTGCCAGCCAACGACTTGGCCTCGCCGGCCTTGGGCAAATCGGTCTTGAGATAGGCGGGCAGTCGCTGCGCCGCAGGCAGGCTCAAGGCCTGCTGCAGCTTCTGCACAGCGGCCTCAAGGCCTGTGAGCTTGAAGCCGTAATGGGTGGGCAGATCATCATCTTTCTCGGTCAGCTCATAGGCCTTGGTCATGAACAAGGCTCGATTGGTCCGCAGCTCATAGAAGCGGGCGTAGCTGCCATCGGGCAGGC
>JAURHS010000183.1 GCA_030833205.1 Prosthecobacter sp.
CAAAGATACGAAACTCCCCCCTGATGGCCTCATCATCAATGGTCTGCCCCTACTGCTGCACCTCGGTGCAGGTACGGATCACTGCCGTGACCCGCTCACGCAACTGCACCCATTGTGGACGCTTGGTCATGCTCCAGGTTCACAGCCGTGGAGGACTGCTGCGGCTCCGAGCCCAGCTTCTGAGTCTGCAGGTTAGCGAGCCCACCCCCCCCGATGCTTCAACGCCCCACGAACTGGCAAACCTCAACGCGGCAAAATCCGATGCTTCAGACAGACAAGCGCAGCGGCACCTGCTTTACGGTGCGGTGCTTTGCCTGATGGTGATCACCCTGCTGATTTCCATGCATCACTGCAGCCGCCAGGCTCAGGACGGAGGCAGCCCTTCACAGGCGGGGCGCCAGGTTCACGATCAGGCGCATCGCTAAGAATTGGGCTTGGCGCACTGCCGCTGCCGTACCGCCTCAAAAAGGCAAACGCCTGTGGCCACTGAGACATTGAGGCAAGGCACCTTGGCACTGGCCATCGGAATGCGGGCAAGGAAGTCGCAGTGTTCACCAGTCAATCTGCGCATGCCCTCTCCCTCAGCCCCCATGACCAGTGCCATGGGCCCCTTGAAATCAATCTCGTAGAGTGACTGACCAGCCTCGTCAGCCGTGCCCACAATCCAAACGCCAAGATCCTTGAGGCGCTGCATGGCACGAACCAAATTGGTGACACGAACCAGGGGCACTGAATGGGCGCCGCCGCAGGAGACGCGAATCACCGTCTCGGAGATCGGGGCCGACTTGTCTTTCGGCATGATGACGCAAGTGCAACCTGCGGCCGCCGCACTACGGAGGCAGGCCCCAAGATTATGCGGATCTTGGATGCAATCGAGAATCAAGACCAGAGGCGGCTCTCCGGCTTGAAGCAGATCAGGCAGATCAGCCTCGTCAAAGGCCCTTGGCGCATTGGCGTTGCCTGAAGAGTGACGATTGTGGCGTGCGGAGGGCTGAGGCCGATTCATGAGGCAGCCAAACCAACCATGCCATCGCCCCAATGACAACCCCAAGTCTGCCAGCAATTGACTATCTGCCCCCCAAATAGCGCTTTCTGAGGTGTTGCAGATAGGGCTCCGGGCTGATCCCTCCACCACTGGCAGAGGCCACAAGCGCCGACGGAGTCTTCAACGCGCCCTTGCGATGCACCCTGGTGCGCAGCCATTGCAGCAGTGGCGCAAACTCCGCGCGGCGGAAGGCGCTGGCGATGGAGCCCTCTGACATCGCCGCCTTGAAAAGCTGCGCGGCATGAAGGTTGCCGAGGGTGTAGGTGGCAAAGTAGCCGATGCCGCCCATGCTCCAGTGGATATCCTGCAAACAGCCTTCGCTATCGTTTTTGGGGGCAAAACCAAGCCATTGGCGACTCAACTCAGCCCAGGCCGCCGGCACCTGCCTGACCGCAAGCTCACCGCGCAGCAAACGCCGCTCCAGTTCCACGCGCAGCAAGATGTGCAGATCGTAGGTGGCCTCATCAGCCTCGACGCGAATCGGCGAGTAGGAAACCCTGCGAAGACTTTGCACAAAACGCTCGAGGGCCAGCCTTCGCAGGGCCGGGAACAATTCCTGCGCCCGCGGATACCAACGCTGCCAAAAGACCTCGCTGCGCCCCACATGATTCTCCCAGAGACGGCTTTGGGACTCATGAACTGAAAGCGAGCAGGCTCGGCCAGAGGGCAGGCCAAAGTGCTTCGCCGGCAGGCCCTGCTCATAGAGGCCGTGCCCTGCCTCATGCAACACGCCAAAGAGGGAGGAGGTAAAGTCGCGCTCATCGTAACGAGTGGTCAACCGGATGTCGCGAGGCCCCAGCGTGGTGCAAAACGGGTGCGCCGTGGTGTCAATGCGCCCCGCCGCAAAATCAAAGCCGAGTGACGCCGCAATCTCTGCGTTGAGCTGCTTCTGAAGTGCGACGGGGTAGACAGCCGTTGGCCGCGCCACGCGAGGCGCCTGCGAGCAGCGCTCAACTGCCTTCGCGGCAAGTGCGATGAGCCGCGGCTGCAAGGGCCCGAAGCAGTTGTCGAGCTGGGCGCAGGTCATCCCTGGCTCATAGCCCTCAAGCAGGGCATCATAGGGCTCATTAGGGTAACCCCAGAGCTCGGCCTTTCGCCTTGCGAAGCCAACCAAAGCCTCCAAGTGGGGAGCGAAGGCTGGAAAATCATCCTTGGCTCGCGCCCGCTGCCAGGAGGCCTTGGCGAGCGACACGGCCCGACTCTCCTCCTCGATCAGGGAGGCCGGCAAAGCACTCTGACGCTTCATTTCCCGCTCGATCACGCGCAGGTTGGCCTGTTGTACGGCATTGGCACCCTTCGAGGCCCGCTGCACCAACCGCTTGAGGTCGCTGTCAGTGGCCAATGCGTGCACATGGCCCGCAAGCCACGAAAGTTGTGCCGCGCGATGGGCTGTGGCGGCGGCAGGCAGATGGGTCTCCTGGTCCCAGCCCAGAACCGCCTCCACAGAGGAAACCATGGCGAGGTGTTGAAGCCTCGAGCACAACTCTGGGTACGGGGAACTTGCCATGGTTCACAAGATGGCCAATCGGCGGTTTTTGCAAACTTTGCTTCACCTTCGCTTGACTTCACCCTCGTTGGTTGCTTCAAGGGAAGCAGGTTTATGGCCGCTTTTCTCCGTCAGCACGACAAGGGTGTTGAATTCGCTCTGGCGGATTTCAATGTTCTTGGCCGTAGCCCTGATGCCTCCATCCGGCTTCAGGACGGTGGTGTATCTCGCCAGCACGCCACCATTCGGCGCGACGGCAACCTTTACTGGGTGTCGGATCTGGGCAGCGCCAATGGCAGCTTTGTCAATGATGTGGCAGTCACCACCGCTCGCGCCCTGCGCCACGGTGACCGCATTCAGATCGGCACCTGCCTGTTCACCTTCGAGACCGACGACGAGAGTCAGGGCGAGCCGCAGCCTTCCGGCTCCACGGGTATGCTGCACACCGTGGCCCTGCCGGTGAAGACAGGCAAGGCCACGCTCTTTGTCGGAGATTTGAGAAACTTCACCAGCCTCTCAGCGCAACTCCCAGCCGAGGAAGTCGCGGCGATGCTCCGTGAATGGTATGCCCAGTGCGAACAGGTCCTCAAGACTCGCGGCGCCATCATTGACAAGTTCATCGGTGATGGGGTGTTTGCTTACTGGGCAGGTGACGGCATGGACGCCAGGGCCATGGCCACCGAGGCCGCCCGCCTGCTCAGCAGCGACGACACCAGCGGCATGCCCCTGCGCGAAAAGCTCAAAACGGAGCGCGGCCTTCAGGTGCACTGCAACATCGGTCTCAATGTTGGTGAGGTGGCTCTCGGCGCCATGGGGCGGGGCGTTAACACTGCGGTTGGAGAGGCCGTGAATGTCACCTTCCGCATCGAAAGCCTGACGCGCAAGCTACAGGTTTCCGTTCTCGCCAGCGCTGCATTCCTTGACGGCTGGTCCGACGGCCAGGCCTTGTACCGCCCGCTGGGCATTCACGAGGTCAAGGGACAGCCCGAACCCGTCGAAGTTTACGCCCTCAACGACAGTTGACGCCAAACAGGCACTGACAAGCGCCCACCGCCACGGGCAACGAGGCTGGTCTGACTAGGGCGTCCCCGCAGCAGCTGCAGCACCGGCAATCGCCGCTGCCGCCTTGGCCTTGGCATCCTCCGCCTTGCGCAGGATCTCATCGGGACTCGGCAGGCTGGCGAGAACATCAGCGGGAATAAAACCATCTCCAACCAATTTGGTCAGGCACTTGCGGCGCTCGTCCAGCGCCTTGTCAGGGCTACGCTCCTTGCTGAAGCGGGATTTGGCCGCCGCGCTGCGGTCCTTGAGAGCGGAGTAAATGTCGCCACCAAGCAACGAGGAGATGTCCACCTTGATCTTCTCGCGCCCTGCCTCAGCTGGATTGACCTCATCCCCGTTGATCGGGCCGGCCTGATACTTTGGAAACATGATGGCAACCTCGGGACAAACCCGCGAGCATGCCGGGCAGTTCGTCTTGCAGTTGTCGTTGTTTTGGACCTGAATCTTGTGATCCGAGCTGACCCCGTACACATCAAACAGACAGAAACTCAGGCACTGCATGCAATTCGTGCAGCGGCTGTAATCAATCACCGGGAACCAGGGCTTCCAGGCCCCCGGCTCATTCATGGTGATGCTGCCACGCCGGCCTGCAACCAGTTCCATGATGGCCTCAGGACTCATCCCAGTCACATCCCGAGCCTCAATCCCGGTGCCATCACCACCGCGCGTCACACTGGGCGCAACGCCACCCTCAAAGCAGCCAATCACCAAGAGACTGCGCTCATCATGAGGCATTGCCCCGGAAAATCCCTCGCTACCCACACGAGTCACCGCGTAGCCGCGGTCCAGCAGGGAGGTCAGCAACTCGCGCCGGTGATCAACTGGCAATGCCGAGGCGCCCTGCCCCTCGTAAAGGATCACCCGAAGCGGACGGTGTTGATGTGTGACCATGGGATGTGTGTGACGAGATTACGACTTGGACAACAAAATCTGATCAGCGGCGATGCAAGGTTTCCTCAATTGGAAGTGCTCATTGGACTCAGTGTCCGGTGCCCGCCTGCGGCCGCAGCATCGCCTGCACAATCTCTGAGGCAGAAGCAGTTCGCATATTGAGAACCTCAGCATCCTCGGGCAAGGCCGCGCCCGCCTGCTGGAATAGCCCCCGAACCGCCCTGGGGTAGCAGGCTGCAATGCGCAGCGAGGAGCAGCCCGCCAGCGCCTTGAAGCGATCGTCGCGATGGGCTGCCATCTCGCAGAGGTCGGAGACACTCTCAAAGCTGACACCAGACTGCGCCAAGCCCTCGAGCACCTCACCCTTGACCGTGGAGGGCACCACTTGCGCG
>JAURHS010000221.1 GCA_030833205.1 Prosthecobacter sp.
ACGCAATACTCTGAAGGCTTTGGTGGCCGCTTTGGCTGTGACCGCTTTTGGCAGCGCCGCCCAGGCGCAGGACAAGACCATCAAGTTCGCCACGCAAAACCCCAAGGGCCATCCCATCGTGATGGGCATGGAAAAGTTTGCAGAGATCGTGCAGGCCAAGTCCGGCGGCAAGATCAAGGTCAACCTGTTCCCCGGCGGCACGCTGGGCAGCGACCAGGCCAATGTCTCGGCCATCCAGGGCGGCACGCTGGAGATGGCCTCGATGAACTCGGGCATCTTCGCCAGCCAGGTCAAAGAATTCGCGATCTACGACTTCCCCTTCCTGTTCAGCAGCGAGAAAGAGGCTGAGGCCGTCATTGATGGCCCCATCGGCAAGCAACTGCATGACAAGCTGCAAGAAAAAGGCATCGTCGGCCTGGCCTACTTCGAGCTGGGCTTTCGCAACATCACCAACAGCCGCCGCCCCATCACCAAGGCCGAGGACCTCGAGGGCCTGAAGCTGCGCGTGATCCCCAACCCGATCAACGTGGACTGGGTGCGCGCCCTGGGCGCCAACCCCACGCCGCTGCCCTTCCCCGAGGTCTATGGCGCGCTCGAGCAAAAGGCGATTGACGGTCAGGAAAATCCGGTCACCGTGATCAACGCCAACAAGTTCTTCGAGGTGCAAAAGCACGTGGTCTTGTCCAACCACCAGTACAACCCGCAGTCGGTGGTGATCAGCAAGAAGTTCTGGGACGGCCTGGACGCGGCACAGAAGAAAATCCTGTCCGATGCGGCGCAGGAAGCGGCCAAGTTCCAGCGCCTGCAGGCGCGCGGCCAGGTCGCCTCGGCCCTGGACAACATGAAAAAGAACGGCATGCAGGTCACTGAGCTCTCGCCCGCCGAGCTGACCAAGTTGCGCGACAAGATGCGTCCTGTGACCGCCAAGTACGGCGTGAGCGTGGGCCAGGACCTGCTCAAGCAGGTGCAGGAGCAGGTGGCCAAAGCCCGCAAGTAAGCCGCCGCCTTCGAGCCTGCCGGGCCCTCCCCGCGGAGGCCGGCAGGCTTTTTATGCGCAGCCATCCCCTTCCATGTCCCCTCTTCGCATCGCCGTGGCCGGCGCCGGCCTGATCGGCCGCACGCACATCGAGCTGGTCTCGCGCAGCCCCGAGCTGCAGCTCGGCGCGGTGGTCGATCCCGCGCCTGCCGCCGCGCAGCTGGCGGGGCAGTGGGGCGTGCCGCACTTTGAGAGCCTGCAGGCCCTGCTGGCGCAGCAGCGGCCCGACGGCCTCATCCTGGCCACGCCCAATGCGCTGCACGTCCCCCAGGCGCTGCAGTGCCTGGAGGCGGGCGTGAGCGTGCTGGTGGAAAAGCCGGTCTCGACCACGGTGGCCGAAGGGCAGGCGCTGCTGCGCGCCGAGCAGTCTTGCGCCGCCCGCGTGCTGGTGGGCCATCACCGGGCGCACAGCCCGCTGATGGCGCAGGCCGCCGAGCTGGCGCGCAGCGGCCGCTTGGGCCGGATCGTGGCCGTCATGGGCAGTGCCGCCTTTCACAAGCCGACGCAGTACTTCGCCGATGGTCCCTGGCGCACGCAGAACGGCGGCGGCCCCATCCTCATCAACATGATCCACGAGGTGCACAACCTGCGCATGCTGTGCGGCGAGATCGTGGCGGTGCAGGCTTTTGCGTCGAACGCGGTGCGTGGCTTTGTGGTGGAAGACACGGTGAGCATCAACCTGCGCTTTGCCTCTGGCGCACTGGGCAGCTTTGTGCTTTCGGACACCGCAGCCTGCGCCCGCAGCTGGGAGCAGACCAGCCAGGAGAACCCGGCCTATCCCAGCTACGGCGACGAGGACTGCTATGTGCTCACCGGAACGCTGGGCAGTCTGTCCGTACCCACAATGCGCCTGAAGACCTACGCGGACGCGCATGAGGCCTCCTGGTGGAAGCCCTTTTCCGAAGACCGCCTGGCCGTGCAGGCGTTTTCATCCAACGGCACACGCGGTTTTGCCGTGGAAGACACGGTCGCCATCAACCTGCGCTTTGCCAACGGCGTGCTGGGCAGTTTCATGCTGAGCGACACCGCCGCCTGCCCGCGCAGTTGGGA
>JAURHS010000064.1 GCA_030833205.1 Prosthecobacter sp.
AGCGGCAAAGCGCTGTGGAAAAGCAGTCATCCCACCGATTATGTGGACAGCTTTGGGTTTGATCCCGGACCGCGGGCCGTGCCTGCCGTTGCCGATGGCCGGGTGATCACTTACGGTCCTGAAGGCAAAATCACGGCCTGGGATCTGGAAGGCGGGCGTCAACTCTGGCAGGTGGACGCCGCTGCAACCCACCAATCGCCCGCGGGCTTTTTTGGTCGCGCGCCCTCGCCGTTGATTGTCGGCAGCAGTGTGGTGCTGGCCATCGGCGGAAGACGCGGGGAGAAGGCAGCGGGCTTGTTGGCCTTGGACGCCGCCAGTGGGCGCGAGCTGTGGCAGGGCGTGGAGGACGAGGCCGGTTACGCCTCACCGATGGATGCAGGCGATGGACGACTGCTTTGTTGGATGCGCAACTCGCTGTGGTGGCTGGAGGCCAAAAGCGGTCGCGTGTTGGCCTCTCAGCGCCTGCGCAGCAGCATGGACGCTTCGGTCAATGCCGCGACACCGCAGCCTTGGTCAGATCGGGGCTGGTTGATCAGTGCAGGTTACGGCGTTGGCGCCCACCTGCTCAAGCCGCGTGAAGGCGGCTTTGATCTGCTCTGGCAGCGTGAGGGTTTGCTGGACTGTCACTATTCCACGCCGCTGATCATCGGCGACTGGGCCCTGGGTTTCCATGGCAGACAGGAAAGCGGCCGCGCCAAACTGCGTTGCGTGGACATGAACAAGGGCGAATTGCTCTGGGAGGACGAGGACGGCGTGCCTGGCGGCACCTTGCTGGCCTCTGGCAATCGCGCGCTTGTGCTCACTGAGCAGGGAGAGCTGTGGCTGCTTGAAGTTGCCGGCGAGGCCACGCGCAAGTTGGGCAAGCTGCAGGTCTGCCGCGCTGGGCATCGCAGTCACGCGGCCTACGGCAATGGCGTGCTGCTGCTGCGTGACGGCAGCCAATGGCTGGCCTTGCGTTTGGGCGCTTCCTGAGTTTGGGAATCTGATCATGCTGCCCTTGGAGCAACTGCATTCCCTGCTCGGTGAGCAGACCCTGCGCGATTTGGTGGCCGCCTTTTACCAGCGGGTGCGCCACGATGATCTCATTGGCCCCATGTATCCGCAGCAGGATTGGCAGGGCGCGCAGGAGCGCCTCGCAGATTTTTTGGTCTATCGCCTTGGCGGCAGTCAGGCCTACCTTGTGAAGCGTGGTCACCCCCGTCTGCGCATGCGCCACATGCCCTTTGCCATAGGCCAGGCGGAAGCGCAGCGCTGGGTCCAGTTGATGGACGAAGCCATGGCGCAGTGCGCCCTGCCTGCTGAAGCGGTCCTGACCCTGCGTGCGTTTTTTGTGCAGGTGGCCCAGAGCATGCGCAATCAGCCGGGTTGATCACTCCCACTGGCTGTTGCGGCTGCCGCTGTAGGCGAGGCCGAGACCGATCAGCAGGTGCGCCAGCAACACAAAGGCCGCGAGTTGCGGGGTGACCAGCGGCGATTGGGTGACTTTCTTCACCGCATCATAAAAGGCAGTGTCGCCCATGCTGCGCAGGCTGCCGGACCAGGCCCAGAAGGCGGCGATGCAGGGATTGATGGGGCCCTGCAGCCAGGTTGGCAGGGTGAGGATCGCGCCGGAGAGCGGCAACTGAAAGCCCACCAGGTAGATCGAGAGGATGGTGGCCTTCTCCGGGCTGCGGCACCAGGCGCTGATGCCCAGACAGACAGCGGTCATGGCAGCGGAGACCAAGATCAGCAGCCCCAGCTTGAGGAATAAATTGCCTGGCAGGCCGCCAGTGATCATGTCCGTGAAAATCCCCATCCACAAACTTTGTGCCAGCACAAAGACGCCCAGGAACAGAATCTTGCTCAGCAGGTAGGCGCCCGGACTGAGGCCGCCAAGTTTTTCCCGCTCCAGAATCAGGCGCTCGGAGGCAATCTCGCGTGCGGCGTTGTTGCTGGCCATCAGGGTGACCAGCACGACCTGCAGCATGATCAGTCCGCTGACCAGCCCTCCGGTGTTGAGTTGCTCGAGCAGGTGCTGGCTCTGGCGCTGCATTTCCACGATGAGATTGCTGTCGGGCCGCGGGTCGAGCTGTCGCAGGGGTTTGATGCCGTCGAGGGCAAAGATGACCACCAGAAGCGGAAAGCCGAAAAGCATGGCCAGATGCAGCAGCACCTGCCCGCGATCGCGGCGAAAGATCGTCCAGCGGCGTTGCAGCAGCGTCTGCACCTGACTCCACAGGCTGGGCAGCAGATCAGGTTCCTGAGTGGGGGCGTAATCAGGATGCAGCTCCTGCTTGGGGGCGGCCTCGCGCAGGAGGCCATGGTAGTGCTCACGGTTTTTTTCCCAGGACTTGGCCCATTCCTCCGGCTGCCGTTGTGAGAGTCTGCGATAAACCTCCTCGGGGTGGTCCACGGAAAAATAATGCGCCATCATCTTCGGCGGCCCGAAATACACGAGATGGCCCCGGCTCATCACCATCACGCTGTCAAAGGCGCTGAGGTTGGCAAGGCTGTGCGTCACATTGATCACGATGCGCCTGGGGTTCTCGCGGGCCAGATGGGCCAGCAATTCTGTGATCTCGCCCTCGGACTTGGGGTCCAGCCCGCTGGTGACCTCATCACAAAGCAGCAGGCAGGGATTGGTGACCAACTCAAGTGCCAGCCCCAGGCGGCGCTTTTGGCCGCCGGAGAGCACCTTGACCCGGCGGTCGGCAAGGCTGGTCAGGCCGGTGGTCTCGAGCACGCGCTGCAGGCGGCTTTCAAACTCCTCATCCTCCAGGCAGGTGCGCAGAGCCATGCTGTTGGCCACGCACTCCTCAACGGTCAACTCATCATGGGCGATGCTGAACTGCGGCACATAGCCCAATTCACCGGGGTGCAGATCTTCCTCGTCCTTGAGGTCCCGGCCCTCCCAGCACAGCTTGCCCTCGGTTTGTTCGGTGATGCCTGCGATGACCTTCAGCAGCGTGGATTTGCCGCAGCCTGAGGGCCCAACAATGGCCATGAGATGGCCGGCGGGCACTTCAAAGTGCAGGTCTCGCAACAGAAACAAACTCGACTCCGCAGAGCCGTTTGGGGCGTCAATTTCAAGGCTCAGGCCCGAGGCGTGCAACATGGCCCAAGTCTAGGGCAGGGGTGGGGCCTGGAGGCAAGCTGAAGTTGCCCGCGCTGCAAAAGCCGCCCGCCTGCGGCGTTGAAGAAGACAGCATTGCTGTCATTGTCACCATCCAAGCCCGTCATGAAATCGTTTCTCACCTGCCTTCTTGCCATGAGCCTCTCCCTTGCCCAGGCCGCCGAGCCTGCCGCCTCCGCTGAAAAACAAACCGCCGTGTTCGGTGGCGGCTGCTTCTGGTGCACCGAGGCCCAGTACAAAATGCTCAAGGGCGTCTCCAAGGTCGTCAGTGGTTATGCCGGCGGTCAGGTGGACAACCCCACCTACAAGCAGGTCTGCAATGGCGACACCGGCCATGCTGAGGTCATTCTTGTGGAGTTTGATCCCAAGGTGATCACTTACCGCGATCTGGTGGATTACTTCTGGATCGCCCACGACCCGACCACGCTCAACCGCCAGGGCGCAGACGAAGGCACGCAGTACCGCAGCACCATCATGTTCAGCAATGAGGCCCAGCGCCTTGCCGCTGAGGCCTCGCGTGCTGAGGCGGCCAAGGAATTCAGCTCGCCAATCGTCACGGAGATCGTGCCGCTGAAGAAGTTCTATCCCGCCGAGGACTATCATCAGGATTACTTCGCCAACAATCCGCAGGCCGGTTACTGCCGCGTTGTGGTGGGCCCCAAGGTGGCCAAGTTCCGCGAAAAACTTGCCAAGAAGGACCGCCTCAAGCCCGAGGCGAAGTAAGGCTCGGGCTCAAGGCTGACGCTCATCGCACCTGCCTGTGCGAGCTTGGATCAATGGCCGCCCTTGGGCTGCCATTGCTCGTTGAAGAAGCCGGCGTCCACGATGGCTCCCGGGCTGATGGCGTCGGGGGCCTTGGACAGTCCAATGACCGCCCAGTCCGGCAGCTTGGGAATTTGGCGTGCGTTGTTGAGGTAGTCGTACTCGCGGTAGGTGAAGCTGCTGTTGATGACGATGTAGCGCGAGGGGTTGAGAGGGTTGGGGTAGATGAGCACCGGGGCATGCATCGCGGCGTCATGGCTGCGGCCGTTGACCTGCAGGGCCTTGGCGTCCCAGCCGATGGGCAACTGCTTGATCAGGCGCGCCAGCACGGCGTTGGACTGTGGATCGCCCCAGAGCACCAGATTGGAGTTGGCGATGTCCTCGGCGCTGACTGCCTTGTCGTCCTTGATGGGCGCATCGCCTCGGAACTGGCGGCGCCATTCGCGGCCGGCGCGATCCATTTCGCTCTGGCACCAGCGACCAAGGGCCTCGTTCAAGGGTTTGCCGCTGGGGCGGACCATCAGGAAGCGGTCCATGAAGGCATCGTCAATCGGGCCGCTGAGACCGTGGCGCTTGACCAGGCTGTCCTTGGCATGGGCCTCAAGGGTTTGAGTCCAGACGCCATCCTTGAGGCGCAGGTGCACGCTCCAGGAGCGATCGGTCTTGGGTCGCACGACTTCCAGCGTGCTGCCGTCAATGGTGATGCTGGGCTTCTCGCGCACGCTCAGCGGGCAGTGACCGGCAGGCATGTCAATGCTCAGCGCCGCCACATTCTGGGTGCGGATCTCCACGCCCTTGCCGGTGAGTTTGGCGTGCACGCGCGTGCGCTGCCAGTGCTCACGCAATTCATCCACCACGAGCCAGTGCATGCGGTGGTAGCGCAGGAACCAAGTGCTGAAGTGCACCTCGCGCGGCGTGGACTCGGCACCAAGCGCGGTGATGGCGGCGAGGCGCTTTTCAATCTCCACGAGCGACTCGGGATGAATCTTATGCGCGGTCTGCGGGCCAATGATGTGGGTCAGCTCGATGTTCTCCATGCGCAGGTACTGCTCCATGATGTCGGCGGCCTGCTTCTGTTTGTCGACTTCGCCGCTGTAGGCCACGGTGGGCACATGGAAGAGGTTCAGTGCGCTGTCCGTGGCGTTGTACCAATGCCACAGCTTCTTTTGGTAATCGGGGATGCTTGAGACATCCTCGCTTTGGAAGACCTTGAGGAACTCCGGAGTCTCGGCGAAACCGGCGCCAGGGTTGGCGGCGCACCAGCGCTGCGCGTGATTGACGGCGAACTGCCAGGCCGCTGCGCCTCCCATGCTGAAGCCGCGGATCACCAAGCGGTTTGGGTCAATGGCATAAAACTTCTGCGCGTGTTCCAAAGCCTCGAACAGATCGACCTCACCGGCGAACTTATTGGCGCAGCAGTAGCGGCCGTAGGGATGCAGCACCAGCGTGTTTGCCGGGGCGATGTTGCCCACCTGCTTGCTGCGCTGCTCCACGAAAGCCAGTTCACTCAAGGTCTCGCCACGGCCATGGCACCAGAAGTCCAAGCGGCTGGGGGCGCCGCTGTAGGACTCGGGGATCACCATGCCATAGGGCTGCACACTGCCGTCAATGCGCGAGCGGTAAGCGCGCAGCACGAGGCCCTTCCTGGAGGTCCAGGAATGCTTGCCGACCTTGAGTTCCGCCGCGCGGGCCAGGCCCTCGGCGATCTGCTCATGGGCGCTTTTGATCTCTGCGGCCTTGTGGAATTCGCCATAGCGCAGGGCCCAATCCACGGCCTTGTGGTAAATCTCCACATCGGGCAGCAGATCCGCCAGCATGGGGTTCTTGGCCTGGGCCTTGGCGGCCTCGTCAATTGCCGCGCGCAGTCCCTTGAGGGCGGCATCAAGTTTGTCAGCCTCAGCCTTGGGCACCTGCACCCCGGGCGGGGGAATCGGGCGCACGGCGCTGGCGATGTTGTCCTTGGGGCCATCGGCCAGGGCAAGGGCGGGCAGCAGACTCAGGAGGAGGGCAAGGGGACGCATGGCTGGGGAGGGTTGGAGGCGCGGGTTGGCGCAGGGGGCATTGTTCAAGGCGCAGGCCTTTTGTCCACTGCGATTGCTTGCCCGCCGCCGCCCTGCCGGGATCGGCGCCGGGAAATTCGGCCTTTTCAAGTTCGGGCCCCACGCCATGATGAATCCGCGATCAGTCGAGATCGCCCCGTTCCCATGCTCCAAGACATCGCTTCCCTTGCGCGCTCGCTGCACCTCGCCCCGCAGCATTTGCAGGCCCATGGCAACGACAAGGCCAAGGTCAGCCTCAAGGCACTGGAGGAGCCCAAGACCAAGGGCCGGCTCATTCTGGTCTCTGCCATCACGCCCACCCCTGCAGGCGAGGGCAAGACCACAGTGTCCATCGGATTGGCCCAGGGCCTGGCCCGCTTGGGACGACGCGCCGCTTTGGCCCTGCGCCAACCTTCGATGGGTCCGGTCTTTGGCCGCAAGGGCGGAGCCACCGGCGGCGGCAAAAGCACGGTGCAACCCTCGCAGTCCATCAACCTGCATTTCACCGGCGACTTCCACGCCATCACCAGCGCGCACAATCTGCTCTCTGCCGTGCTGGACAATCAACTCGTGCAGGGCCAGAGCAGCCTCAAGCCCGAGGGCCTGCTGTGGAAGCGGGTGATGGATTGCAATGACCGCGCGCTGCGCCGCATTCAAACCAGTTCAGGCGCGCCCACGCAACGGGCCACCGGCTTTGACATCACCGCGGCCTCCGAGGTGATGGCCATCCTTTGCCTCTCGCAGTCGCTGGCGGATTTGCGAGCCCGCCTGGAGCGCATCGTCACCGGATTCACCCCTGAGGGCGAACCGGTGTATGCCCGCGACTCCAAGGTGGTTGGCGCCATGCTGGCTTTGCTGCGTGACGCCCTGCAGCCCAACTTGGTGCAATCCGTGGAGGGCGTGCCTGCCTTTCTGCATGGCGGCCCCTTCGCCAACATCGCCCATGGCTGCAACAGCGTGTTGGCCACGCAAATGGCGCTGGCCCATGCCGATGAAGTCGTCACCGAGGCTGGTTTTGCCTTCGACCTTGGCGGCGAGAAATTCATGCACATCAAATGCCGTCAGAGCGGACTCAAGCCTGATGCCATTGTGCTGGTGGCCACCGTGCGCGCGCTCAAGATGCACGGCGGCGTGGCGCTTGCGGATCTGGCCAAACCCGATGTTGATGCGCTGCAACGCGGCATGGAAAATCTGCAGGCCCATGTGCAAAGCGCGCAGGCCTTCGGTCGTCCGGTGGTGGTGGCCATCAACCGATTCGCCCAGGACCACGAGGACGAGTTGGCCGTGGTTCGGCAGTACTGCCGCGCTGCGGGTCTGCGTTGCGCCGTGGCCGATGTCTTTGGTCAGGGTGGTGCTGGCGCCATCGAGCTTGGCGAGCAGGTGCTCGAGGTGCTGTCCCAGCAATCTGCGGATCGTCCGCTGCCCATGCTCTATGAGCCCACGCAGCCCCTGGCCCAGCGCCTGGAAGCCGTGGCCACGCAGATTTATGGCGCCGATGGTGTGGACATCACGCCTGAGGCCCAGCAGCGCTTTGCGCTCTTTGAGCGCGCAGGTCTGGGCAACCTGCCCCTGTGCATGGCCAAGACGCAAAACTCGCTCTCTGATGACGGCACGCGCCTGGGCAGGCCCACTGGTTTCCGAGTCACCGTGCGTGACTTTGAGCTGGCCAATGGCGCGGGCTTCCTGGTGGCGCTTTGCGGCAACATGATGCGCATGCCGGCCCTTCCCAAGGAGCCAGCGGCCTGGCGCGTGGATGTCTCCCCAGAGGGCGAGATCACCGGCATTTGAGTTCCCTGCGCTTCCATGGCAGACGCATTCATCCGCAAGGCCTTCGTGTTGGGCGCCGGCCTTGGCGAGCGGCTTCGCCCGCTGACCCTGCAACTGCCCAAGCCGCTGATTCCGTTTTTTCATGAGCCGCTGATCGCCCGCGCCTTCGACCATCTGCGCGGCAGTGGGCTGCGCGAGGCCATCGTCAACACCCATCACCTGCCCGAGGCCTTTGCGCAGGCCTTCCCCCAGCAGCGTTGCGGCGACATGCCGCTGAGCTTCCGTCATGAGCCCCTGCGCTTGGAGACTGCCGGCGGCATCGCCAATGTGCGCGATTGGCTCGGCGATGAGTCCTTTGTTGTCTACAACGGCGATGTGCTCGCCACGCTGCCACTGGAGCCTCTCATTCAAGCGCATCAACAGCGCGGCAATCTCGTCACCATGGCCCTGCGCAGCCGTGGCCCTGCCCTGCATGTGGCCTGGGATCAGGCCAGCGGCAGAGTGCGCGACATCCGCAATCGTTTGGGCCTTGGTGCTGCCTTGCCGCAATATCTTTTCACTGGCATCTACGCCTGCTCGCCGCAGATTCACGAGTGGATCGAGCCTGGCCGCCCGCAGAGTGTGGTGGAGGTGTTTTTGGAGATGATGCGCCAGGGAGCGCCGGTGGGCGGCGTGCTCATTGATGAGGGGCAGTGGTGGGACTTGGGCAGCCGCGAGGCTTATCTTGCGGCCCACGCCCAAGGCCTGGCCTTGGGCCTTAACCGACTGCCAGCCATTCATCCACAAGCCTTCGTCGAGAAAGGCGCAAGCCTGCAGGGCCTCAATGTTTTGGGTCCTGGCAGCGTGGTGGAGAGCGGCGCCAGCCTCAGCGATTGTCTGCTGTGGCCGGGTGCGCGCGTCGCCGCCGGGGCAAGGCTCCAAGGCTGCATCGTGCGCAGCGGACAAGTGGCCCATGGGCAGGCGCAGGCCCAGGATTTTTAGCCTGGCTTCGGCTTGGGCTGATTGAAATGAAGCATTGACGACCCGGCCAGCTGGGCGATTTCGTGAACCATGCGTTTCCTTCGTCTCGTGGGTTCACTGCTCGTGCTGCTCTGTGTTTTGTGCGCTTGTGGGCGCCGCGATGAAACCGCAGCGCGAGGCTTACAGGACGGCAAGAAGGTGGTGGTCACAACCTTCACCATTTTGGCGGACATGGCCCGCGCGGTCGCAGGCGACCTCCTCGAGGTGCACAGCATCACCAAGCCAGGCGCAGAGATTCACGACTACGAACCCACGCCCATGGATTTGGTGCGCGCCTCCAAGGCGGATCTTATCCTTTGGAATGGCCTGGGTTTGGAGCGCTGGTTTGAGCGCTTTTACACCAGACTCAAAACCGTGCCTGTGGCGGTCCTCAGCCAGGGCATTGCGCCGATGCCGATTGCGGCAGGTCCTTACTCGGGCAAGGCCAATCCCCACGCCTGGATGTCAGCGGCCAACGCGCTTGTTTATGTGCGCAACATTGAGGCGGCCTTTGCGCGGTTGGCGCCGCAGCACGCCGCTGCCTTTGCCGCCAACGCCAAGGCCTATGGTGAAAAGCTCAGTCAGCTCGACGCACGCCTGCGCCAGCGCGTGGCACAGTTGCCGCCGCAACGGCGCTGGCTGGTGACTTGTGAGGGGGCTTTCTCCTACCTGGCCCGTGACTATGGCCTACGCGAGTTGTACCTCTGGCCAGTGAACGCCGAGCGCGAGGGCACCCCGCAGCAAATGCGCGCCGTGGTTGACGGCATTCGCCGCGAGAAGATCGAGGTCCTGTTCTCTGAGACCACCCTCAGCGACAAGCCCATGCGCCAAATCGCGAGGGAAACCGGCTGCCGCTTTGGTGGCCTGCTGCATGTGGATTCGCTCACCGATGCCCAAGGCGAGGCGCCAACCTTTTTGCAGTTGTTGGAGGTCAACACCAACACCCTGCTCAAGGCCTTGGCAGCACCCTGAGCACGGCGGGTCAGGGCGCCAAGCCTGTACCGCGAAGGCGGCCAGCACTCAGCGCGCAACATTTACTCTGCTGCGGCGGCAGGCGCGGCTTCAACGCCTCCGGCAGGCATGCCCTTTTCGCGCAGCTTCTGCTTCACGGCCTCTTCGATCTCAGCGTAAAGCGTGGCGTCGCCCTTGAGGGTGTCCTTGGCGGCGTCGCGGCCCTGTGCCAATTGAGTGCCCTTGTAGCTGATCCAGGATCCGCGCTTCTGCAGGATGTCGTACTCCATGGCCAGATCCAGCATCGAGCCGACATTGGAGATGCCTTCGTTGTACATGATGTCGAACTCGGCCTCGGTGTAGGGAGGTGCCAGCTTGTTCTTCACCACCTTGATCTTGGTGCGGTTGCCCAGCACGGTGCCGTCGCTGCCCTTGATGGCGCCGATGCGGCGGATGTCCACGCGCACGCTGCTGTAGAACTTCAGGGCCTTGCCGCCAGGGGTGGTTTCCGGGTTGCCAAACATCACGCCGATCTTCTCGCGGATCTGGTTGGTGAAGATGCAGGTGGTGCGCGCCTTGCTGATGATGGCGGTGAGCTTGCGCAGTGCGGCGCTCATCAGGCGGGCTTGAGCGCCCACGGTGCTGTCGCCGATCTCGCCTTCGAGTTCCTGGCGCGTGACCAGAGCGGCGACGGAGTCAATGACGATCACGTCCAGCGCATTGCTTCGCACAAGGGTCTCGCAGATGCGCAGGGCTTCTTCACCGCTGCTGGGCTGGGAGACAAGCAACTCGTCCATCTTCACGCCGAGGCGGCGCGCGTAGGTGGGGTCCAGGGCGTGCTCCACATCAATGAAGGCAGCCAGGCCGCCGGCGCGCTGGGCCTGCGCGATGGCCGTGAGGGTCAAAGTGGTTTTACCCGAGGACTCAGGCCCGTAGATCTCGACGATACGGCCGCGGGCAAAACCACCCACGCCCAAGGCCTGATCAATGAGCAGATTGCCCGTGGGAATCACACTGACCTCGGCCTTGTGATCTGCGCCCATCTTGAGGATGGCGCCCTCGCCGAAGTCCTTCTGGATTTGCTGAATGGCCATGTCCAAATTGCGGGCGCGCGCCTCGATCAATTTATTGTTGTTGGGTTCGGCGGAGGCGGAGGAAGGAGACTTGGCCATGGGGTCGTGGTGTGTGTTGTTCAGTAGAACAGTTAGCGGGGAATGGGAGTGAGTCCAGCCCTTTTTTCGGGGAATCCAGCCAAAGGGCAAGCCGACTCAGGCATCAGGGCATCAGGGACCTAAGCGGGTCAAGCCAAGTTCGGGCCATGCGCGTGATTTGCACCAACACGGTGAGCGCGGAGATGCCATAGGCCGCCCAGGCCAGGCCGCGGGCGGCCCATTGCAGGGCCCGTTCATGGGCCTCGCGTTGCTGTTGCGCCAGCTCGGCCAAGGATTCATCGAGTCGGCCAGTGATCTCCGCGGTCTGCAGGCTCAGCCGCATTTCAGGCGGCAAGGCCGGGTGATCCAGAGCCTCTGCCAAGGGCAGGCCGGCCGCAAGGCCCTCCCTGGCCTGCGTCGCGGCTTGGCGCAAGTGGCCGCCCACCCCGCCCTCGGCCAGCAGCTGCAGCAGGCCATGCCAAGGCAGGCCGCCTGCCACTCCCAGCGCTAGGGTTTGGCAAAAGACGGCGAGTTGGCCATGGCGCCGTGCGGGGCCCAACAAGGGCACTCGCCCCAAAGCCGCATCCAGCCTGGCTTGCAGTTCCGCGCGTGTGCTTAGCCAGCGCCAAGCCAAGCCCACCCCCCCGATGGTCAGCCAAAGGCCAAGAAGGGAGAAGAACAGCCCCGCCGAGTTTTGGCTGCCCGCCAGGATTGGACCGAGCTGCGGCAGCAGCAAACCCAAGTGCAGCAGGAGCAGCGGGTAGGGCAAGGCCGCGCGCAGGGCAGCGCGCGCGCGGTCCTGTTGTTGGTGGTGATCCGCCAGATGTCGCAGTGCCTGCTCGAGCCTTCCGCTTTGGCTCCCGGCGCGGATCAATGCCAGATCCAAGGCATCGAGCCCTCGGCCTTGGGCCATGGCATCAGGCAGCGGCAGGCCTTCCTGCAGGCCAGCTGAGGTGGTGGATAAAAACTCCTGCCAGCTCCGACTGATGGCGTGGCCACGCAGCACCTCGATGGCCTTGATGGAAGGCAGGCCCACTTCATGCAGGCGCGCCAGCTCCAACAACAGGTTGCCTTTTTCCTTTGAGGTCATCACCTGCGCAGCTTGCTGCCTGTCCGGCCCCGTTGGCAAGCGCCAAGCCGCCATCACCGTGCCTTGCACAATGAACTCCTTGCCGCAATGACCGAGGCGGGGCGCCAATCAGGGGCTGGCTCAGTCTTGGTTGGGACCACTGGCTCGTTTTTGGGCTGCGGGGCCGATTGTCGGCTTGCAGGGCGGGAGGATTGGGTCTTGAAAGGGTGGCATGGTTCATTCTGCCTGCCTTTCGCTGGGTTCGGTTGCCCTGATCAACTCGCTGTGCCGCACTTGGCGTCTGCCGTTGCTGCTGCTTGGGCTGTCCGCGCTGCGCTGCGTTGCGGCGGCTCCTGCGGCCATGAGCGACGCGGCGGCTGCTCTGGCGGGTGAGGCCTTGCAGCCGATGAAGTATGGCCGATCAGATGCGGTGGTGGATTTGGAGGTTGGGCTCTGGGCCTGGCCCCTTCCCTGTGATGCGGATGGCGACGGGGATTTTGATTTGGTGGTGTCCTGCCCGGACAAGCCTTACAACGGGGTGTATTGGTTTGAAAACAAGGAGGGGCCCAAGGTGTTGATGCCCGTGTTTGCGCCTGCCAAGCGCCTGGGTCCGACCAAGACTTATGTGATGCCAAGTTATGATGCCGCTGGCAGGATGCGGGTGCTGAGTCCTGGCTTTGAGTATCTTCAGGTGCCCACGCAGGGCCTGGCTGAGGCCCGCGCGATCAAGGCGCCGGCGGTGAAGTGGTATCGTTTGATGGGCAAGCAGCGCAAGGGGCCTGGCTTGCGTCATCACCAGTGGCGCCTTGCCGATTACAATGGTGATGGGCGTCGCGATTTGGTGGTCGGCATCGAGGACTGGAGCGAGTATGGCTGGGATGATGCCTGGGATGCAGAGGGCCGTTGGCTCAATGGTCCGCTGCACGGACTGGTGTTTGTGTTTCTCAATCAGGGCAGCGAGGAGCAGCCGGATTGGAGCGGTGAGCCGCAGCGCGTGTTGCCGGTGGACACTTATGGTTGTCCCTCGCCGAACTTTGAGGACTTCGATGGCGATGGGGATTTGGATCTGCTTTGTGGCGAGTTCCTCGATGGCTTCACCTATTTTGAAAATCTCGGCAGCGCCACAGCGCCGCGTTACAGCAGCGGTCGTCGCCTGCATCAGCCCGATGGGACGGAGCTGCGCATGGCTCTGGAGATGATTGTGCCCGTGGCCTTCGATTGGGACCGCGATGGGGACAAGGACCTGATCTGCGGCGATGAGGACGGCCGCGTGGCGCTGCTGCGCAACACCGGGCGCATGGACGCGGGGCACAGTCCGCTGTTTGAGGCCCCGGCTTATTTCAGGCAACAGGGCGATGATCTGCAGTTTGGTGCGCTGGTCACTCCCGTGGCCTGTGATTGGGATGGTGATGGCGATACGGATCTGCTCTCGGGCAATACGGCCGGTTGGATGGGCTGGTTTGAGAACCTCAGTGGTCCTGGGGTGGCTCAACCGCGTTGGGCGCCGGTGCGGCGTTTGCAGGCCGCAGGGCGCGAGGTGCAAATCATGGCGGGGCCCAATGGCAGCATTCAGGGTCCGGCGGAGGCGAAGTGGGGCTACACCACGCAGAGCGTTGCGGATTGGGATGGCGATGGCGATTTGGACATTGTCTTCAACAGCATTTTGGGCCGGGTGCAGTGGCTCGAGAACATCGGCAGTGCCAAGGCGCCACGGCTTGCCGCCGCGCAGCCGCTGGAGGTGCTCTGGCAGGGCGAGCCGCCGCGTTTGGCCTGGGGTTTTGCCAAGGCGCAGGGCCGTGAGTTGCTGACCCAGTGGCGCACCACGCCTTTTGCCGTGGACTGGAACCGCGATGGGCGCATGGACCTGATCATGCTCGATGCGGAAGGTTACCTGGCCTACTTCGAGCGCAGTGCCAAGCCCGCTGCAGTGCTGCTGCCGCCGCGTCGCATCTTTGTTGATGACAAGGGCAAGCCGCTGCAGCTCAATGCCGGGGCGGCGGGCAAGAGTGGGCGTCGGAAGTTCTGCCTCATGGATTGGGATGGTGACGGCAAGTTGGACCTGTTGCTCAACGGCCAAAACGCGCGCTTCTGGCGGCAGAGCGGCGAGCGCGATGGCCGGATTGTTTTTGAGGACAAGGGCAATGTGTCCACCCGCAACATCGAGGGGCATGACACCAGCCCCACGGCCGTGGACTTTGATGGCAATGGCATTGAGGACCTGCTCATCGGTGCCGAGGACGGCCGCTTCTACCATCTGCCCAATCCCCGTGCCCGTTGAGCCAGGGCTTACGGCGGGGCCGAGGATTTGATTGCCGCCGGGCGTTCCTTGGGCAAGACTGCGCGCCGCTTCGCCGTTGGCTTGGACGGTCCCTTGGGGCTGCGCTGGGTCTGCGTTGCTGGCGCTTCTTGGTTGCCTTGCCTGCAATCGTTTCCATCCCTCGGACCTTCCCTTCAACTCAACCCCCTGCCCTCATGAACCCCCGCTCCCTGATTCCCGCCTTGGCGCTTGCTGCTGCTGCGCCGCTTCTTGCTCAAAGCCCCGCCGCTGAGTGGGGTGAATTCCGTGGCCCGCAGCATAATGGCCATGCGCCGGCGCTGAAGGTCGGAGATTGGAAGCGCGCGAAGGTGCGCAAGCTTTGGGATGTGGAGACGCCCTCGGGCTTCAGCAGTTTTGCAGTGGCCGGTGCCAATGCCTACACCATCATCACGGGTGAGACAGACGGCAATGTCGGCGAAGTGCTCGTCTGCCTTGAGGCCAAGAGCGGCCGCAAACTCTGGCAGCAGCCCCTGACCTTGATTTCGAAGTACGACGGCGGTGGCGACGCCGGCACGCCGGACAACAAGGGTGGTGACGGTCCGCGCTCCACGCCTGTGGTGCATGGCGGCAAGGTTTATGCCATTGACGCCAATCTGGGCGTGTTCTGCTTTGATGCCATCAGCGGCAAGCCGCAGTGGAAGCGCGATGTCATGAAGGAAAACGCCGGGGTGCAGATCAAGTGGCAGAATGCCGCCTCGCCCCTCATTGATGGGCAGGTGCTCATGCTTTGTGGCGGGGGTTCCGGCCAGGCCTTGCTGGGTTTGGACAAGGACAGCGGCAAGGTGTTGTGGAAGGGCGAGGACGACAAGATGACCCATGCCACGCCCATTTTGGCGGACATCCATGGCGTGCATCAGGCCATCTTCTTCACTCAAAAGGGGCTGGTGGGCGTGGTGCCACAAAACGGTGAGGTGCTCTGGCGCGCGGAGTTTCCCTTCAAGGTGTCCACGGCGGCAAGCCCGGTGGTGTTTGAGGACATTGTGTATTGCTCGGCGGGTTATGGGGTGGGCGCAGGGGCCTTCAAGATCGCCAAGAAGGGCAGCGCGCTGAGCGCTGAGGCGCTGTGGCGCCGCGAGAACGAGTGCTTCAATCATTGGAGCACGCCTGTGGTCAAGGACGGCTACCTCTACGGCATGTTCAGCTTCAAGGAGTATGGCAAGGGCCCTCTGGCCTGCGTGGACATTCGCACGGGCAAGGATGTCTGGAAGGAAGAGGGCTTTGGCCCCGGCCAAGTCATCTTGAGCGGCGACCAAATCGTGGCCCTCAGCGACAAGGGCGAGCTGGTCATCGTGGAGGCCTCGTCAGAGGCCTACCGTGAACTCAAGCGCGAGGATGTGCTCAAGGGCAAGGTCTGGAGTTATCCCGTGCTGGCCTACAACCATCTCTTTGCACGCAGCACGGAGCAGGGAGTTTGCCTGGAGATTCAATAAGGGGGTTGGCGCATCGCACTTGAGTGCGCGCGCAGAGCCCAAAGCCAGAGGCCGCGTTTCCGGCGAGGAACGCGGCCTTCTTGTTGCTGCGCTGTTGACCCTGAGTTGACTTGCAGCAGGCCAAGGCGGCTGCGGCCCTGGGTTGATGGGCGATCTGATGCTGGCAGGCCGCGGGCCAGCAGTTTAGCGAATGGGCCCGAACTCCGCTGGGTCCTTTTCCAAGGTCGGCGCTGCCTCGGGGATGCGCTGTGGATAGGGGATGTTGAGGCGCTGCTCGAGTTGCCTGAGGTTTTCAATCAGCGAGGGCGTGCGTTGGTCGGCCTTGGCGTAGGCCTGCCGCAGCATGGCATAGGCGGTCTTCCAGTCGCTGGCCTCCTGGCTTTGCGCCAGTTGATAGGCGGCGAAGCGTGCGTAGCGCGCCTGCCCGGTGAGATCGCGCACCTTCAGCCAAGCCTGTGCGGCAAGCTTGGGCTCATGCGTGCGGTTCTGGTAAATCTCAGCCAGGGTGTGCCAGAGTTTGGCGTTTTGGGGCAGGTGGCTTAAACCGGTTTTCAGGATGGCCACGCCTTGGGCCTTGTACTGCTCGCTGAGTCTGCCGCGCACCCAGGGCTCGATGGATTCGTTGTAGAGGTAGTGTGAGGCGGCGTTGTAGGCCATGTGCCAGGCGGCCTCGTCCCAGTAATTGGCGTGCTTGGGTTGCAGGGTGCAGGTCAGGGCCATGAGGCTGTCCACGCGGGCCCAGGCCACGAGTTCCCAGGCGCGGTAGGCCTGCAGGTAGGTGACGCTGGCCACCAGCGAGCGCAGGCCGCCAAGGGCCGCGGCAAAACCCATCTGCCCCAGATTGCCGCGCAGGCCCATGTCCACCGGCGGGTTGAGCAGGGCTTGTTGCTGCAATTGTTGGCGCAGTGCTTGGCCCAAGGGCTGGCTCAGGCCGCCGACGCCCAGCAACACCGCAAGGGCAAGCAGCATGGCCCGTCCGGGCGTTGCTGCGGTGAAGCGCGAGTTGGGCTTGGCGGCAGGAGTGTCCATGGCGGCGTGAGGGCTGGGCGGCCTTCAGAGTTCCTTCTCCACAAAGAGCAGATGCGAGGCCATGGCGTAGCCCAGCACATAGAGCAGGCTCATGCCGGCAATGCCCAGCAGTGCGGGCATGCCAAGGCTCTGGCCGTTGATCACAGCGTCGGTGACATCAAAGAGCGTGAGGTCTGGGGTGATGACGGCCAGCAGGGTTTTCCAGACTTGGCGCAGGGCAACGCCCTGCCCGCTGAGGAAGGTTTCGCGGATCAATTCCTGGCCGTGGCCGCAGAGCGTGGCCAGAAAGCCGATGACCATGGTGAAGAGGGTGCTGCTGGCCATGCAGGAAATCATCAGGGTCATCGCCGTGATGACGCTGCTTTTCAGAAAAATCACCAGCACGCCGGCCTGCAGATTCCAGCCCAGACCCTGTTGGGCCACCATGGCCTGGAGTTGTGCGACGGCCTGCGGGCTGTCCTGTCCCTCGGCCTTGAGCGCAGCCACGGCCTGCGCGAAAACGAGATTCTGCCGCAGGTACAGCATGAGGCTCAGTGCCAGATCCAGCACCAGCATGCCCACGGCAATGGTCATGAGCACGCCAAGCAGCTTGCCCAGCAGGTAATTGAGGCGAGGCACAGGCTTGGCCAGCACGGTGTACAGCGTGCGGTCTTCAAGATCGCGCGGCAACAGCAGCGCGGTGGCGCAGATGCCCATCACCACGCTGAAGACCTGCAGCGCGCCGAAGGCCACATCCTTGAGCAGCTTGAGTTGTTGCTCCGGGTTGATGATGGCAAAGCCCAGACCTGCGGCCACCACAATGACGCAGAACACGGCGAGAAAGGCCATGATGCGCATGCGCAGCAATTGAGTGAAGGTGGCGCAGGCCAGGGTCCAGATGCGGGAGAGGTGTGCCATGGTTGCCGATCGCTTCAGGAGTTGCCGCCTTGCGGGGTGCTTGGGCGGTCCGTGGCCACGGATAAAAAAAGCTGCTCCAGCGAGGTGCTGGGATGGCCACAGGAAAGCAGACGCGCCGGGGCGTGGCGGGCGATGAGCGCGCGAATCTCATCGAGGAGCTGAGGTGAGGCCTCCGCCAGCAGGAGTTGAGTTTCCTGCTTGAGGGCAATGAGGTCTTCAAGCCTGCCTTCGCAGACCATGCGGCCGTGGGCCATGATGCCGATGCGGTCGCAGACCTCCTGCATTTGTTCAAGCAGGTGGCTGGTCACCAGCACGGTGATGCCTTCCTTCTTGAAGCCCACGATGAGGTCGCGGATGTTGCGCGAGCCCAAGGGGTCAACGCCGGCGGTGGGCTCATCCAAAATCAACAGCCGCGGCCGATGCAACAAGGCCTGCGCCAGACCCAGGCGCTGCAGCATGCCTTTGGAGAAGCCGGCCACGCGGCGGTGGGCAGCGTCTTGCAGGCCAGTGAGCTCGAGCAACTCCGCAGCACGGCTGCGCAGGGCAGTGCCGCTCATGCCGCAGAGCCTGCCGAAAAACAGCAGGGTCTCAAGGCCGCTGAGGTGCTTGTAAAAATAAGGGTTCTCCGGCAAAAAGCCAACCTGCTCGCGGCTGGCCACCTCCGTGCTGGGGCGACCAAAGATCCGGCAGCGGCCGGCGCTGGGCTGCACCAGATTGAGCACGGCCTTCATGGTGGTGGACTTGCCACAGCCATTGGGGCCGATGAGGCCGTAGACCTCGCCGGGTTCTACGCGTAAATTCAAGTCCTGCACGGCCATGAAGGCGGCCTTGCCCAGTCCGGCCTTGAAGACCTTGGTGAGCTGCTCGACTTCGATGGCGGGTGCAGACATGGGTGGAGCGTGAAGAATACGCCCTGAGGATGCGCGGGGCTCCCCTGCCCGTCAATGCGTCATGCGCCCTTGGCGTCGTCGCCGCTGAGCAATCCAATCTCCCGCCCTGTTCTCAGCGCCGCAGTCCGATGCTCCAGAGGTGATTGCCTGAGGTGATGAAGAGGGTTTTGCCATCCGGCCCGCCCAAGGCGCAGTTGCAGGATTCGTCCGGGGCGGTGGGCACAAAGTCCACCAGCCGTCCGCGCAAGCTGAGAATGTAGCAGCCGGCCTTGAATTCGTTGTGTTCCCACTGGTTGCGTTCATTGACGCCGGCGGCGACAAAGATCAGGCCGTGGGCAAGCTTCATGCCGTCAGGGCCGCGGCCTGCGCCCCAGTCAAAGATCACCTTGGGTTTGCCGCCATCGCAGAGCCCTTCGGCGTTGAGGTCATAGCGCAGCAGCCGCCGCGACCCGCCCCTGGTGTTGTTGTTGTTGTCGGCGATGTAGAGATGACGGCCGTCGGCAGAGATGGCGATGCCGTTGGGACGCTCACTGCCCGGCAGGTTCAAGCGGGTGGTCTTGCCCGGAGCCTCGATGCGGTAGACGCCTTCAATGGCCTTGCCGCCTTCAAGGATTTCCATGTTGTCGCGCGGGCCATAGCGCGGGTCGGTGAAATAGATTCGGCCCTGAGGGTCCATGCAAAGGTCGTTGGGGCTGTTGAAGCGCTTGCCTTGATGATGACTGGCCAGCACGGTGATGCGCCCGTCCTTCTCAGTGCGGGTAACGCGGCGCAGGCCGTAGTCGCAGGACACCAGACGCCCCTCGCGGTCAAACAGCAGGCCATTGGAGACGCTGTGGCGAAACACCTCCGTGCGGCCGTCGGGGCGCAGGCGGTTGATGTGCTTGCCATCGGTGAAGTAGAGATGCCCATCCTTCCAGGCTGGGCCTTCACCGGCGCCAATGTTGCCGTGGTCGCGGGCCTTGCTGCCTGGGGCCAGCGGCGATTGCGCGCAGTGGGCAAGCAAGAGGCAGCAAAGGGGCAGAAGGGCGCGCAGCATCGGATTCATGGAAGCAAACCAACAGCGCGGCGCGGGCGCAACTTTCAGGGCTTGCTGAACTCGCGATCCAGCGCATCGAGATAACGCGAGATGGCATCGCTGCGCGGCGGCAACTCCTGCTCAATGGTCTGTGGCAGACGCAGGTAATCCTCAAAGGTGCCCGACATCGCTGGGCTGCTGTTGGCTTCGTGCACATCGAGCAGATCGCGAATGGCGCGGCTTTGCTCGGCGGTTTGGTTGAGTTGTTTGCGCAGCTCGCCAAGGCGCTTGGCCGCATCACGGTTCTTGCCTTCGCTCAGTTCGGTGACGATGATCAGGTACTGCCCAATAATGGGCCGCAGCAGGACGGCGCTGCGTTGTTGCAGCACGGAGAGTGCCGTGATGCAGCGTTTGAAAATTTCCTGCCGATCCGGGCGCTTGAGCACGGCTTCAAAGTTTTCAATGGGAAGTGCGGCATCCACCAGGGGCTCATCTGCCTTGGGCTTGGCCGCATCGCTCATGGGCTTGTCAGCGGGCTTGGGCAGTGGCTTGGCTTCCGCTTTTTTAGGTTCGGGTTGTGGAGTGGCGGTGGGCTTGGCCGCATCACTCATCGGCTTGTCAGCGGGCTTGGGCAGTGGCTTGGCTTCCGCTTTTTTAGGTTCGGGTTGTGGAGTGGCGGTGGGCGTGGCCGGATC
>JAURHS010000007.1 GCA_030833205.1 Prosthecobacter sp.
ATGATGATCAAGCCCATGCTCACTCCGGCATCGGGCAGCATTGACCTCGAGGAAAAAACGAATGTCTTGGTGATCACCGACAATGCCGCCCGCCTGCAGCGCATCACCAAGGTGCTGGATGAACTCGACAAGCCAAGGCAGCAGATTGTCATCAATGTGCGCATCCTGCGCGTGCGCCAGCAAAGCGGCAGCAAGAAGGGCATCGACTGGACGCAAACCCTCGGAGAAGGCCTACCCCTGAGCGTCAGCCAGAACCTCAACACGCTCTTCAACCTCCCGGAGAGCAGCACGCTGACCAAGGGCAGCAACAGCACCAACAGCAGGGGCAATGATTTGACCACGGGCAACAGCAGCACACGCAGCAATGGCTTCGGCAACACGAACTCCACCACGCAAACGACCGTCACCAATCCTGCGGGCACCACCGTCACCACCACCACGACCACGGGCAACAATGACAGCCTCAGCTTCTCTGGCAGCAACACCTCCAACCAAAGCAACACCCTGAGCAATCTGGTTGAGGACACGGCGGTGGCAGCCAGCGAATATGTGACCGGAGCGGGCATGGTTTTTAGCCCCCTCGAGGTCAATGCCATTCTGCGCGCCCTCAACAGCAGCAGCCTGGTCAGTCAGGAATCCTGCCCCTCGATCATCACCGAGGACAATGAGCAAGGCGTGATTTCACTGGTGGACCGTTTTCCCATCATCATCGCCCAGACCAATGCCTCGCAGAGCAACACCTCAATCACGGATCGTGTGCGCTACAAGGTGGATGAGGATGACCCCGACGCCGCGCTGCAACCCGACAAGAGTCGTGAAATCGGCGTCACTCTCACGGTGACCCCAACCATCATGCCTGACGGCACCATCCGAATGAAATTGCGCCCACGCGTGGCCAACATCGTGGAGTTGGTGGCCAGCGCCAGTGGCAACCGCTACCCGCGCGTCAGTGAATCCACAGTCGAAGGCATCAGCCGCATCCCCAGTGGCCGCTCCCTGATTCTGGGCGGCTTCTACAGCCGCGACGATCGCAAGGGAGGCAGTTCAGTGCCCGTGCTGGGCAAACTGCCTCTGCTTGGCCGTCTGTTTCGATACGAGGACGACAGCAATGAAATGGTGAGCCTGGTCTTTATCATCACGCCAAAGGTTTACGAGGCTGGAGCCGGCGAACTCGAGGCCCTCAACCAGCGGATGGAAAACGCCGCAGGCCTCAACCTCATGAATGCCGATATGGTGCCCAACCCCCTGCTGCCACCGACCGATCAGCGCATGACCCTGCCCCAAGGCAGTATTCTGTCGCCTAAGGGCAGTCCCTCAACGCCCGCGACACCTGCGGCGACAACACCCAAGCGAAACCTCCTGCAGCGGCTTTTCAAGCGCTCCTGATTCCATGGCTGTGACCCCTCTGGATGCCACGGCGGCCGAGTTTGCCGCACTCTACCCGACAGACGAGGTGACCGGGATCAGCATGCCAATGCCTCCGGCTCTTGCGCCGTGGCCTGAAATGATTGGGGTCTGCGGCCAGATCGCACGCTGGAGCGCGCGGCAACTCATGGCCTGCGGCTACTGGGAGGACACGGTGGCCTCCGCCGTTCTGGCCGCCTATCATCAACACCTTGACCAATGCCGCGAGGAAGAGGCGCCAGAGGATTTCCTCGTCTGGGTGGCACGCGACTCCCAACGCCGGCAACCCCCCACCCTCACCTCAACGGGCACCGAGCTTCGGGATGAATTGCAGCGCGCGCAACGCGCCATCCATCCGCTGGTCTTTGAGCGCACCCCGCGCTGGCGCTTCGGCGATCTGCCCGGGCGCCTATGGCAGCAGGGCCGCAGCGACGCCGGGCGCAATCGTCTGATTTCCCTGCTGCGTTGTGCCTGCCTCTCCAGCGAAGACGGTTCCACTGTGCATCTGGTGGCCTACAACCCCGTGGCCGCAAGGTTGGCCACCGTATGGCTTGCGATTGACGCGCACAATCGCGTGGAGGGTGAAGGCCCGCCCTTTGTGTTTCCCTTTGTTGTCGAGCACGAGGTTTGGACCCGCCTCTGTGAACGACAGTCCTCCCTGAGTGCCGCATGAACTACGACATCAAGTTCAACGACACCATCCAGCGCCAGATCGTTCGGCAACTGCGGTCCCTGGACCGCGCGGCCAGCGCCGAGGGTGATGATGAAGCACTGCTGCGAAAGGTCTCCAAAACCAAGCTGCTGGGGGCAATCGGTGCCGCCAGCGGACTGCCAGCCATGCCTCAGGTCAAAGAGCTGGCCGACCCACAACTGCTTGCCGGCTGCGATCCCTCCGTGCTCTCGCAGGGCATGTTTGCGCCACTGCGCTGTGCCGACAACCAGATCCTGCTGGCAGTGGCCAACCCCTGGGATTACCGCGCCGACGAATTCTGCAACGCCCGCTTTGCCGAGCATGAAATCTTCAAGGTGGTTACACTGGCCTCTGAAATTTCCGCCACCATCGAGCGCTCCAGCCAGTCCACCGGCCCCAGCAGGGCCGAACTCGAGGCCCTGGACATTGAGCACAGTGGCAATGAGGTCAGCGACTTCGATGTGACGCGCACGCACCAAGAGCCCATTGCTCAACTGGTGGCAAGCATGGTCTCCGATGCGATCAAACGCCACGCCTCCGACATCCACATCAAGACGGAGAAAGCACAGTTTTTCTACTACTTCCGCGTGGACGGCGACCTTGGCCCCAAGGTGGAAATTCCCCTCAAGCTCAAGGATCGTCTCGATGCATTCCTGCTGAATCTGATGCGCCTGGCCCCCGAGGATCGCAGCAAGAGGCCGGGCATGTCGGGGCGCTTCACCGCCAGCTACTACGGACGCTCGGTGGGCATCCGCTTTGAACGCCACCGCTCCTACCGAGGCTATCACATCACCATGCGCCTGCTCGACAAGACGCATCTGGAGCCCCGACTGGGCATGGGCACGCTGGCCTTCGATGAAGTCACTCTGTTTGAGTTGGAAAAGGCGCTCGCCGTTCCCTCGGGCATCATTGTGATGTCCGGCCCCACGGGGTCGGGAAAATCCACCACGCTCAATGCGATGCTGCGTGAGCTCAATCGGCCCGAGGACAACATCCTGACGCTGGAGAACCCGGTCGAGGACGAGATTCCTGGCGTGACCCACTGCGACCTGCGCGACTCCTCGGAATTCAAGCCGATGATCTCCAGCTTCATGCGCTCAGACCCCGATGTGATCTTCATCGGTGAGGTGCGCGACCGCGAGTCTGCCGAGCTTGCCATTGAGGCGGCCATCACGGGCCACAAGGTGCTTACCACCATTCACACTCCGCGCGCCTCACAAATCATCGAGCGCTTCCAACAGCTTGGCATTGAGCGCTGGAAAATCGCTCAAACGCTCAAGGCTGCCTGCGCGCAACGGTTGGTCAAATTGCTTTGCCACAACTGCAGACAAACCTGCGAGGGCATCCCCGAGCGCGAGATGCGCCTGTTTAATCTTGGCCCGGAGTGGGCAAAGAAAAAGCTCTTCATCCATCGCAAGGAAGGATGCAATGAGTGCGGCGGGCGCGGCTACCTTGGGCGTGCAGCCCTGCTGGAGATTCTGCCGATCACACCGCGCACCGGCGACGCTCTGGCCAAAGGGGAATTGACTCCCTATGAGTTGGAAATCGAAATTCGCAAGGAAACCGCCCTGCCCTCACTGCGGGACAATGGCCTGCGCATGCTCTCGGAGGGCAAGACCGACCTCGACGCGCTGCGTCGTGTCCTAGACCTGACCTACCTCGAATAAGCCAGCCTCAAGCCATGCCGTTGTTTGATGTCACTCTGCGAAATCTGGCCAAACCCGATCAGGCCCGGGTGGTTCAGGTGCAGGCTGCCAACGCAGCGCAGGCCTCAGCCCAGGCCAAGCGCGAGGGATGGGGAGTGGCCTTGGTCAAGGCGCGCGGCAAGGTGCAAGGCAGCGCAGGCGAGGCGATGCGTGCCATCCCACCCAAGGAACTGATCAAACTCTTCCGCGGGCTCTCCTCAATGCTGAGGGCGAACATCAGCACTGCCGACTCCCTCACCTACTACGCGCAGGGCATCAGCAACCCCAGACTCAAAGGTGTGCTGACCAACATCGCCGAGAAGGTGGAGAGCGGTGTGCCAATTCACCAGGCCTTTGCCAGTGAAACCAAGCTCGACCCCACCGTGATCACGGTGATTGAGGCCGGGGCGGACGCCGCCCAACTGCACTCGGCCTTTGCCTCGATGGCCGCGCGCATCAAGACCGAACTTGCCTTCAGCAGCAAACTGCGCAGTGCACTGACCATCCCCTGCGTGGTCATCGCCTTCCAGATAGTGCTCTTCATCTGGTCCCAGCTCAGTGTGGTGAAAAATGTGGAGGACACCCTCAAGAGTGTGCGTCAGGCGCCTGATCCACTCTCCAAAATCATCTTTTCCTTCAGTCATGTGGTGCAGGCCACCTGGCCGATCTTTGTCACGGCTCTCGTCGGCTTTCTGCTGTGGTTGTGGCGCAGTGCCTCGCTGAGGCAGTTTCTGTTGGTGCTCCTGATGAAAAAATGGACCCTGCTGCGCAAACTGGTGATGGGGCTGCGCCAATCCGCCTATCTGGGCACGATGGAAATGCTCTATGGCAGTGGCATCAGCCTTGCCCGGTCCTCGGCATTGTCCGCCCGCGTGGTGGCTGGCACCCCGATGTATGATGAGCTGGCTGCCGCCAGCAAAACCTACGAGGCCAGTGGCACCACCTTCGCCGAGGCCCTGAATCGCCACGCGCAGGTGGATCCACAGGTGGTGCACATGATCGGCATTGGCGAGAAATCCGCCTCATTGACCGATCAGTTGCGCTTGTTGCGTGAGATCTACGAGGAGGACACTCAGGCCTACATGACTGATTTTACCCAGGTCATCAATTTCATCACACTGGCACTGGCGGTATTCATCATTGGCCTTGTCTTTGCCGGGGCAATGCTGCCAATCTTCCTGATGGGACCGCGAATGATGAACTCCGGCAACATGTGACCACCATGATGCACCCACTGCTGACTTTCCTGCCCTGCCTCCTGCTGTGCTGCCCTCCAGTGGCCTTGGCCCAGACGGCTGCCAAACCCGTCCTGGTGCCCAGGCCCCTTCCCAAGCCCAGCGGGAATTACCGCCCTGCCGCCAATCCAGTCAGGCCGCAACCCCGCTTGGCAAGCCCCGCCGGCCCCGCCGCTTCACCCTCCAACATCACAGCTCCGGCAGCCTCCACGGGGAGTGCTTCCTCAGCAAAGGCAGTGATTCTGGACATTCGACGCGCCGCATCGTCCGCACCACGACCCTCCGCCGCCCAGCCGACTGCAAGCCCAGCGATCGCGCCAGGCGCTGGCAATCCGCCAATCGTCAGGGATGGCGAGGTGCGGATTCTCCGCTCGGGTCTGCGCTTGGCCGAGCCCAAAACCCCCTGATTTCACCCGCCCATGACGCACCCCTCTCGTGCCGGCCAAACAGCGGGATTCACCCTCATTGAGCTGAGCCTGGTGATCGCCCTGATCCTTGGTCTCGCCATGCTGGGAACCTACTCCATTGACGAATTCCAACGCTGGCAAAAAGGACGCAATGCTGCATTGGCGCTGCAGGCAATTTATGAGGCCCAGCGCGCCTACATGGCCGATCACCCGACCGCCGATCCCTCAACACTGCAGGAAACCGACCTCATCGCCTACCTTCCCCAAGGTTGGGGCGCCGATAGCGGCATTTCCTCCATCACCCAGCTGCTGACCCACGGCAAAGTCAGCGGCATCAACGCCGAGGCCCTGACTGTTGATGTCCTGCGGATGCCGCCGGTGCTCATGCTCAGCGGCGCAGTCTACGACCCCACCGCAACTCGCAGCGGCGGTGCCTGGGACGGTCTGTGGGACAGCGGCGAACCTCCTGCCCCTGCCGTGCCATGAGCGCCCCCCCGACGCAGCCCCCCAATCTTGCGCCAAGCCTGAGGTTGCCCTCAGATTTGGTGCTTGGCTATCGGGGCCCTGCATGGAAGGGAGCCGCCGAATGCGCGGTACTGCGGTTGGATTGCGACATCGAGCTCAACGCCGGGTTGCACTTCATCATCGCCGCAAACGGCAGTGGCAAAACGACCTTGATGCGCACCCTTGCCGGCTTGCAAGGGCCACTGCGCGGCCATTTGGCATTGCCCATGCAGGCTTGGTACTACGCGGATGATCTCAGCTATGCGCCGGAGCTCAACGCCGCAATGATTTTTGCTGCGCTGCTGCCCCCCTCATGGATGCCCCAGGCCATGCGGCTGGCACAGCGCCTGCGGCTGGATTGCGATCGGCCCTGCGGTCAACTCTCGCGCGGAAGCCGACAGAAAATCACCCTCGTGCTTGCCGAAACGCGTGCGCAATGCAGCGCCGGCACCCTGCTGTTGCAGGACGAATCCCTCGCGGGCATTGATGCTTGGACACGGCGGGAAATCGCCAGCCTTTGGGCCAGCCCCTCGCAGGACCATTGCCGCCTTCTCGCACTGCACGAAACCGACGCACTTGAACATGCCGACTCGATCCTCAGCATCGAACAAGGCGTGTTGCGGCAGCATCGGGTCGAGGATACCCGACATCTTCGTCAACTCTGTCAGGACCTGATCGCATGAAGGACGAAGCGCGCCCCAGCCTGCTGCATTACTGCCTGTGCCTGCTCTGGCAGCGCCGCAGCAGTCTGCTGCTTTGTGCCCTGCTGCCAATCCTTGCCTGGACCCTTCCCCTGCTCACTCCTTGGCCGACGCAATCCGCGCTGCTGCAGCCCACTCGTGTGCAGACCGCCTGGGCTCTGCTTTGGCTGAGTCTGGGCCTGTTCTTTGTGTTTCAGGCCGCCACTCTGGGGCGCGAGCTTTGCGCCTGCGGCTTGCTGGAACATGTCAATGCGGCCCATCAGAGGTGGCGACGCGCACTTCTGCCAGTGGTGTTGGCCGTGGGGTTGTGGCTGAATTTGGCGCTGCTTGGGGTCTTGCTTCTGAGTGGGTGGCTTCACCCTTCCTCGCCCATTGAAGCTTCACTCTGGAATGCATTGTTGGTGCAACAGACCCTGCTTTTTGAGCTCAGCGCCGTTGGCCTGCTGGCCCTTGCGGCCGCTCTGGGCACGCGTTTCTCGCAGGCGCCGGCATGCCTGATTTGCCTGGGTCTGCTGGCCGCCGGCTGGTGGTTTGCCGCCTGGATTGATGCATGGATGATGCAGACGGCACCACGGCTGCATCCCACACTGGGCTTGTTGCTGCCGCGCTACGATCTCGCGGACTTGACCACCAGGATGGTCTTCAAATTGGGCCCACTTCCGATGCAGACCGCACTGCGTGTGGCTGCGGTCATCGGCTTGCAAACCCTGGGTCTGGCGGCATTGGCGCGCTGGATCACCCGCTGCCACGGAAGATGAAATCCGCACTGACCGGCCTACTCTGCCTGCTGGCCGCCTCGTGGGTGGCGCGGGGGCTCGCGGTTCAGCCCAGTCACCAGGTTCTGGGCCTTGGCGGCAGCCTGTGGGGTGCCTTGGCTGCGGAGATGATGCGGCCATCACTGCACCGGCATTGGCACATGGGCCGCGACCATGAGGCTGGCCCCGCGCCGCGTCGGCTCCGTATGGCAGCCGCAGTCCCCACCGACGCAAGCCTGTCCCAGGCAGTACTCAAGCCCAACACTCCCGTGGAGCCTTCAGCGGGGCTTCGGCGCCACAGCACGACGCAGGCGGCATTGATCCTGCAGCGCGCCCTGCGACTCAACCCTGCGGATTGGGTCCTTTGGGACATCGCACTTGAGGAGCAAAAACAAGCCCACCGCGGCGATCTGCAGCAGGCTTGGAGCCTGATTGAAGGGCAAACTGCGCCAGCCATTGGCGTTCTTGACCACCCCCAAGCCAACCTCGCTGAGGTGATGACCGCTGCCACTGCCCTCAGCCACCTCTGTGAGTTGGCCCATGCCCTGAAACACAGGGATGCCAACCTTTGGAGCCGCAGGTTTGCCGCGGCCCTGCTGCGCTGTGCCGATCTGTTCGACGAGGCGATGAAGCAGGGCCATTGGCAGGCACTCAGCCCGGCCCGACAGGCGGAATGGCAGTCACAACTCGGCCTGCTTCAACGCCTAAGTCAGAGTTACCCCAAGGGTTGATTTGTATCGAAGACCGATCTTGGCGCATGATGCTGCCAGTCCTCTCACAGCCATGAGCCCCTCCCCTTCTGTTCTGGCATTGATGTTGATCGCGTTGGGCAGCCTTTGCGCCCCTCAAGGTCTGCGGGCTCAGGGCAGCAGCGGCGGGTCCAGCTCGAGTACCACCACAGGCGGGGTGAATGTCATCGTGGGGGAAACGACTCAACCCAACCGCATCACCTTGTTGCGCGCGGGCAATTACGATTACCAGACCAGCGGCGCACTGACCCAGGTCTTCGAGGTGGCGGTGCGCAGCGTGGATGTCAACATTTTCAGCACTGGCACCTCGAAGGGATCCCCCATCACCGTGAACATAGAGCCCTCGCTGATCAGCAAAATCAGTGGTACCTCCACCGTGTTGGCCACCGTGACCGGCAGCCAGATTCATGTCAACCCAGGCAGCCGCAACACCACCAGTGCCAGCCTGACCTACAATGCTGGAGGGCTGCTCAACAACCCTGCCATGGACATTGATTTTCGTTTTTGGTTCCGCGGTCAGACCAAGAATGTTTCGTTGGACGGAAGTTACATCAAGGTCAACCTCGACGGCGTGCGCTTTGGCGCGCCAAGCGTGGGCGGGGATTTGCAGATGAGTGGACCGTTCGCGGCAGAGAGCATCCCACAGGGCATCGCCCAATTTTCCTACCAATGATTGCCAAGTGCCCATGCCTGAAGCTGGGCACCATGCTGGTCCTGGCAGTGGCCCCGCTGTGCGCTCAAACTCCCGCAGCCCAAAAAACCGTCAGTCCTGGAGGATCTGCCGTCGAGCGCATGGCGGAGAACCTGAGAAAGGGAGGCTTCAAAAGCGTTGCCGAACTCAACGCGCCACAGGCCAGCATTCCCAGGCGCTCCTCCTTTTACGAGCGCGTGCTTATCCTCAGCGGCGATGCCGCCAGTCATTGCGTGATCCCGCAAGGCAGCGTGCTGCATCTGCCCGACGAGCTTCGCGCGCGCATTCTCGAGAAGCCGCAGGGCAAACTGGTGAGTTGGGAGACAATGCTTCGTCAGGGCAAGTCTTGGCTCGGCACCCAGGAAGTCAGCGTGGAGGCTGCTCGCGGCAAGCCTGCAGAAATTGATGCAATCGCCGCCCAATTGGCGCAGGAACGCCGCATCATGATCGCGGTCAACAAGGGTCGGCCCATTGCCATTTTGCAGCCCGCAGCAGCGCAGGAACCATTGGCAGAAAAGCCTCAAAATCCCACCCGATGATCCAACGCGCCATTCATCTCCTGCTGCTGCTTCTGCCAAGCCTGCTGCCCCTCTCGGCGCAGATTTCCAGTCTCGAGCGATTCGTGACCCAGGAACTCTACGACGACCCGACGCGCTTCCCCCATCAAATTCGCAATCTTGGTCCCAACGGCGAGTTCACCGCCCTTTTTGCCGTAGGCAGTGGCAGCCTCTTCACACTCTACATTCACCCGATCATTTACGACAGCGTCTCCAAGACCTTCCGCCAATCTGATGTTCCGGTGGCGGTGGACAGTTTTGAGGCCCTGCCTTTTGAGGGGCCCACGGGCAGCATGAGTCTGACCTCAGACGACAGCACCTACAACAACTCGACCTATTATCCACTGACCCTGCCGAAACAATTCCGCACCCGGCAAGACCACCCCTTTGCCATTCAGTTGAGCAACCTGCAGAACATCACCCCATCCTCGAGCAATCTGCATGAGCGTGAGCTTGCGCTGGTGATCATCCGTCGAGGCAGACAGGCCGAACCGCCCTACGACTACCTGCCCGGACAGGCAGGCAGCACCGGCGGTGAAGAACAATCCTTTGGCATCACGGGCAACACTCTGGTGCTCAGCAACGCAATCACCTGGAGCAGTGGCATGGCCTGTGGTGAATATGAAATTGCACTCTACCGCCACGAGATCCCCGCCACCTTTTTCAATCCGCCACTCAGTGCACCCGTGGCTGCGGCTCGTCTGGCTGAGGCCACCGTGCGGGTCTGGCCATCGGCAAGCGCCACACTCAGCGGCATCACGCAGGGACAGGTGTTTACCGACCGTCTGCCCACCATTGAAGTCCAACTGCAAAACCTCTACCCCGATTCCCGCACCTTCCTGCGTGCCTATCCCCAGGGCAGCGCGCCCAACGAGAACCACATCATCAAGGCACTGGAATTTCGTTGTGGCCCCTTCTATGCCGAGGAGGCAGGAAGCGGCGGCGATTTCGAGCAACCCCAACCTCGGTCCGGCAACTACGACCACCTCTCCAATCACACCAACACTGATGGCACCTGGGTTCTTGAGATTGTCACCCAGACGCCCTTCAATCGTGCGGAAGGTGAAGTGCTCCTGCAGCGCACCTTCAGCCTGCAACGCATCAAGACGCGGGGCCAGATTAGCACCGCGGAAACCGGCGCGGCCAACTGATGCAAACCATGAAAGTGCGAAGCCGTCGTCACGGAATCGCGCGCCTGACCCGCGGCAGCATCCTGCTGGAGGTATCCATCGGTCTGGCGCTTACGGCTTTCATCGCCGTCGCCTCCCTGCGCCAAAGCATGCTGGCTCTATCCGCCGGACAGTGGGCTTCGATGCAGGCCCTCACCGATGCCTACCTGACCCGCGAGACCGCGCTGGCCTCACGCCTGCCCTTTGATCAACTGCGGGAGGCCGACTTCTGGCCGCCACAGGATGAGGCCGTCACCACCACAGTGGGCGTGGGCAGCATCGCCAATCCAGTTGGCGGCCCCCCCATTTCCATTGAGGCCCAACTCACGCGCTCCAGCCAACTGGAGGCAATGAGCGCCGAAGGCCTGCCCACCACCACCCTGCTGCGCCTCGACAGCGTACTGAAGTATCAGATTGGTGGCCAAGCCTATCTCAAAACACGCAGCACGCTTCGCACCCAATGAAGCCGCACCATCATCACCGACAACGCAGGCGGGCCTTCACGCTGGTGGAGATGTCGCTGGCCATGGTGCTGATCATGGGTTTGGGCCTGAGCCTACTGATCATGCTCAACAACCATCTCCAGTTCATGGGTTGGGCCAAGAGACAGTCGTTCATCGCGCGAGAAACCCCTCGAATCGCCAACCTCCTTGGGCGCCTGCTCAATCAGGCCGATCACTTCTTCATCTACGAGAATCCCTCCGCCCTCACGGATGCCGCTGCCGCACCTGCACTCGGCGGGTCAGCAGTGAAGCTGTTCTTCAACAACCCTGAGGGAGGCGTGCCCAGAGAGCAGCATCTGGTGTTCATTCAAGGCGACAACGCCACTCAACTCAGACTACTGGATGCGCAGGACGACAGCTCATGGACTGTTGCCTCCGGCTATCCCGCCAGCGCAGACCTTGAGGCCGTGGGCCTGCAATCCGCCAACTTCGCCTTGGATCAGGGTTTGTTGCGCGTCACCCTGCAGGGGCCAGGGGGCGAGCAGGTGCACTTCTTTGGAGGAACGCGGTGAAGATCCCCTTTCGCGGCCGAGGATTCATCTCGTTGCCCATGGTCAGCTTCATCGGGCTGATCATGTTCAGCGGGTTGCTGATGGTGATGCGTGAGGGCGCACAGCGCAGACAATCTGCCGCGATGACTCAATTGCGGGTGGACCGCCACCAACGCGAGGAGGGCATGCTGCGCGCGTTGCTTGCAGTGTTGCCGCCGGCAATGCAGCAGGCGATGGCTCAAAACTATGCCTCGGCGCCGCAGTACAGCTGGTCCGGCATCTTTGAGCAGGCAGCGGCGAAGGCACTGGTGGCCGGCTCCCTGAGCCAAACCGATTTGGAATCCCTTGGCATCAACACCGCGGCCAGCAGACGGGGCAACAGTGCGGATGTCGCGGGTGCCACTGCCGCACAAGTGGCCACATGGGTCACGGATTTGGAGGGCAACGCCGGACGCATGACGCCGGGGTTGCCAGCCTATGAGCCGGCACTGGCCGCAGCAGGTCTGGCTGGACTTCTCCCCGCCTCTCTGCTGATCAATGCCGATGCCGCCCCGACATCAGCCTCGGATTTGGATGCGCTGATGCCGGTGTTGGGGTCCAGTAAACTTCACAGCATCGCGGCGGGGCTGGGTGACAACCAACGCCTCTATGGCATTCAGCCCTACCCAAACATCCGCTTCAGCTATGGCACTCCCGGGCTGCCCTTTGTGGCCAAGCACAACTGGTGGGCCTTCCGCATTCGTGCCCCAGGCACGCCCGCAACGGCAACTCGCACTTATCTGTTGTCGGTCTACGAGGTGCCTGCACAGCAGCCCATCGAAGCCGCGGGATTGGCCAGCATTGGAAAGTTTTCCAGCGGTGAAAGCTGGAACAGCGACCGGGTACGCATTGAGGGGGCCATCAGCGCGGAGAGCCTGCAAGCCAGCGGTCTGAATGGCGCAAGCGCGCTTGCGGGCCGCAAGGCGGTCAATCTGCTCTCCGCACTAAACTTTGCGGGCACCAGCATTGATGCCGACTTTGATGACACCGCCGTTCGCTACGCGCTGCAGGCGGCGGCCCGCAATGCCGCCCTGCCCGTGGCGGTGGCGGCAAACCAATCCCGCGTCGCCTTCTTGCCGGTGGGCTCGGCCACAACCTTTCTGGAGCGAACCAGCGACGAGGCCACGCTGTGGGACCGCTACAGCCGGGGTGCTCAGCGCTGCCGTACCGTTCTGCGCGTTTTGGAGATGGACGACAGCGACACCCAACTGCCCAACCGTCTTCGCATTGAATTCTTTACCGCCGAGGGCCAGTCCAGCGCACAACTGGAATTGGCCACAAGCCAAAGCACAACCTCCGCCTCGGCTGGCAATTGGCAGGGAGGCAACACGCCTTTTGAGCGCGAAGTGCTACCCGGCGACCCCGCCATCAGCGGCAGCATCACCCGCCACGCCCTGCGGCTGCACCTCGATCGCCTCATTCCCTGGATTGAGGCCCTCGCCATTCCTGGGGTCACCGCAGACCATGCGCAGAGCCTCTGCGTGGAACTCGATGCCCCAACGCTGGCCAACAAAATCAAGCCCGCCGGCGACCCTGCGCAAATGTGCCTCTTGCTGCGTGACGGCAGCGACTTGAGCGAGTTTAGCCAGGGCCTTTCCATCGTGGCGCCGCTGCGGGTACACATCGGAGGAGACATCAACATGACCCCGCGCAGCGGCTCAACCACCAACTTCCCCCCGCTTTCACTGTTTGTCTCCGAGTTGCGCTACGGCACCCTTCAGGGAGAGCAGAAGCCCGTGGTTCACGAGGGGCAGATCAATGCCATGGCTGCCACGGGCAGTGGAACCTGGCACCCCTTGGATCTGCGCAGCGGCGACGACAGCGTGCACACCGAGGCCATGGAAATCACCCTCAAACCCATCCGCGACCCCGCCGAACTTGCCCCGATTCACGCCATGAATTGGCTGTTGGTGATCGAGGAAATCACGCCACCATAACACCATGTCCCTGCAAGACCCCAACCTGCTGGCCAACCTCTGTGCCCTATTTCCTGGGCGCGAGATCTCCGATGTGCAATTGCGCTGCGACCGACACATTTACCTGCACACGAACCGAGGCATCGAAATTGCCGAGGAGATGGGGGTCTGCCAGCCAGAGGCGCTGCGCCGAGTGGCCGCTGCGCTGTACTGCAGCCAATCGGTGGACGCGTGGAGCAACCCCTCAGCCGGCGGCATGGAGGAACAACTCTGGCAACGCCTGCGGGAGAATCGTGCGGTGGATTTCAGTTGCGAGGCAGGCACCTTGGGCTCGCCGGTACGCATGCGCGTGCAGGTCCATTACAGCGAAAGTGGCCTTGGCATCACCTGCCGCATGCTGCGGGCCAACATCACTGCGCTGGAGGATCTCAACCTCGATCCCATGATCACCGAGAGCCTGCGTGAACTGGTGCAACGGCGCTTTGGCCTTGGTTTGGTGACCGGGCCCACCGGCTCGGGCAAATCCACCACACTGGCCGCGATCCTTGACCATGTGCGACGAAACCACTCCAGGCACATCGTCACCATTGAGGACCCCATCGAATACCGCTACAGCCCAACGATGAGCGATCCCAACCGACCCGAGGTCACCCTGCCATCCCCGGCGTTGGTGACCCAGCAGGAAATCGGCCGCCACACCCTCACCTATCAAAGCGGACTCAAGGAAGTGCTGCGCAAGACTCCGCACATCATTCTACTGGGCGAAATCCGCGACCGTGAAACCATGGAGACCTGCATTGAGGCCGCACAAACCGGCCACCTTGTGCTCTCCACGCTGCACACCCGCGGCGCCGTCAAGACCATTGACCGCATCCTGGAGTTCTTCCCCAAGCCGCAACACGCCTCGCTGCTCAACCGATTGAGTGAAACCCTGACCTTCATCCTCTCTCAGGCCCTGCTCACCGGCTTCAGCTCGCGGGTACTGGTCACTGAATACCTGCAGAACTCAAGCGTCGCGGTCAGCAGCGGCATCCGCGCCTACGACGGCTCGGCCAATTCGCTCACCGACGCCCTGCGCAGCAAGGGCAATCTGCGTTGGGAGCAAAGCCTCAACGACGCCTACCGCGGCGGCAGCATTGCTGAGGATGTCTTCCGTGCCAATCAGATGGACTAAGACCTTGCAGTGGCCACTTCGCCCTGCCATTTGATCACCTGGTCCCCTCATGAAGATTCTCGTCGCCATGTCCGGTGGTGTGGACAGCTCCCTGGCTGCCGCGCTGGTAAAGGCGCAGGGCCATGAAGTCCATGGGGTCTACATGAAGAACTGGATCAATGAGCCAGGCATCATTGGCAATTGCCCCTGGCAACAGGACATCGAGGATGCCTCGGCGGTGGCCCAGCAATTGGGCATTTCCTTCGAGGTGGTCAACCTGATGGACGAATACCGTCGCCGCGTGGTGAACCTCCTGGTGGAAGGTTACGAGGAAGGAATCACCCCCAACCCTGATGTGGCCTGCAATCGTGAGATGAAGTTCGGCGTGCTTTGGGATTGGGCGAGACCACGCGGGTTTGAGGCCATTGCCACTGGGCACTATGCCCAAAAATCGGGCACTGCTGGCATTCTCAGAGGGGCGGATCCCAATAAGGATCAAACCTACTTTTTGGCGATGCTGCGCCGCGATCAGGCCGAAATTGCCCGCTTTCCCATTGGCCACCTGCTCAAAGCTGAGCTGCGCCAGCAGGCCAGGGAGCTGGGCCTGAAGACCGCGGAAAAAAAGGATAGTCAGGGCATTTGTTTCATCGGCGAGGTGCGCATGGAGGATTTTTTGCGTGCCCACCTTCCAGATGCTCCGGGCCAAATCGTTGATGGTTCAGGGCGGGTGCTGGGAGAGCATCGAGGACTGCACTTTTACACCCTGGGCCAACGCAAGGGCATCGGAGTGGCAAGCCCCTTTCATCGGCAGGCCTATGTCGTGGTGGCCAAGCGCCAGGCCAGCCGTGAGCTGGTCATTGACATTGAGCGCCCCGACACCCCTCTCCTCTGGGCCAAGCGCTGCAGCCTGAGCCATCTCAATGACCTTGTCGGCACACTGAACCGCGAGCAGGATCTACTCGTTCAACCACGCTATCGTTGCCCGGCGGCAGCAGCGCGCTTCATCCCCACCGGCGATGGCAATGCTGAGTTGGTCTTTGCGCAGCCACAACGCGCCCTTACCCCGGGACAGGTGGCAGCGATTTATCAGGGCCAACAGCTTTTTGGAGGTGCGATTTTCCAAACCATCGTTCATGATTGAAACTCCCATGCTTACCCTCCGCCAATACCTTGGTCTCGGCTGCCTGTTCAGCCTGCTGTGTGCCCCCCTCTGCCAGGCCGCGGATGCGCCTTGGACTTCGCTTTTTGACGGCAAGAGCTTTGCCGGTTGGCACGGGCCCGATGGCAAGGCCCCGGGCAAGGGCTGGACTGTGGTTGACGGCGCCCTGCACCTCGATGGCAGCCCAGGAGGCATGCTGCTCAGCGATGGGCAGTACGATGCCTTTGAGCTGAAGTGGGAATGGAAGATTGAGACCAATGGCAACAACGGCCTGAAGTACTGGGTAAGCAAGGTGGCAGGCAAGGAATGGCTTGGCTTGGAATATCAGATGATTGATGACGCGGGACACCCCGACGGCAAACGCGGCGGCAGCCACACCACCGCCAGCATCTACGACATCATCGCCCCTGAAGCGAACAAGCCCCTGAAGGCCCCGGGCCAGTGGAATGAGAGTCTGGTGCGAGTCACCGGAGACCGCATTGAACACCACCTCAATGGCGTGCTGGTGTGCAGTGCCAATCTCTCCAGTGAACTCTGGAAGACCAGCCTTGCAGCCAGCAAATTCAAGAACAAACCCGGCTTCGCGCCCGGGCGCGGCCACCTCATGCTCACCGACCACGGTGACAAAGTCTGGTACCGCAACATCGCAGTGCGCAGGCTTGGTCAGCCCTGACCCTGCCGCGGCCCGATCACTGCCAACCACCGCCCAGCGCGCGCAACAGTTGCACTGCGGCGACCACCTGAGCGCCCTCAATTTGCTTGAGTGCAAGCTCGGTGCTCAGCACCACGCGCTGGGCGTCCACCACTTCGAAGTAACTGGCCAGCCCCTTGTCATGGCGCAGCCTTGCCAGCGACTCTGCCTTGGAGGCGGCCTCGAGCGCGGCGCTTGATGCCTCGATCTGACGCTGCATGCTTTGCCAGTCCACCGTGGCGTTTTCCACCTCCTGCAATGCGATCAGCAGCGCCTTGCGCCAGCCTGCAAGCTCGGCGGCGTGATTGGCTTGTGCCGCCTGCAGTTGTGCACGCAGGCGTCCACCCTGAAACAGCGGCAGGTCAATCTGTGGACCCAGGCTTGCCGCGCGGCTGCGCCAATCCAAAAAATCCTGGGCTCCAACGCTGTCAAAGCCGCCATTGGCCACCAACACAAAGCGCGGCAGAAAATCCGCCCTTGCCACACCAATGCGAGCCTGCGCCTCCTGCAACTGAGCCGCAGCGGCGCGCAGATCCGGGCGCCGCAGCAGCAGCGTGGCTGGCAATGGGCGCTTGGGCAAAGGGAGTTTTGGCAGCATGGATTGTGCGGGCAGCACAAGCTCCGCGGGGGAGGCTCCACACAAGACTGCAATGCCGTTGGCAACGCGCGCGCGCTGACGGATCACCTCCTGCAGATCCGCACGCGCCAATTGCCATTCGGTCCGTGCCCGCTCAGCCTCCAGATCATTCGCAAGTCCTGCGGCACGCCTGCTCTCCTGCAGGGACAGCGCGTCAGCGCGCAGGGCAATGGCGCGCTTGAGTACGGCAAGTTGTGCATCCAGGCTGCAAAGCTGGACGAACTGCGCCGCCAACTCCGCCACCACGCTCAGCCGCTGGGCAGCCACGCGCGCCTCCATGCCAAGGACGCGGGCCTGTGAGGCTTCACGCTGTCGCGCCACCCTGCCCCAAAAATCGAATTCATAGTTGAGGCTCAACAGACCCTGCCAACGGTCGCGCTGAAGGGCTGGCAACGGAACTCCCGGCGGTAGATTTGCCCCGAAGACCGAGCCGGAGATGCGCTCCCATTGGGTGCCGCCTTTCAACGCAAGCTGAGGCCACTGGGCTGAACGATCCACGCCAAGCTGGGCCCGCGCGAACTGCACCCGCGCCAGCGATTGCTCGAGGTCAGGGTTGTCCGCCAAGGCCCGCTCCACCAAAGCGTCGAGTTGGCGGCTCTCAAACCGCTGCCACCAACGCTCCTGCAGCACTTCACCCCCGGCCAGCTCACTGGCCCAGGCGTCCTTGCCGGCAAACTGCGGTGCCTTGAAGTCCTCGCCCTGCTTGCATGACGAGGAAAAAAACACCGTGCACAAGACAAAGGCCAGAACCCCAAAGTCTTTCAGGGACCGTGCATTCCACACATGGATCAGGGCTCGCATCAGCCCTACCATGCTCTGCACACCGCACACAGCAACCCTTTCTCAAGAACAGTCCAACCCCCTACCCCAGCCCGCCTAGGGCTTGGCCTGTGAGCGGGCCTTGGTCATTACCTCGTCGAGGCTCACCTCGGCGCCACCGCGGCGCTTGCTCTCATCGGCAGCTTCCATGAAGGCGTAAATTTCGAGGGTCTCCGCCTCACTGACCGGCGACTGCCCCGTGCGAAAGAAGTGCACGGCGGCAAACAACAGCGGGTCGTAGCCGTCGTAAGATCCCACGGCCGCCTTGCCCATGTCTCCACTGGCCTCACCGCCATAACCTTTGTTCTCACGGAAGGTGCCCTTGCGTCCGCCCCGCCAGGTGCCCTCGACGACAATCTTGCCATCGGCGCTGCTGCTGCGCTTCACGCTCTGGCAGCCTGTGCCCATCACCGTGAAGAGGCTTTCCACGCCATGAATGCCGTACCAGAACAAGTCAGGATGGCTGGGCTCAAGGGAGGCAGGGCTGAAGGTCTCAGCCTGCTTCACCTTGCCAATGCTGCCATTGCGCACGGCCTGGGTGCCTTTGCCGAAACGCAGCGACGAAGAGGAAAAGATGGGCACGCCAGCGGCGCGGGCCTCGTCAAACATGCGGACCGCATCAGTCAATGAACCGGCGATGGGCTTGTCAATGAACACCGGCTTGTGCGCCTTGAGACAGGGGCGCAACTGCTCAAGGTGCGGGCGACCGTCGTTGCTCTCCAGAAAAACCACATCCACCTCATCGAGCAGCGCATCAATGGTCGGCACGATCTTCACCCCGAGTTCCTGCACGGCCTTGCTGTACTCTGGCACGCGCTTGATGCTGGACTCAATATCCTTGGAGCCCTGCGCGTAGGCGGCCACCACTCGCACTCCCATGACCTCTGGCTTCTGCACCTTGGCATTGAGGGTCTTGGTGAAGGCAATCACATGCGAGGTGTCCAGGCCGATGATGCCGGCGCGGATGTTCTGCGCATTGAGCGCTGGCAGAGACAATGCTGCGGCAAGCAGCGCGAGACAGGGCAGTTTCATAGGAGAGAGGAAACGCCCCGACCCGTGGCCGACTTGCGCGCCCACGGCGGAATGGATGCGAGCGCTGCCCACAGCGGGCCTGCTCAGGCAAAGAGCTTGGTCACCGGCTTGGCCTTCACCAACTCGCGCGGCTGATTGAGGTGATTGTAGACAATCGTCTCAGGGTCAATGCCGACGCTGTGGTAGATGGTGGCCAGAAGCTCGGTGGGGTGCACCGCATCTTCGACTGGGGCCGAGCCGGTCTTATCCGACTTGCCGTGCACATAACCGCGCTTGATGCCGGCGCCACCAATGACGGCCGTGTAGCAATAAGGCCAATGATCGCGGCCATCGGCGCTGTTGCCATTGCCCGAGGTGGAGACACCCTTCTCAGGACTGCGGCCAAACTCACCCAAGGCAACCACCAGCGTCTCATCAAGCAGGCCGCTGGCATCGAGATCCTCGAACAGGGCGCTAAGGCCTTGGTCGAGCATGGGGCCGCTCTGGTTCTTCATGCGCTGCGTGAGACCGACATGGTGATCCCAGCTGTGATTGTCGGAGTTGGCCACCTTGGGCCAAATCAACTCCACCACCCTGGTGCCAGCCTCAAGCAGACGACGCGCCAGCAGACAGCTTTGGCCGAAGGTATTGCGCCCGTAGCGGTCGCGCAGCTTGACCGGCTCGCGGTCCAAGGCAAAGGCATCGCGGGCACGGCCGCTGGCAATGAGGTTCAGCGCCTGATTGTAGTAGGCATCCAAGCTGAGATCCTTCACCGCCGCCTCAATCGTGGGCATCTGATCGTTGATGGCATCGCGCAGTTTCGCGCGGCGTTGCAGCCGCAGGCTGAAGAGATCGGGGCGCAATTGCAGATCCTCGATCTTGATGCGGTCCATCTTGCCCATGTCGAGGTCATCGCCATCGGGGAACAAGGTGTAGGGATCATAGGCCTTGCCCAGGAAGCCCGCACTGCCGCCCTTGCCGACCACATTGGACTCCTGCAGCGGACGCGGCAGCATCACGAAGGGCAGCATGGGCTCCTCCATGGGCTTGAGGCGAATGATGTTGCTGCCGAAATTGGGGAAGTCCTTGGGGCTCGGCGGCTCAAGCTGGCCCGAGGGGCTCACCTTGTCCGTGGTGTAGCCGGTCATGATCTGGTAGATGGCCGCCGTGTGGTTGAACAACCCATTGGGCGTGTAGCTCATCGAATGGATCATGGTGAACTTGTCGTTCACCTTGGCCAACTGCGGCAGGATCTCCGTGAAATGCTGGCCCGGAATCTTGGTGGGGATGGTCTTGAAGGCCGAGCGCACCTTGTCAGGCACATTTTCCTTGGGGTCCCAAAGATCGAGATGGCTGGGCCCACCCTGCAGGTAGATCATGAGCACATGCTTGGCCTTGCCCCATCCGGCACGCCCGGCATTGGCAGAACCTGCGGAGGCCGCCTGCGCACGGAACATTCCATTGAGCGTCAAGCCCATCATCGAAGCTCCGCCCACGCGCAGAATGTCGCGGCGGCTCATGCCGAGATTGCGGTCGCAGAGATCTTTACCGAGAGCACCAGGGATGCGGAACATGGCAGAGGCAGGTTGTGGGTTGAGACAGGCGCAAGCATGCGCCAGAAGCAGATACGAAGGCAAGCCTGCAAACTTGCCTTCCACCCCGGCCCTGAGCCTAAAAATCCATGACAGGCGGGGGAATCCTACCCACCCGCGAAGACCTCTCATTTCCAGGCCTCTGCGCGGCTCCTACATCCGCTCGGGCGCCTCAATGCCCAACAGGCCAAGCCCACCCTTGAGCACCCTGCTGGTGGCTTCACAGAGCAAGAGACGGCTGGCGCGGATGGACGCCTCGGCCTTGAGCACCGGGCAGGCCTCGTAAAAGGCATGGTAGGCATTGGCCAACTCGAAGAGATAATTGGCCAGTAGATTGGGGCGTTGATCGGCAAGCACATCGTGCACAGCCTCGGCCAATTGACAGAGCTTCAGCCCCAAGGCCCGTTCTGCCGGTTCAGCCAACTGCAGAGTGGCCGACGCCGCGTCGAAGGGCTGCTCCAGCTTGCGGAAAATGCTGCGCGTGCGCACATACGCGTTCATCAGATAGGGCGCCGTGTTGCCCTGCAGGCTTAGCATCTTCTCCCAACTGAACTGATAATCCGTCAGACGGTTTTGACTCAACTCAGCGTACTTCACCGCACCCACGCCAATCTGCCGCGCCACCTGCGCGCGGTCCTGCTCACTGAGCCCATGCTCGCGGCCATCAACCTCGCGCTGAGCCCGAACCACGGCCTCATCGAGGACCTCGAGCAGGCCCACCGTCTCGCCGCTGCGCGTTTTGAACATGCGGCCATCGGGCCCGAGGATGCTGCCGAAGGCAATGTGCACAAAGCGAGCCCGCAAGCCCAATCTCGCGGCCACCGCAAAGACCTGTCTGAAATGCAACTGCTGCGGAGCACCGACCACATACCAAATCTCCTGGGCGCCCCATTGCGCAATGCGATGCTCAATGGTGGCCAGATCGGTGGTTGCGTACAAAAAGCCACCGTCGCTTTTGCGCACAATGCAGGGCGCCGGCTTCCATTGATCCTTCTCAGCGATGAGGAAGGGATCCTCCTGCGGCGGCAGTTTGCCATCGCTGAAAACCACCACGGCACCGTCACTGGGAGTGGCAATGCCCTGCTCCAACAAGCGCTGCACCAGCGGCCCCAGCGCGTCGTTGTAGAAGCTCTCACCGAGGTAGTGGTCAAAGCTGATGCCCACCGCCTCGTAAACCCGCTGCAACTGCTCCAAAGTCAGGCGCACACACTCGCGCCAGATGCGCAGATTCTCCTCGTCGCCCTGCTGCAGGCGAACCAACTCTGCCTTGCAGGCCTCAAGCAGGGCGGGATCGGTCTTGCTGGCAGAACTCATCGTGCGGTAGATGCGCAGCAGTTCGGCAATCGGATCCTTTGCCAGGGCCTGGGCATCGAGCCCGCTTTTCCAGCCATGCAAAATCATCCCGAACTGGGTGCCCCAATCCCCGACATGGTTGTCCGTGATCACCTCGTGGCCCACCCAGCGCGCCATGCGCGCCAGCGCATCACCGATAAAGGTGCTGCGGATGTGGCCGACATGCATCGGCTTGGCGATGTTCGGCGCTGAGAAATCAATCACAATGCGCCGCGGTTGCGCCGCCTTTGGCACCCCGAGGGAAGCGTCTTCAAGCAAGCCCGCCACCCGCGACTCCAAGGCCTGCGCTGCAAGCGTGAAATTGAGAAAGCCTGGACCATCCACGCTGACCTTTGAAACACAATCCTCCACCTGCAGGGCCGCGGCGATCCTGCCTGCCAATTCTCTTGGATTGCAACGCAACGCCTTGCCCAGCACCATGGCCGCGTTGCTCTGGTAATCCCCAAAGCGACTGTCACTGGCCAGCGACACCGCAGGCACAAAGCCTTCAGGCAGATTCAGGGAACAAGTCGCGAGGGCAGCCTGCAGTCGTTCGGTAAGTAGGGCGCGAAACATCGGCGCCATACTGGATCAAAAAGCGGCCTTGTCGAATGGGATGTAAGCCCCGCAACCCGCACCACCCCTACTCACCACTGGCAGCCGCCGGTGGCAGGCCACTGGCCGATGAGGGAGGAGTCGGAGGTGGCCCCGCCATCGCGCCGCCGGCATCGCCACCGCCGCCACCGGAGTCGCCTCCACCGCCGGAGTCACCGCCACCACCGGAGTCGCCGCCTCCAGAATCACCACCATCGCCGCCTCCATCACCACCGCCACCACCATCACCGCCGCCGTCGCCGCCGTCGCCGCTGTCTCCACCCTTGCCGCTACCGCCGCTTCCCTTGCCACCGCCGCCACTGGAGCTCACCGTGGTTCCCGCAGAGGTCGTGGTTACCGAAACCCCGGGTGCGGTGAAGGAAATCGAGGCCACAGGCCCCCCCATGGAGGGACTGCTCACCGAGAAACTCGGCGGGTTGAAATCGGGTTCCCAGCGCAGCGCGAGGTAGCGCACCTTCACCGGCTTTTGAACCTTCATCTGCAGCGTACCCAGACCCACGGAATCCTCTCCCACCACAACGGGCTGCACACCGTCGAAAGCCTTGGGATCAAAGGCAAGACGCCCACGCCAATCTTCCTTTTCCGGCAGGGCTTCGAAGGCAAAAACGGCAAGGCGCACCGGACGCGGTGAGTGCACGGATCCGAACTCAGTGAGCGAACGCACCTGACCCAGATCGTAAACCGCAGTGCGATACTTCTCGTCAGACTCCGGAAACTCAAGCTGATTCAGCGCCAGGGCATCCTCCCCATTTTTGTAATCTTGAGGGTTGATGTAAACCAGGCGACCGCCGCCGATGCCGCTGCCAAAGTTCACCACCGGCCCCTTGCCGTCTTCGCTGGGTTCGATTTTGTAATTGGCATCGGTCTGGTCGCCGAAGACTTGAAGGCCGCGCAAGGAGCCCGTCGCCGCCAGTTCAAACTGCATGCGCAGGTAGCGGATTTGCTTGGCGACCAACTGCGCGTTGACGATGCGATCCGCCTTGGAGAACAAGGCATTGGCCCCCTCCGTCCAGTTCTTTCCATCGCTGCTGACTTGCGCCAACAACTTTCCATTCATGCCATCACTGGTAAAGGTCAGACGCGAAACCACCGACTGCTTCACGAACTTGATCACCAGGCTGCTCTTGCCTGCGGCAACATTGACTGCCCGCGTTGGATCTCCGCCAAGCACAGCGGTCTCAGGGCCTACGCCCTGCGCCAATTCCACCGTCGTACCAGAGGTCTTCAGGCACATGTTGACTTGACGCTTCGCCACCGTTGGCATTCTGCCCCACTTCGCCACCGACCATGAGAGCGCCAACGAGGCAAGCAGGAAGATGGTGAAGCGCGTCATGAGTTTTGGCTGAGGACCTAAGATACAAAGATTCAACAAACTAGATGATAGAACTAAGGTTTTCAGACATTGAAATCAATAAACTAATTCTTTTTTTTAATCGCAAGAGAATGGTTTCTTTAGGTTTCCTAACAGGTTTTCCAGCCATGGCGCCAGCGTCGCTCAGGTGACCAGAGGCGTAAAAAAAGCGCCTTTCCATCCGACGACGCTTGCCGAAAGCGATGAAAACAGCACATTGAACGGCTACCCCGGTCCTGACCGCCTCCCACCATGTCTCAGTCTGCCCCTCCCCCGAACGACAACCCAGGCCGCAAAGGCTCTGATCCTCAAGGCAATTGGAGGGGTTATGCCTTGATGGCGGTGGTGATCCTGCTGATCGGTTCCGCCATGATGGTTGGCCGGGATGCCGGCCGCGCACGGGAAATCAGCTACAAGGAATTCCTTCAACTGCTTGAAAATAAGTCCATCGACTCCAGCAAGGATGTCTTTCTGGTCCAGCACGACACCACCTCGGCTGAATTCATCGAGGCCTTTGTGCCGGTCACCGCGCTGGCGCCAAGCCCCAGCGCTTTGCCTTCGCTGCCGACGACGGCGACGGAGCCTCAAGCCCCAAAGCTGGGTTCCACCAGGATCCGCGTCCCAGTTTCGATTCAGTACCAGAAGGAGGAGCTGCAGGCCCTCATGAAGAAGGCTGGCTTGGTTCTGGTGCCGCGTTACGAAAACGATCAAATGGGCGCCTTGCTGGTGAATTTGCTGCCCGTCTTGTTGGTGCTGGGGCTCATTTTCTTCCTGGTTCGGCAGCAACTCAAAAACGCAGGCCGCGGAGCGATGACCTTCGGCAAGAGCCGTGCCAAAATGCTCTCCCAGGACCGCAACCGAGTGACATTCAGGGATGTTGCAGGCGTGGAGGAGGCCAAGGACGAGGTCCAGGAGTTGGTTGAGTTCCTCAAAGACCCGCGGAAATTTCAGAAGCTTGGTGGTCGGATTCCCAAGGGAGTCTTGATGAACGGCCCGCCAGGCACGGGCAAGACCCTGCTGGCCCGAGCCATCGCAGGCGAAGCCGAGGTGCCATTCTTCAGCATCAGCGGCTCGGATTTTGTCGAGATGTTCGTTGGGGTGGGCGCCAGCCGGGTGCGCGACATGTTCGAGCAGGGCAAGAAAAACGCGCCCTGCCTGATCTTCATTGATGAAATTGATGCGGTGGGTCGTCACCGCGGGCACGGTCTGGGCGGCGGACACGACGAACGGGAGCAAACGCTCAATGCGCTGCTTGTGGAGATGGACGGCTTTGACAGTCAGGAGGGCATCATCATCATCGCCGCCACCAACCGGCCTGATGTGCTCGACCCCGCCCTCCTTCGCCCTGGGCGCTTTGACCGTCAGGTGACCGTCAGTCTGCCAGATGTGAAAGGACGCGAGGAAATTCTTCGCGTGCACGCCAAAAAGGTCAAACTCAGTGAAGATGCAGAGCTTTCGCGCGTGGCCCGAGGCACGCCCGGCTTCTCAGGCGCTGAACTGGCCAATGTCATCAATGAGGCTGCCCTGCTCGCCGCAAGGCGCAACCTCAAGGCCATCACCAATGCCGAGCTCGAGGAGGCCCGTGACAAAGTGCGTTGGGGACGCGAACGCCGCAGCCTGGCCCTGAGCGACAAGGAAAAGGAGAATACCGCCTACCATGAGGCCGGTCACGCCATTCTCATCGAAGTTCTCGAACACACTTCCCCTCTCCACAAAGTCACCATCATTCCGCGAGGCCCCAGTCTGGGTTCCACCATGTGGCTGCCCGAGGAAGACAAATTCACCCATCGCAAAAGTGAACTGCTCGATGATCTTGTGGTGGCCATGGGTGGGCGCGTGGCCGAGGAAATTCAATTCGGCGATGTGACCAACGGCGCCATGGGAGACATTCGACAAGCCACGGGCATCGCGCGCAGCATGGTCTGCAGTTGGGGCATGTCCGAAAAACTCGGCATGGTGGAATACGGGGAAGGCGATTCAGCGGTCTTCCTTGCCCGTGATCTGGGCCGCGGACGCAACTACAGCGGGGCCACGGCCAAAATCATTGATGAGGAGGTCAAACGCCTCATTGACGAAGCCTATGAAAAGGCCAGACACATTCTGCTGACCCACCGCGACAAACTCGACGCCATCGCCCACGCGCTGCTGGAATACGAGACCCTGGATGGCTCCCACATTCGCGAGATCATGGAGCATGGCCACATGGTCAATCCTCCGCAACGCGGCAGCAAGCCACCCCCTCCGCCGCCCGCGGGAGCCAGCGGCGAGTCGCGAGCGCCCAGCGGCCCTGAGGAAGAGCCCGGCGGACTGCCCAGTGGCCTTGTTGGTGTGCCAACCTGACCCGCAGGTGTTCCCTTAACGCCCATTGCCATGCGCGCCCGCATCATCAAGGAATTCCGCTTCGAGGCGGCACAAACCCTACCCAACCTGCCCGCCAGCCACAAGTGCACCCGCATGCACGGCCACAGCTTCAAGGTGGAAATCGCCGTCGAAGGCGAGGTGAACCCGCACATTGGCTGGGTTTACGACCACGCGGAGATCAGCCGCGCGATGAAGCCCCTGATGGAGCAACTCGATCACGCCTACCTCAATGAGATCGAGGGCCTTGAAAATCCAACCATTGAACTCATGGCAGCCTGGCTATGGCGCAAACTCGCGCCGCAACTCCCCGGCCTCGTTGAAATCACCATCCACGAAACCCCCAGCGCGCGCTGTGTGTTCCGCGGTGAATTCTGATTCCTGCGGGCGATTCACGAGTTGATGATCAGCAGAACCTGCCGATCTATTCACAATTCGGCGGGCTTATTCACACTGGTGAAGTGGGCAGTTTGGCTCAAAAGGCGCTTGCTTCGCATCTGTTAATAACAGCCAAAATGTTGGAGTACGATCGGTTCGGACTTGCTCGACTGGGGTGAGTTGGAGTCTGTTGCAGGCTCGCCTTGCCCTCATGTATTTAAAGACGCTTCTCATCCACGGCTTCAAGTCTTTCGCCGACAAAACCCAGCTCGATTTCCACAAGGGGGTGACTGGTATTGTGGGGCCCAATGGCTGCGGCAAGTCCAATGTGGTGGACGCCATTCGCTGGGTGCTTGGCGAGACCTCTGCCAAGGCCTTGCGCGGCGATGAAATGGCCGATGTCATCTTCAATGGTACGGACAAGCGCAAGCCCGTGGGCATGGCGGAAGTCACACTGACGATGGCCGATTGCGAGCAGGCCCTCAAGGTTGAGTACAACGAGGTGGCCATCACGCGCCGCGTCTTTCGCGATGGACGCAGTGAGTACCGGCTCAATGGCAACCTCTGCCGTCTCAAGGACATCCACGATCTCTTTGCCGGCACGGGCATTGGCCGCGCCGCCTATTCGATCATGGCCCAGGGCCAAATTGACATGCTTCTGAGCTCCAAACCCGAGGACCGCCGTGCGGTGTTCGAGGAAGCCGCCGGAATCACCAAGTTCAAAGGCCAGAAGCGCGAGGCCTTGCGCAAATTGGAATACACCGAAGCCAACCTGCTGCGCGTTGAAGATGTGGTCGCCGAGGTGAAACGGCAAATGGCATCCCTGCAACGGCAGGCCGCCAAGGCGAAGCGCTATCAGGTTTTGCTCGACGACTCCCGCATGCTCGACACCCATCTGGCACACCGCCAGTGGCAGCAGTGGAGCGGGGAAAAGGCCCAGCAGGAATCCCAGTCCCGCCAGCTTCAGGAGCAGATTGACTCGCTGCAGGAAAGCCTGCAGGCCGCGGAGCGCGAGGCCCTGGAGACCCGCGAAGCCTACCACGGCATCGAATCGCAGATCAATCACCTGCGCGCGCAGGCTCAGGAACTGCGAAGCCAAATGCAGGCCGCCCAGGGGCGCATCGGCTTCAATGAGGAGCGCTGTGAGGAACTGACCCAACGCATCGCCCAGAATCACCAGCACCTTGAGGCTGCCCGCAACATGCTCGGCGAGCACCGGCGCGAACTCGACGAGACTGAAGCGCAGATTGAGCTGATCCGCGCCAACATCGAACAACGCCAGGAGGCCTTGCACGCGCAGCAGGCTGCCCATGATGCCATCACGCCGGACCGCTCCCGCCTTGAGGAGCAACGCCGGCAGGTTCGCGAAAGCATCCGCCACTTTGAAGGCCAAATCGCCTCCTGCGAGGCCAGGGCATCCAGCCTCCAGAACCAGATCCAAACCGACACCCAGCGCATTGACGCCCTGGGCAGCGAACTGACTCATGCCGCGCACTCCCGCGCGACAGCCCAGGAGGAGCACGACACCCTGAACCAGCGCATCAATGAGCTGGAAAGCAGCCGCAACGAGCTTGAGGAACGCGCCAAAACCTGCGCGCGCGACATCATCGAACAGCGCCGCCGCCGCGATGAAGCTCAGGAGCGGCTCATTGGACTCAAGCGCCAAAGCGCCGAACGCCGCAGCCGCATTGAAGTGCTGCAACTGTTGCTGCGCGAGGGCGAGGGCTTGGCGCAGGGCACCCAACAGGTCCTCAAGGGGCTCGACCAACCCGAGCGCTACGGTGTTGGGGTGCGTGGCCTGCTGGCCTCGGCCATCACCGTGGCCCCCGAGCACATCGCCGCAGTCGAAGCCGCGCTGCGGGAACACCTGCAGGCCGTCCTGCTGAGTGACAGCGAACTTGCTGGTGAAATCCTTGAGGCACTGACCCTGCGTCAACTTGGCGAAGCCTGCCTGCTGCCAGCGGATCTGGCCACCCAACGCCGCATGCCTGACCGCCAATTGGTGCCTGAGGGTGCCGTGGCATGGGCCCGCGATTTGGTTCAGGCCCAGCCTGAGGTCGCGGCAATCACGGATCGCTTGCTGGCCAATGTGCTGGTCGTGCCTGACCTCATCACGGCACTGATCGTCAAGCAGACCCTCAGCGATGTCGCAGTGGTCACCCTGCGCGGTGAGTGCATCGGTGAGACCGGCCTGCTTCACGGCGGCAGCAGCAACGAAGAGGGACGCGGTGCCTCGCTGCTGCGTCGTCAGGCCGAGCTGGGCGAATTGCAGCATGAGGCCCAACGAATTGACGAGGAGACGACGCTGTTGCAGAGCCAACTCGAGCAGATGCGTCTTGAGCTTGAGGACATGCACCTGCAAGAGCAAACCCTGCGCGAGCAGTCCCAGCGCACCCGCGAGGAGTTCTCACAAATCAGCGGCAAACTCAGCGTGGTGCAGCGCAGCCTGCAGCAGGCCACTGCAAGACTGGAGAGCGTGGAATGGGATCAACGCCAGATTCAAACCCGCATCGAGCAGGCCCGGGAACAGATTGCGCAGCAGCAACTTGAAGCCGGCGTGGCCCAGGAGCAGCGCGATGCAACGCTGCAGCGCGAGGCCGGGTTCGAGGTTGAGCTGGAATCCTTCCTGCGCCGCGAGCTGGAATCCAGCGAACGCCTTGGGGAGCTTCGCAATGCGCTGGCGCTGGAGCAAAACTCACTTCAGGGTCTGTTGCGCCAGCAGGGACCAATGACTGCCAGGCAGCAGGAGTTGGAGGGCAGCCTGCAACGCCTGGAAGCCGAGATCAGCAGCTGGGGTGAACGCATTGAGCAGACCCGCGCCGACAACACCCGCTATGCCGAGCAGGTGCAATCGCAGCGCGAGGCCATTGAACAGATTGACGAACACATCGCCGGACGCAGTGAGGAAAGAGCTGCCGCCTTTGAGCGCGCCAGCCTGCTTGAAAATCAACTCACTGAACTCCGGCAGCGCAGCCAAAGCCTGTTGGAATCGCGCAACCGCATCGAAGTGCAACTTACCCGCGTTGACCTGCGCCTCGAAAATCTGCAGGCGCAGGTGCAGGAGCGCTACAGCTTTCAACTCACCGAGTTCACCCCCGACTACGCCGCACTGGCCATCACCATCGAGGAGCAACGCGGACGGCGGCGCAGCCCTCGGCGCAACGACAACGACGAGGCCACCCACTCCGGCGACGAGGGCCTGGCACAAAGCGGAGCGCCGGAGGAATTCACATCCCCCCTGCCACAGGTCGAGGCCGCCTCAGTGGAGCCGCAGGATGAGGAGCGCTCAGAGGATCAGCTTGGGGATGACATTGATCCCGCCAGCCTGGACTGGGATTTTGTCACCGAGATCGTCACCGAACTGCGCCAGCGGCTGGAGAACATCGGCCCGGTCAACCTCGATGCGATCAGTGAATTTGAGGAACTGCAGCAGCGCCACGACTTCCTCGACAACCAGTTCAAGGACCTCACCAACTCCAAACAGGAGCTGCTTGAGGTCATCGCCCGCATCAACGAGACCACCAAGACCATGTTCAGCGAGACCTTTGCGAAGGTGCGCGAGAACTTCCAGAACAACTTCCGCGAACTCTTCGGCGCCAGTGCCAAGGCAGACCTGCTGCTCATTGACGAGGCGGACCCGCTGGAAAGCGGCATTGACATCATCGCCAAGCCACCTGGCAAGAAGCTGCAAACCATCACCCTGCTCTCGGGTGGAGAGCGCAGCATGACGGCCGTGGCGCTACTGTTCTCCATCTATCAGGTCAAGCCCAGTCCCTTCTGCGTACTCGACGAGTTGGATGCGCCCTTGGACGAGTCCAACATCTCGCGCTTCCTCAAGATGCTCGACCATTTCATTGACGACTCTCAGTTCATCATCGTCACCCACAACAAGCGCACCATGGGCCGGGCCGATGTGATCTACGGCGTGACCATGCAGGAATCCGGTGTCAGCAAGCCTGTGGGCGTGCGCATGACCACGGCTCCCGAGACTCGCAATGAGACCACCTCAACCAGCGAGGATGAGGCCGTGTCGCCCAAGCTGCCCCTGGAGGCGGAGGTGCAGGCTGAGGAGGCGCACCACAGCGCAGCCAAGCCGGAGTGATTCAGCCTAAAAGCGCAACCTCAGTCCTCCGTAGAACCCCGTGCTCGGCACCGGGTACCCCGCAGTGGCCTCATAGCGCTCGCCAAGCATGTTCTCCACCCTCGCGTGCAGCTCGAGGCGGGAGTTGAGTTGCCAGCTCGCCGTGAATCGCAGGTTGAGAAAATCCTCGATGTCACCCTGGTCGCCGTTGAGCAAATAGTCCTCCCGCGCCACGCACCACACACCGCCCAGGCCAAAGGTCAGGGCAGAGACCGGCCTCCACAGCAGCTGGGCGCTGGTTTGGTGGCGTGGACGCCTCACCAAACGCACTGCATTGCTGTCGTCCCAGGCATCGAGAAAGGTGTGGCCGAGGCTCAAGGCCAGGCCCTCTCTGCACTGAACGCGCAGGCTGCTCTCGACACCTTGGGTGGTGGCCTCGCCAATGGGTTCCGGCAGGTAGTCGGGCGCCCGGTAGCGGTAGGTGTTGCGCAGGTCGTTGCGAAAACCCGTCACTCCAATCTCAACCCTGCCCCGCCACATGGCCTGATGCACACCAAGCTCATAACCACGGCTGCGCTCCGGCGTCATCAGGTTCGGGTCACTGTAAAAGACGGGCGTGAGATCCTGCGGCGTGGGAGGAGTGTACGCGGTGCCAAACTGCGCATGCACCCGCGTGCCCTCAAAGGGGCGCAGCGCCGCCGCCAACTTGTAGGTGGTGGCATCCTCAAAGTCGCTGAACTCATCACGGCGCAGACCGGCAATGAGATCCAGGGTTGTGATCGGCTGAAACTGCAGCTGCGCAAACAGCGCCGACTGGGTCTGACTCATGTCAATGTCCCTTCTTTTGCTGTCGGCATTGAACCGTTCAAAGGACTGATCCTGCATACTGGCGCCCACCAACCACTGCAGTCGCTCATGGAATCGTCCATAGGACTGGTACTCCAACCAGTCACTGCGCATGCGAAGGTTGTTGTTGTTTTGAAACCATCGGGAAACCCCGGTGGAATCCTGCATCTGCCGGCTGTGCTGATAGGTAAGACTGTGGCGCGTTTGGGAGTCCGGCTCCCAGATCAGGCGCGGCGAAAAATTCCAGATCTCGGAGCGCAGGGTTTCATCGCGGTCATTGACCCGGATCGTTCCAGGCACCCCAAGGTCCTGATCCACCCCGCTGCCCTGCAGCTCCAAGCGCCACTGCGGATCGAGCTGCCAGCCAAGGTTCAAACTGCCGCTGCTGTTGCCGACGGCGTGATTGATCCGCTGCCCATCACTGTCGAATCGGCTCAGGCTCATTGACCAATCCATCGCCCCCTGCGCGCCCTGCATTTGCAGAGCACTGCGGTGCATTCCATGACTGCCAGCCTCAGCCAACAGGCTGCCGTTGGTTGCCTCATTGGCGGCGGGGCGGCGCGTGATGAGTTGCAGCACTCCACCCATGGCCCGGCCACCGTAGAGGCTTGAGCCCGGGCCACGCAGGACCTCAATGCGCTCCAGTTGATCCAGCGCAAACATTTCCACATTGAAGGACCCTGCGAGATTCATGATCTGCGGCCTGCCATCCACCCAGAGCGAAGTGTCCTTGGTGGCGGTGCCCCTGGTCATGACCGTGGCCAACGATCCAGGCATGCCACCATCGGCAATGCTCAGACCCGGAGTCATGCTCAGGGCATCGGAAAGCAGGACGCACTGACGCAGCAACAAGTCCTCACGGTCAATCACAGCGACGGAGCTGGCCGTGTGCCCAAGGCTGGTTGGATGGCGCGTGGCCGTGATGACCACGGGCTCAAGACGATTTCTCTGCTCCTGCCCCAGGGCTGGAACAATCAGACAAAGCACGGCAGCCGCAGGCAGAATGCGCCGCAGAGAATGAGGGGAGAGCGCAAGCAACAAACGGCGAGCGCCCCGGAAAGCAACGGGGTTCATGGGATGGATGGGGAGTTGGAGGCGGCAAGAACAACCTGCGCATCCGGGCCCCCGCCTTGGCGACATGGCCTGGCGGACCCCATGTTGCGGGATCGGTCTCACCCTTCATGGCTACGATGAAGTGTGTCGCACCCCTGGGGCTGCCCCCGGAGGTGAGTGTGAGCGTCGTGCAGCGAGATGTTCGGACTCCAGGTTTGCAGGGGACGAGCGGCGCCCCCAACCTTTTCCAATCGCCTTCACCCAGGGTCTCCCCAAGATTGACTTTACCCGCCATGTGGCGCGTCATGGAATTGTGACCTGTTACCGCAGCGGCACTGCGACCGGCTTTCACGGTCTTCCCTGCATCTGCGCGACGGCCTTCAGCCCCTGCGGGCCAAAGGAGAAAAAGAAAACCCGTGCAGCAACCACCAAGGTGGAAGCCCGCAGAGGCCATGCCCTTCCCTTAGCCCTCGCCAGTCTGGGCTGCAAGCCCGCATTTGGGGCAACAATTCAGTGGATGCAGGCTCAGCCATGCATAGTCTGTGGACACCATGTTCAGCCAGCAGGACATCGAATACGCCGCCGAAAACACGCGCGTCCTGCATGAGCCCGATCGTCGGATCGACACCTTTGGCAGCACACGCTTTGAGTTTCAGCTTGTCAGCGAGCTCATGGATCGGGTCAACACCACCCGCATCCGCACCGGGCAAATCATTGCCGAGAAACCCCTGATCGTGCGTCCAGACCCCGAGCAGGTGGCCAACTTCGACTTTGAGGGGTTCGGCCCACAGGGCGAGGCATTCGGCGAGTTTCTGCGCGCCAACCTTCACAAGCTCGCCTTGCTGCGCTACGGCTTCCGCTTTCAAATGCAGGACATGCAGGAATCCATCCTGCACGAGCCCATCGAAGACATCTGCGGCAAGCTCCAGGAAGAAATTCGACGCAGCAACAACCCCATGCGCGCCATCATTCTGGGTGTGGACGAGGGGTGGGAAATCAGCCTGCTGAAATTCACCGTCGAGATGATTGAAAAATCCCACAAGATCAATCTCTTCGACTTCAAACGGCGCGGACTTCTCGACTAAAGTCGCCGACACCATGGCCCGAACGCAGCTCAAGATTCTCGTCTTCCTCATCGCTCTGGGCATCATGCTCGGCTGTGTGGCGGCTGCGTACTATGTTTACGCCAAAATCCTCAAGCCAGGGCGGCAGATCGAAGCTGAACTGGCCAACCTCCGCGGTGCGCAGATCAAGCGGATTGATCCTGGGGAAAAACGCTTCGAAGCCGCACTGCAACAACTTCGCGCCGGTCAGATGGATCAGGCCCGCGAGGCGCTCTACCGGCTGCTGCAACAATTTCCGCAATCCAAACACGCCACTGAAAGCCGGCGCATCATCGGTGAAATCAATCTCGACGAGCTCTTTTCCCCCTCTCAACGCGCCGGCAAGATTCAGTACATCGTCCAACCAGGCGACTCCCTTGCCCTGATCGCCAACCGCCAGTCCACCAGCATGGACATGATCATCAGGCTCAATGGCTTGATGAACTCCACCCTGCAGCCGGGAGACCATCTCACCCTGGTGCAACTCGACTTCACCCTGCAAGCCGACCTCTCCAACCAACGCCTCACCTTGAGAAGGCGCGCAGCGGACAAGGAGTTCTTTTTCAAGGACTACGCGGCGAAGATTCGCCTTCCGCCAGGATTGAGGGCACCCGCAGAAATGGAAATTCGTGGCAAATCGGCCCTGGCCTCCGGACAGGCAGTGCTGGCGGGCAGCGCAAGCTACCTTGCCGCCGAAAAGATCATGCCCACCAGCAAGGGCGGATTGGTGATCCGAGGCCCCCGGCCTGTCGTTGCAACTGCCTCTGCTGCAGGAGCACAGAGCGTGGACCCAGCGCGCACCCCCCCAAACCCAAGCCCCCCTCAGGCAGCGCCAGCACCGCCCGCGGCGCCGGACCTGGCTGAACCCGGGATTTTTCTCGCCCGCGAGGACCTTGAGGAACTCTTTGCGCTGGTGCGCAACGGTTCCAAGCTCTATCTTATTCGCTGACCCTTCCCTCCCCGTACCGTTTCCCGTTGCCCATGAAGCAGGCCCTTGAATTTGAAAAACCCATTGTCGCATTGAGCGAACAACTCGAAGAAGCCCGCCGCCGACACAGCGCGAAACCAGGCCCCGCTCTGCAGGCTCAGGTCGAGAAACTCGAAACGCAGCTCGAGGCCCTGCAACGCCAGGTTCACGAAAACCTCAACCCGTGGCAACGCGTCCAGATTTCCCGCCACATCCAGCGCCCCTTCATGCTCGATTACCTCTCGCTGATCTGCAGCGAGTTTGTCGAAATCCACGGTGATCGGCACATCGGGGACGATGCCGCCATGCCGGCAGGGTTTGCCCAATGGGGAGATCAGCGTGTGGTGGTCATCGGCCACCAAAAAGGCCGCAACACCAAGGAAAACCTGCTGCGCAATTTCGGCAGCGCCCACCCTGAGGGGTATCGCAAGGCCCTTCGAGCCATGAAACTGGCGGAGAAGTTCGGCCTGCCCATCGTCACCCTCATCGACACTCCCGGGGCCTTTCCTGGCATCGGTGCTGAGGAACGCAACATTGCTGAGGCCATCGCCTACAACCTGCGGGAGATGGTCACCCTGCGCACCCCGATCGTCGCCGTGGTCATCGGCGAGGGCGGCAGCGGTGGTGCCCTGGGCATTGGTGTGGCTGACCGCGTTCTCATGATGGAGAACGCCTATTATTCCGTGATCAGCCCAGAGGGCTGCGCCGCCATTCTCTGGAAGAGTCGAGAGCACGCCCCTGAGGCCGCCTCAGCCCTCAAGCTTAGCGCTCAGGATCTCTCCAAGCTTGGCATCATTGACGGCGTGGTGCCTGAGCCTCTTGGCGGGGCACATCACGATCACGGCGCAGCCGCCCAGTCCCTCAAGGACGCCGTCCTTGGCCAATTGCAGCAACTCAAGTCGCTCTCCTCGGATGCCCTGCTTGAGCAGCGCTACCACAAGTTCCGCAACCTCGGCGTGCACGCCACCAGCTAGTCAAGCCAGGCATCGTCAGCGCCCAACTCAGGGTTTGCCGCCGCCCTCGCTGCGCAACACGGGAGCAAGCAGACTCTGCAGGGTTTCGCGGGAGAGATAGAACAGATCAGGCTCATCCTTGAGTCTGCCATAGAAAAGGGCGCTTTTGAGATTGCCCGGAGCCGAGGGGCTGAAGTCCAACCTCAGACTTCGGTTTGCAGGCTCCTGCGTGCCAGGTTCGCCGAGATCAATTTCAACGGTGAAGGCGGGCTCACGCAACTGCTCCACAGCATTGCGCCCATCTCCCACCCAATCCTGAACATTGAGTTTGGCCAGCATCGAGGCCAGACGATCAGCTCGCACCCGATCAATCAGTGCGCTGACATCCCGACCCGCACGCTGACCGGTCCACTGTGCCGTCAGGGAATCGTACTCGAGAATCAGGGGCGGCGAGCTACCGGCACCCAGGCTCACCCGGCGCAGACCGAAGGTGCTGAATCGAAGCAAACCCAGCCCCTTCCACTTGATGGGCTGCTCGGCGATGAAGGGCAGCAGGCTGGCATCCACACGGTACACACTGGGCGCATCGGCGTAACGGGCAAAAAAACCCTCACTTTGCCCGACACCCACCTGAAGCTCTCGCTGCGGATCCGAGCCACGCTGTTTCCAGCTCAACCTGACCAAGGGGGTCTTCAATCCATACGGCTCGAGGCTGGCTGGCGAATCGCTGACAAACTCCTGCACCTCGTATTCATTGAGGGCGGCGAACAACGCCGCCACCCGCTCTCCGTTGGCAGAAATCCTTCTTCCGTGCCGCTGCATGTACCAGGTGTCTTTGTCGCGGCTGAGTTCAATCGCAGGCCGATCCGCTGACTCAATCCGCAGCGACTCCAACTCCTCAGGGCGCACGGCACTGAGAAAGCGGTCACGCAACTCATTGGGCGCAGACCAAAGCAGGGGCAGCGTCTTTGAATTGACCTGAGCTGCGATTCCTCGCGAGGGGCTCTGAACCCTGGCCTGCGTCGGTTTACCGGCCTCGCGGCGCAGAAGGAGCTGCACTGGGCTGGCCCCGTCATTGAGACGCACCTGCACTCTCAGCTCATCGCCACCGCCACTGGCGGCCTCAGCAGAGGCCGCAAGGGGCTGCACATCCTCCATACCCAAATTGAGCAGGGCCGAGATCAAATCGCCCATCGGCTCCTTGCCCACGCGGCAGCGCAGCGGGGTCACCATCTCCCAGCCTCCGCGGTCCCCAGGTAGACGCTGTAGCTCAATCCGGCCTGCAGCCCTCTCAAGTGTCAGGCCTGACATGCGCTCGACGGACAATCGCAGCAAGCGAGTGTCGCGCCACTGAGCGGGCTGCAGCTTGAATTCATCCGCGAGGGCGGTCTTGGCCACAAAAAACCAAGGCTGCTGCGGCCTCTCCAGCCGAAGATAAATGCAGCCCTCAATCGGCGCCGCCGAGCCAAACCCAAGCTTCAGTGCAGGCTTTCCGGCGCTGCCCAGCTCAATCCAGCGCGTGGGTGTATCGAGGCCAGTGCGCTTCCAGGCGGATTCATCGGCAAACTCACTGCGCTCCAGGCGCTGCAACCAGCCGATCTGATCAATCTCAGTCAGCAGGCGCTTAACCTGCTCGGGTTGCGCAAGATCCTGAAACGGAGCAGCTACACGCCACTGCCCCTGCTCGAGCTCCAGTCTCACCTCTGGCTGCGCGGAGTTCAGAAGACCGATGCGCTCAATGGCGGAGGAACGCGTGGCCAACGGCCCACTGCGAAGCAGTTCACGCTGGCGCGTCGAGGGCAGGTGTTCCTCAATCCAATAGACCGCTGCGCCCAGAACCAGAGCAAGAAGCAGCAGAAGCAGCGTGGTGCGGGGTTTCATCAGGGGCTTAGGAATTGCGACGAGAGGACCAGACCATCAAGCCCAGGCAAAGCACCAACGCTGGCAGCACTACGGTGCTGCTCCAAAAGATGACCTCGTTTTGGGTCGGGCTGAGTTCGACGCGGTAGTTGCGGCGAGGTTTGGGGGTGATGCCGATGAGTCTCTCCCGACTCAGCATCCAGTTCAGGGCCGAAGCGACAAAATCCCGATTGACCGCCAACGCGCTCTGCGGCTCCAGCAGCGTGGAATTGCCCACCACCACCATGCGGCAACTCTCCACCTTCAGGCGCTCGTCATGCACGCTGCCCCGCTCAATGCTGGCGGCAAGAAACACATCGCGCGTGACATCCGCGCCATCGGCCACGGGCAGCTCCTCAACATGGTTGCGCTCGGCCCAGAAGCGCTCGGTGGCCGCCATGAGCGGAAAGGCCTCAATGTTGGCCGCCTTGACCTGCTCGTCGTCCTGGCGCACTTCCAGTGATCTGGTCTGGCCGGGCAGGCTGGTGGCACTGGTGGCCATCGGCCTGGTGATGGGGGACTCGCGGTCAAATACCGCTTGGACAACAAATTCCTTGCGCGGCCCTGAGCGCGTGCTCTCGGCGTAAAGGACGCGATCGTTGCGTGGCATCACCCCATTGAGCCCGAGCATCGCATCAAGGCGCGGCGTCTCACCGGCAGGATCCAGCAGCACCAAAAGCCCTGAGCGCTGACGCTGCCAATAGGCCTTGAGCAAATCGAGTTCGCGCAGGGAAAGGTCATAGCGGAGGCCCAGCAGGATCACGCCGTCCGCATCGGCAGGAACCGCACTGACCTCTGCCAAATTGAGGGCAAAGAGTTGGAAGTTCTGCTGTCTGCCCAACTCACCAAGCGACTGCACCGACTGCAGGAAGGTCTCCTCACTGCGTGCGCCCTTGCCCACCACAAAATACAGGCGCCTCTGCGATCCCTCGACGACATGAACCACGGCGGAGGTGACAGCGTCCTCACCACGAAATTCCTTGATTGCCCGTTGAGTCTCGGTCCCGTTTTCCCGCACCACCAATTCTTCACGGCGGATGAAGCGGGTACGCTTCTCGCAGCGCACAATGATGCCGGGTTGGTCCAGACTCAACCCGGTCTCAACCTTCAGTGCTTCAGCCCGCTCAATGTCACGCAACGGATCAATGCTGCGCACCTTGACCCGGCCGCCCCCCTGAATGCGGTATTCCTCAAGCAGACTCTGCGTCTCTCCAAACAGGGGATCATCGCGGGCGATGATGTTGGCGATGAAGACTTCCTTGGAAAGCTTCCCCAAAAAATTGAGGGTGGCACCGCTGAGCGTGAAGCTTCCCTGCGGACTGAGGTCCCAGCGTCGGTGATGCCGGTAGCTGACGCGGTTTACCGCCAGGAAAATCGCAAGCAACAGCAGGACCTGCAGGGCCACATTCATGCCAATGCCAAGGCGGCGCGGCTGCCGGGCCGGCACATCCTGCGCCGTCTCATTTGGCGTGGGTTGATGAGGATCTTCAGCGCTCATGAGTCTCAGGGCTTCCAGCGGCGGAATTCCAACACCTGATGCGTGAACGCCAACAGCAACAGGGTGAGGCTGCTGTAATAGACCATCGGTCTGGTGTCCAGCAGGCCGCTGCTGAAGGTGCGAATGTGTTCCATGCTGGCAAAGTAGGAGATGATGTCCACAAAGGACTCTGAGACGCGGCGCCCCAACACCATGATGAACAAGCCTGCCAGGAAATGCAGCAGACTCAGCGTGAAGCTGACCACTGCGGCAATGATCTGGTTGGAGGTCAGTGAGGAGGCCAGGCAACCCAGCGCCAAATTGAAGGCGCCCATGAAGGCAAGAATGAGATAACTGCCCGCCAATGCACCGCCTGGCACCACCACCTGGCCGGCGGTGATCCAGCGGATGAGCTCAAAATTCAGGTAACTGGGCAGCCAGAGCAACCCATACACCAGCAGAGCGGCCGAGAACTTCGCAAGCACCACCTGCCAGGTTTCCACCGGCACCGTGAAGAGCGTTTCCATGGTGCCCATTTTTTTCTCCTCGGCAAACAGGCGCATGGTCAGCAGCGGGAAGGCAAAGAAATAGGACAACCAAAACCAGTTGGGCTGGAACATCCACTGCACGATGCTGCCCTCGCTGGGACCGCGCTCCAGAATGGACAGGGCGGCGCGCAGTGAATAACCCGAGAGCAGCATCACCAACGCCAACACCACATAGGCCACGGGCGAGACAAAGAAGCTTCGCAGTTCTTTTTTCAGCAGGATCCAGAGTAGTCGCATCGCAGTGGGGCGGGTTTAGACGGCGCGATCCATTGAGGCCAGCTCAACAAAGACATCCTCGAGACTGGCTGGCTGCAAGTGCAACTCACGAAGCGCCCAGCCCTCGCGCATGGCAACTTCGCTGACGGAGGAACGCGGATCCTGACCAGCCTCAAGCCGCAACATCAGCCGCACCCAATCAGGATCGCGGCCCTCAGAGGACGGCGGGTCCTCAATGCGGCGCACTCCGGGAAGTGCCGCCAGCGCCTCGCGCGCCTTGGCTTCATCCGCCTGCAACTCCACCCACAATTGGGCACTGCGAAGGTTGCGCGTCAGGGCCGCTGGCGTGTCGTCAGCGAGCAATCTGCCCTGGTGGATCATCAGGACGCGATCGCAAAGCGCCTCGACTTCCTGGAGAATGTGGGTGGAAAGAAGAATCGTCTGCCTGCCGCGCAGGGAGCGCAGAAGCTCACGAACCTGCCGAATCTGCACCGGATCAAGACCGTTGGTGGGTTCGTCCAAAATCAGCAGTGGAGGACTCGCCAGCAGAGCATCCGCCAAGGCCACGCGCTGGCGAAAACCCTTGGAGAGATTGCCGATGAGTCGTCGTCGCACCGACTGCACACTGCACTGCTCCATGACCTCATCAACCCGCCGACGCATCGCCGCTCCGGCCAGCCCCTTGAGTTCAGCGCGGAAGCGCAAATATTCCTTCGCACGCATGTCGGTGTAAAGGGGCGCCATCTCCGGCATGTAGCCGATGCTGCGGCGCACCTCCAGGGACTGGGAAAAGACACAGAATCCATTGACGCTGGCGCTGCCGCTGGTTGGCGGCAGGTAACCGCTGAGCATGCGCATCGTCGTGGACTTGCCAGCGCCATTGGGCCCCAGAAAGCCAACGATTTGCCCAGGCTCCACCCTGAAACTCAACGACTCCACCGCCGTGCGTCCTGCATAGCGCTTGGTGAGGTCTTTGGCGTTGATCATGGGAGAAGAATTGCTATGGCGCAGGCGGGTTCGCCACCATTGCCCCCGCCGTTCCACGGCAAACCAATCCTTTAACCCATCTTGAGTACTTCTGGCAACCGCAGAAGCACCAAATCGCCCAAGGCCCCCAAGATCTCCCCCACCTGGGCAAGATCCCGGGTTTGCGCCAAGACCCGATTTGGTCGAGGATGGCACTGGCCAATGTCCAACCCCTGCTACGCTGTGCGACACACTGAGAACCCCCTGCTGTGGGAGGGGGCAAACTGGATTGAATCGTTGCACAACCCATGGTCGGCAGAGGCCGCCCCGCCAACCCGCTTCTGTGCCCAGCACAGCGACGCTGGGCTGCACTTTCGCTTCGACTGTGGGGGGCCAAGGCCTGCGCGCCCAGATCTTGCCACGGAACGCGACCGCGTTCTGGAGGGCAGCCGCGTGGAGCTGTTTTTCAGCGCCAGCGCCTCGCTGCAACGCTACTACTGCCTTGAACTCAGCCCATGGGGCGATGCCCTTCTCTATGAGGCCAGCCATTACCGACAGATGAACTGGCAGTGGACCTGCCCGCTTCTGCGCTGGGAGAGCCACTGGCTGGAAGGGGGCTACCGCGTCGAGGGGCTACTGCCCTGGGCAGCCATCGAGTCCATGGGCCTGGCCCGGAGCGAGAACGCAAGGTGGTGGGTGGGGGTCTTTCGCGCCGAGTTCGTGACCTTGCCTCACGGTGAAAAGCGGCGTGTCTGGCTACCCTGGTGCCATGGAGGTGGAGCCAAGGCGGATTTCCACATTCCAGAGGCCTTTGGCCAATGGCGACTTGAAGGCCTGCCCGCTGCGGCGGACTGACTCCCGAGGGTCAGTCACCGCCCTCAGCGGCTTCCTGACGCCCCACAAAGGCCTCGCGCAAGCCTGCGGCTGCGTAGTCCCGGTTGAGCTTGGTGATCCAGCGCACGCTGATCTCCTTGGGGCAGGCCGCCTCGCACTCGTAGTGGTTGGTGCAGTGGCCAAAGCCTTCCTTGTCCATCTGACGCACCATCGCCAGCGTACGGCGATCCTTCTCCGGCTGTCCCTGTGGCAATGAGTTGAGCTGACCGGCCTTGGCCGAGACAAAGAGCATGGCACTGGCATTTTTGCAGGCCGCCACGCAGGCGCCGCAACCAATGCAGGCTGCCGCATCCATGGCGGCATCAGCCACTTCCTTGCCGATGGGAATGGCGTTGGCGTCGGGTGCGGAGCCCGTGCGCACGGTGATGAAACCGCCAGCCTGCTGAATGCGGTCAAAGGCACCGCGATCCACCATCAAATCCTTGACCACAGGGAAAGCCTTGGCGCGGAAGGGCTCGATCCAGATGGTGTCGCCCTCGCGGAAGTGGCGCATGTGCAACTGGCAGGTGGTGGTGGCCCGCTCCGGACCATGGGGCACACCGTTGATCTGCATCGAGCACATGCCGCAGATGCCCTCGCGGCAGTCGTGGTCAAAGGCCACGGGGTCCTGCCCCGAGGTGATCAGGCGCTCGTTGACGATGTCCATCATCTCCAAAAAGGAGGCATGGTCAGGAATTTCGCGGGCCTCGATATCCTGAAAGTGACCAGGCTGGCCGCGATGTTGACGCCAGACTTTGAGGTGCAGATTGAGCAGGGACATGGGATCGGGGGATGAAGAATCGTTGGGGGCTTACTTATAACTGCGCACGGCGAGGTGGACCTCCTCGAAGTGCAGGGCCTCGCGGTGCAGTTGGGGCTTGGCCAAGTCTCCGGTGTACTCCCATGCGGCCACATGGCAGAAGTTTTCATCGTCGCGCTTGGCCTCGCCATCGGGGTACTGATGCTCGGTGCGGAAGTGTCCGCCGCAGCTCTCCTCACGGGCAAGTGCATCGCGGCAGAGCAATTCAGCGAACTCCATGAAGTCGGCGACTCGCCCCGCCTTCTCGAGTTCTTGGTTGGCGGCCTCGCCACTGCCGGGAACCAGCACCTGCGAATGAAACTCCTCGCGCAATTCCGGGATGCGGCGCAGGGCCTCCTGCAAGCCATCGGCATCGCGGGCCATGCCGCACTTGTCCCAGACCAGCAGGCCAAGCTCGCGGTGGAAGCTGTCCACGGTGCGCTTGCCCTTGTTGCCAAGGAACCTGCGGATCCTGCCGTTGCAATCCTCAATGGCCTTGGCGAATTCAGGATGGCTGGTGGTGACAGCGCCGGGTTGCTGGGTGACCAGATAGGGAGCGATGGTCGTGGGGATGACAAAGTAACCATCGGCCAAGCCCTGCATCAGGGCACTGGCGCCAAGACGATTGGCGCCATGATCGGAGAAGTTGGCCTCGCCCAACACATGCAGGCCAGGCAGATTGCTCATCAGGTTGTAGTCCACCCAAAGTCCTCCCATGGTGTAATGCACCGCTGGGTAGATGCGCATCGGCTGCTCATAGGCGCTCTCGCCGGTGATGCGCTGGTACATGTCGAAGAGATTGCCGTAACGCTCGGCAATGGTCTTGCGGCCAAACTGCGTGATGGCCTCGGCGAAGTCCAGATACACACCGCGTCCACCAGGGCCCACTCCGCGACCCTCATCGCAGGCTTCCTTGGCAGCACGCGAGGAGATGTCGCGCGGGGCCAGATTGCCGAAGCTCGGATACTTGCGCTCCAGGAAGTAATCGCGGTCCTCTTCGCGGATTTGATGCGCGGGCTTGCCGATGTCCTCGGCGCGCTTGGGCACCCACACGCGCCCATCGTTGCGCAGCGATTCCGACATGAGTGTCAGCTTGCTTTGATAATCGCCGCTGACCGGGATGCAGGTTGGGTGGATTTGGGTGTAACAGGGATTGGCGAAGTGCGCACCCTTGCGATGTGCGCGCCAAGTGGCGGTCACATTGCAGCCCATGGCGTTGGTGGAGAGGTAGAACACATTGCCGTAGCCACCAGTGCAAAGCAGCACCGCGTCGCCTGCATGGGCCTCGATTTTACCCGTCACCAGATTGCGCGTGATGATGCCCTTGGCGTGGCCGTCCACCACCACCACATCGAGCAGTTCGGTGCGGGAGTGCATTTGAACGGAACCGCGCTGAATCTCCTTGTTCAGGGCGGAGTAGGCGCCCAACAGCAACTGCTGCCCGGTTTGGCCGCGGGCGTAAAAGGTGCGACTGACCTGCGCGCCACCGAAGCTGCGGTTGGCCAGGATGCCGCCATACTCACGGGCGAAAGGCACGCCCTGAGCCACGCACTGGTCAATGATGTTCACACTAACCTCGGCCAGACGATGCACATTGGCCTCGCGGGCGCGGAAGTCACCGCCCTTGACGGTGTCATAGAAAAGACGGTGCACACTGTCGCCGTCGTTTTGGTAGTTCTTGGCGGCGTTGATGCCCCCCTGAGCAGCAATGCTGTGAGCGCGACGCGCGCTGTCCTGGAAACAGAAGCACTTCACCTGATAACCAAGCTCCGCGAGGGTGGCAGCGGCCGAGGAACCAGCGAGCCCACTGCCCACCACCAGGACCGTGTACTTGCGCTTGTTCTTGGGGTTGATCAGCTTGCTGTCCTGCTTGTGACGCGTCCACTTGGTGGCCATTGGGCCGGAGGGAATCTTGGAGTCGAGAGCCATGGCGTTGAGCGGGGAGGGTGACTGGAGAGGGATGCGGAAGGAGTTTACTTCAGGACGCCGGCGAGTACGGCCAGAGGGATGGAGCAATTGCCCACCAAAATGAGCAGGGCGTAGGCGTGGCCGATGGCCTTGAAGATTCGCTCGCTGCGATAAGTGGCCAAGCCCAGGGTTTGAAACAGGCTGCTGACGCCATGGCTCAGGTGCCCGTAGAGCAGAACCATCGAGAGAATGTAGAAGGCCGACACGCCAACATGGGAGAAACCCACCACCACCATCTTGTACACATTGTGCATCTTCTCACCATCGAGCACCACCTCATAGTCCGGTCCGCCGAAGTTCTCGATGTTGCGCACCGTGAAGTGCATCAGATGAAACACGATGAAGCAAAGCAGGGTCAGGCCGCTCCAAATCATGGTGCGGGCCGCACGACCGCTGACCTGTGCCTTCTGGCGGCCATAGGCATCAGGGCGCGCCGCACGAGACTGACGAGTTAAGGAAATCGTTGCCACAACATGCACCACCACCGCGGCCAACAGGCCCAAACGCGCAATCCAGACCCCGCCGCCATGCAGCGAGGTCTGCAACAGGTGGCCGTAGGCGTTGATGGCATCGGGGCCGGCAAAGGCGAGGAGGTTGCCGATCATGTGGCCGAGCACGAAGAGCACGAGCACAAGGCCAGTGGCGGCGACCAGAATTTTTTTGCCGATGCTGGAGCGGACAAAACAGGAAAGCGATTCAACAACAGAGCTCATGGAAGGGCGGAAATCTCACTGTCCCGATACGCCTGCAACTGGCAAGCGCGGCGTGGGCATTTTTGCAATTTCTCATCATGCCGCACCACCGGAGGCGGCTCGCCACAGCAAGGGCAGCCGCCAAAGCCCCCGAAGACAGCCCACAAGCAGCGCCGCCTTGATGGCCCAAATCCCCTGCCCCGCCACCTCGCCGTGGAGGCTCTGTTGCAGGCCCGCAGCAACAAGCGCCAACTGCATTAAACGATCCACCCAAGGTTTGGGTAACTCACCTGTGGGCAACAGCAGACTGCCCAGCAAATCGAGGACCACCACACACCAACCCAGCGGCAGGGTGTCCCAGAGTTTGATCACCCCAGGCTCCACCGCCGTGCTGTAGCCTGCACCCACCCAGACCACACTGCGGGCCATCGCATGGAGCATCAACTCCCGCCGACCCCGACTGGGCGCCGCTCGCAGCGAACCCCAGATGGCGATCTGCCAATGCAACAAGGCTGCAGCTGTGAACCAACTGACCATCGCCAACTTCGCCGAGCCCAACCAAGGCGCGGCAATCAGCAGACCGAACATGGACCAGGGCAACAGCAGCAGCAGAGCCAGCCGAGCGATGCCTGCAGCCGCGATCGGTGAATCCTGCGGGGCCGGTTTCATGGAGCGACGGGGGGCTGGGCAGTTGCGCTGCGCCGAGCGCTCAGGACGGACAGCAATCCGAGCACATGCTCCCAGCGTCGAACTCCCAAATCGGCAAGCCAGCAGCCCAGTGCCAGCGCCAACAGCAACGGCCAGTGCTCGCGATGTGAACCGACCTGTCTGCCATCGGGTTTGGGCAAATCGCTGAGGCTGCGAAGCATCCGCCCTGAGGTGATCGCCGCCGCCTGTTCGAGGGAACGGTGATCCACGGTGCCGAGGCTGGCCTCGCGCTCGGCGCGCTGCACCCAGCCCGCCGAAAGCATTTCAGCGCCGTGGCGAACCCGCACCAAGTGCAATCCCGCGCGCTCTACAGGCAACCGATCCTCGTAGATTCCGGAGCCCACCTGGGGCAGATTCCAAGTCTTGAGCAAGGTTAGCGCCGCTCCTGGTGCGTCGCTCTGACTGTGAAACCACTCTGCCGCCAGGAACGGCTCACGCAACCGCGTGCCGGCATCCTCAAGCGCCTCGACATGGACTTCAACACCGTCGCCGCGGGCCCGCAACGAGAGATCCATGTGTCTGCCCTGCACTGGCCTTGCCGTCTCCCGCAACACCTGCGCCCAGAAGCGGCCAAACTGCGGCCATCGCTCCATCCACAACGCCCCCCAGCGCGCCTTGGCATCGCTGGTAAAGGCGGTGACCTTGCCCAAGCCATGGCGCCAGTGCGCCAGCAACGGCTCGCCGCTGTCGGTCAGCAGCGGCACCGCAGCGCTGACCTTGGCAGTGGTGCGCACAAAACCCAACAGCGCCGGAGCGCGGCCAATCTCAAGCCCCTCAAGCATGGGGTGCTGCTCCATTTGCCGCGCATTGAAGGGCTCCTCGCGGATCATGCGCCCGGTGTGCATGAGCGTGTCCTGAGTGAAGATGCGCGTCACGGCTGCGGCATCAAGCGTGGTGTAGGATTGCCCACCACCTGCCGCTGCCATGGCCTGAAGCAGGCCCAGGTGCGAACCCTCGCCGATGGCCACCGTGGAGATGGTCACTCCATCGGCTCGGCACTGCGAGGCCACGCTCTCATAGCCCGAGCCTGTGGTCTGGCCATCGGTGAGAATGATCATGTGCCTGACCTTCGCGCTGGTGCGCAGCAGGGCGGCACGCGCCATTTCCAAGGCGGGCATCAAATGGGTTCCGCCACCGCTGCTCAAGGCCGCGATCTGTCCGGTAACTGCGGAACTCAGAGCCAGGCGCGTCATCGGGACGACCGCCTTTGCCTCATTGTCGAAAGCATACACCCCAAGCCAGTCCTGACGCCCCAGAACCGCCGCCGTGGCCATCGCCGCCGCCTTGGCCATTTCAAGCTTCTGCCCCGCCATTGACCCACTGCGATCCATCACCAGCGCCACTGCCGCACTCTGTTTTTCCTCCTCGTCGGGAGACTGCAGGCGCACCGGCAGCAACTCATCAATCGGACTGCGATAATAGCCCCCCACACCAAAACTCTGCGCTCCGCCGAGCATGAGCAAACCGCCACCAAAACGCTCGACATACTCGGCCATGGCCGTCATGAGCCCTTCACCAAGACGGTGGGCTGGCAGGTCAATCAGCAGCACCGCGTCATAGCCCAACAACGCCTGCACAGTCGAGCCCAGAGTCTCAGGCTGACGACACTCCAACTCCAGCCCCTCGGCAAGCATGGCGCGGCGCAGACCCTCACTCTGGGCGGGGTCGGCCTCAAGGCAGAGCAGCCGCAATCTTCCGCGCACCTCAACCAAGGCCAAAGCATCATTGTTTTGCGGCAACGCATCCGCTGAGGCATCGCTCAAGGCAGCTCGATACCGATGCAAGCCGCCCTGAGCCGGGTGGCGTTGCCACTTCACCTGCCGTTTCTCGCCGGCCCCAAGCTTCAAGTCCAAGCGCTCCACGCGCAGCGAATCCTCAAACAGCTCCAGAGTTGCCGTCGCATCCACCGTGGACTCCACTTCAGCCAGAAGACTCACCGATGCGCCCTCGGTGATGCGTTGCTCGCTGGGTTGCAGCGAAACAAGGCGAACATCGCCGCGCAGCGGCCCGCTTAGGCCAAGCGCACTGATTCGGCAGCCACTCAGGGCCAACTGCCTCGCCATCTCCTGCAATCGTCCAGAGGTGTCATGCCCATCGCCAAGCAGCAGAACCTCGCGACTCTGACCCGGACTGAACACGGCGTTGGCCAACTCCAATGCCGCCCCGTAATCGCTACCTGTGCCCCACTGTTGCTGCCAGGCCAAGGCCGCCGGCAAGTCTTCAAGAGTCTTCGGCTCAATCCATCGCGCCTCGCGCCCCATGCGCAACAAATGAACCTCATCAAGCGAGGAATCCTCCACGCACTGCCTCGCCGATTCCAACACCCTGCGCAGGCCCTGCTCGCCCATGCTCTGACTGTGATCCATCACCACAGCCAGAGACCGTCTGCCGCTGGTCACCTCACTGGCTGGACCGGCCAAGGCCACGATCAACAGCAACAATGCGAGCGATCGCAGGCTCAACAAGCATCTTGCGCGACGCGGCCCCATGGGGTGATTGGATTGGCTCTGCACCCACCACAACAGGCCAAGCAGCGGCGGAGCCAGCAGAAGGCAGTTGGGATGCGCCCAGTCCATTTCAGCCTCTTTTTGACCCCAAACCGCAGCAGAAGCAAGCACGCTGAGCCACAGCTGCGGGGAAACAGTGGTTAGCCCAAGAAAACAAATCGTCAGGCTGGGTTTGTCCTGCATTTGAGGTTATGCATCGTTTGCGGGCTTGGGCCCCACGATTCCATGACCCTTCCCGCCAACTGGATCGAAAGACTTTTCTTCCTCTGCTGCCTCAGCCCCTATCTGCTCTATTTTGCCGGGTTGGCCTCGCTGGCGCCGTCGCTTCTGGCACTGATTCTGATTGGCGCCGGGGTGTTCGAGGTGCTGCGACGCGGCACACGACTGCCCATGCTCTCGATGGTCTGGATGCTCTGCTGTGTGGGCATACTCGTCGAGGAAATCATCGCCTTGAATCAACGCGGTGTGGGCCTCAAGCACCTGCCATGGTGGTTCCTGACTTATGGGCTGGCGGCCTTTTTGCCGATGGTCGGCAGCCTTATTCGCCCGGCGGTCATCAGCACCGCCGCGGCACTGCTTGGGCTGCAAACCCTGATTTATGTGGGTGTGGCGTTGGCCTGCACTGCTGCAGGCATCATTGAGTCCGTTGAGTATGGCAGCCTGCTGCCCTCCTCTGCGCTTGGCAACAAGGCCCTGCTGCAAATCCATCTGCTGGCGCCGGACTATGTCTTCGACCGCGAATGGCGCCTGGTCGCCTTTGCGCCCTACACCCCCTTTGCAGGCGCGACCGCCATTCTGTTCTCCATGGTTTGCCTGAGCATGCGACAACACTGGGTCAAGTGGCTGGGGCTGTGCGGCTGGCTGGCCCTCCTGATCTGCACGCATTCCCGCATGGGCATTGTCGCGATGAGCACCTGCTGCGCCGTTTACGCGGCCTGCAAATATGGCCGCAGATACTTTGGGCTTCTCGTCGGCCTTGCGCTGCTGGTGGCCAGCCTACTGACTGGGCCCATCCTCCACTACCGCGAAAAGGCCTCCTCGGCGGTGCACAGCGCGCGCCTGAACTCCTCCCAGGATCGCGAGAACCTGCGCAGCATTGCCTGGGACAACTGGCTGCACGGCGATCATCCCCTCATTGGCGCCGGCGAATCTGCGGCCGGCGGCAAGATCGTCAATCAGGTGTACATTGGCGACCTGGACTCCCTGGGCGCCATCCTTTTTGTGCGCGGCGCGCTGGGGCTTGGCTTCACCCTGCTACCCATTTTGCTGACCATGGTGCACGGCTTCAGCGGCGGCGGCCACCCCTGGTTTCGCAGCCTGACCTGCATCGCCCTGGGCATGCTCTTTTATTGCTACTCCCAATCGCTGAAGGATCTTTTCCCCTACTTCTGGCCAGCCCTGCTGTTCATCGGCTCCGTGGCCCAACGGGACCCTGCCCATCGCCCCCATCTCGTCAACCCCCAAAGCAACCCCCTGCCCCGAGCCGCACTCTCATGAAATGGTTTGTTCACCTCCTTATCCTCGCCATCTGGAGCCTGCTCGGCGCCACCGGCGGCTGGATCATCTACCGCAAACTGCCCAACAAGTTTCAAAGTGAGGGCGAAGTGGCTCTGCACAGCGAATCCCTGAGCTCAAGCGGACTGGCGCAGTTTGCGCGCACCACACTGGGCAACAGCGTGGATCGCGAGTTGGCCAGCCAACTCTTTGACAGCAGCGAGGTGCGCCAGCATGCCGCCAAAAGCGTGGGCAACCTCACCCCCATGCAGGTGCGCAGCGCGGTGAGCATCAAAAGCAGTGACAACTCGCCCATCATCAGAATCAAGGCCAGCGCCGACAGCCCCCAACGGGCCGTGGCCATCGTGGATGCGATGATTGAGAAGGCGATTGAGATTGACGGCCAGAAGCGAACCAAGCTCGCTGACGAAGCCCTTGCCGCAGTCAAAAAACGCCTGGAGGAGACAAGCAACGAGCTTGCCGGCGTGTTGGAAAAAATCCGCGAACATACCCTCAGCAAAGGCGTCATGCTCAGCAACGAGGCCGAGCGCCAGCAAACCCTCGCCATGACCCTCGCCGACGGCGAAGCCCGGCTGGCCAACCTGCTCACCGAACAGGCTTCGATGCGCAATCGCCTCAACCAAAGCAAGGCGATGATCGCCGCCTTTGCCGCCAAGGGCAGCCTGCCGGCATCCCTGGAATCCGACGCGCAGGACCGCAGTGACAGCCTTGCTGATGCCAGACGCAGGCTGCTGGAGCAAGAATCCCAACTGGCTTCGGCACAGGCCCGTTATGGACCGGAAAATGCAAGCGTTGTCGCTGCGCGAGCGCAGGTTGAAGTGCTGCGCAAGTCCATCGCCGAACTGCTCGAAGCCCAGCAGCAACGGCTGCAAAACCGCCTCTCGGACAACGAGGAGGCCGTCAAGATCATCCGCGAGAAAATCGCCACCACCGAGAAAAACGCCCGCGACACCGACCTCAGCCTTGACCCTGTGTTCACCACGCTCAAGGGCCGCCGCGACTCCCTGCAGGCGACGCAGGCCAACCTGATGAACCGCCTCACGGAGCTCAGTGTGTATCACAACGCCGCGTCCACCAGCATTCACCGCTTCTCCCAGCCCAAGCTGCCCGACGGACCATCCACCCTTCTGCTGCTCATTGCCGTTGGCAGTGGCATGACGCTTGGCGGCTTGCTGGGTCTCTTGCACTGCGTGCTGAAATCCGGCCTGCTTCGCCGCATCCTCGCCTAACCGAAACCTCGGCATGAAGCCCCTCAACGCCGCGTTGCTCTCGCTGCTCATCATGGTGGCCACCATGCTTGCAGCCCTACGCCTGATCCGCGAAGAACCCGCCCAGTTCATTGCCCGGGCCCGGGTCGAGATCAGCGCCCTGGACATCTCCACCACCGGCCTGGCCAGCTTCAACCGCGTGGACTTTGCCTATGGCAACCGCATGCTGCCGCAGGAGATGGTCTCGCGCATGCGCAGCAGCGGCGCGCTGGAACATGGCCTGCGTCGCCTGAACCTGCCCGCCCACCCCACTGCGATCGAGGAAGCCGCCGATGCGCTCATGATCCATCTGGTGCCAGGCAGCACGACCATCGAAGTCATGGCCCGTCACCGCGATGCGAACCGCGCCAAGGCCCTGGTGCAATCCGCCATTGACACCCAAAACGAACTGCGGCGCGAAGAACGCGGGCGCCTTGCCGCCTCACTGCTCAAGACCCTTCAAGAGGCGCAAAACCAACTCGAAGCGCAGCGCAACGCAGCCACCGCCGAATTGGCGGCCATGCAACGCCCCACCCCCCTGGCACCGGGCTATCACAATGCCAAGCTGGCCCAAAGCCTCACCGACCTGCAGCTCAGGCAACTGCAGCTCACCACCGAGGAAAAACAACTGAGGCAATGGCTCGACAAGACCGGAGCTGAGGGCGGCAGCGGATTGCAGGACGAAGGCGCCAGCGCATCGGCGCTCCGTAGCAGCATCAGCGCAAGGCGGGTGCAATTGGCCAGCGTGGAGACCACACAGGGGCCCGATGCCCAGGAGAGTCGCAGACTGCGCGCCGAGATCGAAAGCCTGCAGGGGCAGTTGCGCCTTGCGCTGCAACAACGCCTTGAGGAGTTGCGCCAGCAACTCAGCACCCTTGGCCAATCCACCGCCGAACTCAGCGGCAAGATTGCAGCGCAGCAACAGGCGATGGCGGATCAACTCAATGACAGCCTCTCCCCCAAGCGCAGCAGCTTGCAACTGCGACTGGAGATTCTCGGCGCCCAACTCAAGCAGATCCAAACGCGGCGCGCCGAGGTGGAAACCTACAGCCGGCTCGACCAACCAGCCTTGAACATCACCGTGCCTGTGGAGGTGGGTGACGCACCCGAGGTCCGCCACCGCGGCACCCGTCAAGCTGCGGCACTTTTTGCCGCCCTGCTCATCGGCCTCTCCCTGCACAGCATCCTGCGCCATCAGGCTGCGCGTCGCGTCCAACCCCACCTCCACGACTAAGCCCATGAGTGACAACAGCCCCTTGGTCAGCGTCATCGTTCCCTGCTACAACATGGAGCCCTATCTGGCGCAAACGCTGGAGAGTGTGCTGGGCCAAACCCACCGCAACCTCGAGGTGCTGGTGGTCGATGACGGCTCCAAGGACAACACCGTGGGCGTGGCCGAGGGCTTTGCCCAACGCGACGCGCGCCTGCGCGTCATCCGTCAGGCCAATCAGGGCGCCTCTGCCGCGCGCAATCGCGGCCTGGATCAGGCCCGCGGCGAATTCATCGCCTTGGTGGACGGCGACGACTGGTGGGCTGCGGACAAAATTGAAAAGCAGGTGCGCCACCTGCAACAACACCCTGATCTGGCCTGCAATTACTGCGCCACGCAGTTCGTCACCCTCGAGGGCAAACTGCTGCACCGCCGCTTCCCCAAGACCAGCAACCTCAGCGACTACTATCTCTATTGTCGCAACCCCATCACCAACGGCTCCACGCCGATGTTCCGCCGCGAGGTCTTCGACGAGCACCGCTTCGACGAAAACAAACCACGCAACAACGATGTGGACTGCTGGCTGCGCATTTGCTTCACCCCGCCGCGGCGCTGGAAGCTCGGCGGCATCCCCGAAGCCCTCACCTTTTACCGCGTCACCCCGGGCAGCCTCTCCGACAAACTCGACAAGCACTACGACGCCTGCCTGGACACCTGGAACAAATCGCATCAGTATGCGCCGGACATCGCCAAGCGCTTTGCCTCACTGGCCCAGGCCTTCCAACTGCGCAATTACGCGCGCCGCGCCTTCTCGATGCGTCAGGGGGCCGAGAGCCGCCGTTTCATGCGCGAGGCCATGAAATGCGATCTGCGCATCTTTTGGTACGAGCCGCTGATGTCCCTGCTGACGCTGGGCGCCGTGATGGCCACGCCCCTGTTGCCGGGCATGAACCGCAAATGATCAGGCCGGCAGCGGCAGCGTGAAGCAAAAGATGCCGCCCATGCCCGCCTCCTCGCGGGCCCAGATGCGCCCGCCGTGGTCCTCGACAATGTTCTTGCAAATGGACAACCCAAGGCCTGTGCCCGTGGGCTTGCCATCCGTGAAGAAGGGCGTGAAGAGCTTCTGCACGATGCCAGGTTTGAATCCCGGACCACTGTCGCGCACCTCCACCTCCAACTCGCGCTCGCGCTGAATGAAGCGCACCTCGATGCGACCGCCCTTGGGCATGAAGTCCGAGGCATTGTTGAAGAGATTGAAAAACACATGGTCGAGCCGACGCACATTCAACGGCAGCACCAACTCCGGCGGCTCATTGCACAGCACCAACTCCACCTGCTTGACGGCAAGCTCATCACTGACCTGCTCCACCAACTCCGCCATGTAGGCGCGCCACTCCTGCGGTTGCAGCGCGTGCTGCGTGGCCCCCTCACTGACGCGCAGCAACTCATTGAGCATGTGGGTCAGACGCTGCACCTGCTGGTGAATGCGCTTGCGTGCCTGCTGGCGCAGCTCCTCAGAGGCACGGGCCGAGGCCGCAGCATCAGCTCCCAGCGCAATCACGCTGAGCGGGTTTTTCAAATCATGCACAATGCTGCGCGCGAAGCGGCCCATCAGCGAGAGCCGTTCGGTCTCGATCAACTCCCGCACGAAGTGACTGTTGGTGTCGCGCATGCGGCGGCTGAAACTCTGCAACAGACAAAGCACCAGCGCCGGGCTTGCCCCCATCAGGGCCTTGACCTGCTCCTTGGCCACAAACATCAATCGCGTCGGCTCAAGGGCCTGTGCGCTGGCTGAGCGCGGCGCATCATTGATGATGGCCATCTCACCAAAAAAATCACCGGGCCCAAATTCACACAGGGCATGGGAGTTGCTGTGCCCCATCAGGGTGGAGATGCGCACCACCCCGGATTCAATCAGGTAAATGCCATCGCCTGGATCGCCCTGTGCGAAGATCACCTCCTGGGCCGCACAATCGCGTCCCCTCACCACCGTGCCCTGACGGGCGATCTCGGCGCGCAGCAGCGCCCCGAAGTCAATGCTCAATGCTGAATCCACCATGAGGCCTTTGGCTTGAAAGCCCTCAGAACAAGCGCTCGCGCACCGTGATCACATCACCGGGCACCACCACCACCGCCGCCTCACCAGATTGCGAAGCCAGCCTCGCCAGATCCACGCAGAAGACCTGATTGCCCCGCTTCAGCAGCACCTTGGACTGCTGCGCCAACCTGGTGTAACCACCGGCCATGGCCACGGCCTCTTCAAGGCTTAACCGAGGCGGCAAACCACGCGGGAAGGAATAGCGCCCAGGCTGAGCCACCTGACCGAGCACGGAGAAGGCCTGCGGCGCATACTCCGTCACCAGCACCTGAGCCTGGGCCTTGATCAGCAGCTTGTTTGCCACGGCCTGGCGACCAATCGCCGAGGCCAGACTGGCCGGGCTCATGCCCGCCGCCTTGAGCTGGAAATCCCCTTCCTGAGAAAGCGCCGGCAGGCGAATCATGCCATTCCAATCCACACGAGCCTGCTGCGACAGCTCTGGCTCACCGACAAAGGAGACCGCAAGCAGATCGCCGGGCGCGATGCCATAATGCGAGGGCGCGGCAGGAGCGGCGGGCACCGCAGTCAGGGCCGGGCCCTGACAACCAACAACGCCCCATCCCAAGCCGGAGACAAGCGCAAGCGCGAGGAATCGATTCATAAGACTGGGGTGCTACCCAAATCCCATCCCTGTGTCAATCCTAAGCATTGTTTAAGTATCTTAAATGCCTTGACTATCAGTCCGCTGATTCTGACTAATGGCAGCCTGCCCATCGCCCTTTTGCCTTGAAATCCGTCCCACATCTTTCTGCCCTGATTCTGTCCCTCTGCGGACTGGGGTCATCGGCATGGGCCCAGCCTGCCGCAGCCAATCCCCTGCTGCCGGCACCGCAGGCCATTGGCATGATCCTGCCGGAAGAAACAGCGCCTGGCTTCACTCAACCCTCACGCGAGATGCGGCGCCCGCAGGTCCGCGGCGGTTATTTTGAAAGCATCGCCACCGCAGCACCTCGACGCTGGCAGTCTGTTGCGGGTTGGGGTGAGCAACCGGCCACCTTCACCAAGGCTGATCTCGGCCTGCGCGCTTCGCTGGGCGTGCAGACCACCCTGCTGGGCACGGATAACATCAACTTCGAGCGTCTGGGCCAGCGACGAGCCGAGACCTTGTTGGAAACCTCGGCCCTGATCAAGGTGAGCCTCGGCGATTCGCAGGGCTGGATTCCTGGCATTGGCAGCAACCTCTCCGGCAATCATCTGCAGTTGCTCTATGTGCCCACCCTGTTTCAGCAACTCGGCGATGGCCGCAGCATCACCGCGCATCATTTCCTCGGCGAGTGGGGCCACACCACCGCGACCTGGCGCAGCCTGCTGCGCGTGGACTACGATCAGCGCCTGCTGATCTCCTCGGAGAACACCTCGCCTGAAGACAACTTCACGATGCTTGACGCCTCGCTGATGGGCGAGTCCAAGATCAACCCCAAGAACACCCTGCGCGCCAAGGGCACCCTGCGCCGCATCGAATTGCCCAACGGCCTCAGCGCCCGCAATCATTGGATTGGCGAGATGGTCTGGTTTTATGAACTCTCGCCCAAGACCCGCTTTGGCCCCGGAGCGGAGTTGGGCTTTGTGGACTTTGAGCAAGGCCAACTGGGCCATCAAAACTATCAACAGGCCCAACTCTGGGGCGAATGGCGCCCCACCGAGAAACTCAGCTTCAGCAGCACCCTGGGCCTGGAAACCCGCGCCATCCGCTCCGGCGCCCAAAGCGATCATCTGCGGCGTCTGGTCGGTCAATGGTTCATGAGTTGGCAGGCCAGCGACAAGACCCGCCTGTCTCTGCGCGCCCGCCTCAATCAAGACCCCTCCGTCATTGCCCAAGGCGCCACCGCACGCACCCTGCGCGTCGGTCCGGAGTTCCAACATGAGTTCAGCGAGCATTTCTACAGCACCTTCGACGCCACCCTGATGCGTCGCCGCTACCTCGGCTTGGACCAACCGAGATTGGACATTGAACCCCTCTGCCGTTTGGCCATGGGCTGGCGCGCGCAGCAGGATCGCCGCCTCAACCGCACCAATCTGGAATTGTTCTATCAATGGCATCACCGCGACCGCAGCGATGATCCCGCCGACGACCGTTTCCGCACCCAGGCAGGCCTGCAGTTGACGCACCAATTCTGAGCCCGTGAAGCAAGCAGCACGCGACCCTGAATCCTTCCTGCGCACCGACCACCTCGAAGGCCAGCTTCAGGGCCGGGCACTGCGCGGGGGCATGCTCACCCTGCTGGCACAGGTCATCAAGTTTGTCCTGCAATTGGCCAACATGGTGGTGCTGGCCCGCCTGCTCAGCCCGCATGACTTCGGCCTCGTGGGCATGGTCACCTCGCTGGTAGGCTTCCTCACCATCTTCAAGGACCTTGGCCTCTCCGCAGCCACCATTCAACGCCCGCAGATCAGTCATGCGCAGGTCAGCAATTTGTTTTGGATCAATGCCGGCTTTGGCCTGCTGCTTTGCCTGATCACCCTGGGTCTGGCCCAACCGCTGAGCCACTTCTACAAGGAAGCCAGCATCGCCCCCATCACCCGCGTGCTGGCACTGGGTTTTTTGGTTTCAGGGCTGGGCGTGCAACATCAGGCCCTGCTGCGTCGCCAGATGCGCTTTGCCACCGTGATCCGCCTGGACCTCATCGCCCTTGGCGCCTCAACGCTCACCGCCATTGTCGGCGCCTGGGCCGGCCAAGGGCCATGGGCTCTGGTTTACGCTCAACTCGTCCTCATCACCCTGACCACCGCAGGCGGATGGATCTCCTGTGGCTGGCGGCCCATGCGCTGGAGCGCACAGCAGGACAACCGCAGCATGCTGGGCCTCGGCGGCTGGCTGGCCAGCTTCCGCGTGGTCAGCTACTGGATTCAAAACCTGGACAACATGCTCATTGGCCGACGCTGGGGCAGTGAAGCCCTGGGCTTTTACATGCGCGCCTATCAACTGCTGGTCATGCCATTGTCACAAATCAACCTGCCCTTGGGCGAAGTGGCCGTGCCCATGTTAAGCCGCCTGCAGGACAACCCCATTGATTACCGCCTGGCCTACGGCCGCGTGCTGCAAGCCGTGCTCTGGCTGACCCTGCCGGTGATCGTGGTCACCGTGGGCGCCGCTGATTGGGTCATTGAAGTGGCCTTGGGCAGACAGTGGATCAGCGCCGCTGAGATCTTCATGTGGCTGGGCGTCATGGCCTTCGCCGAACCCATCCGCTACACCACCGGCTACCTCTTCATCTCCCAGGGCCGCACCCGCGAAATGTTTTACGCCGAGCTGGTCTCCAGTTTTTTTCTCATCGCCGCCATCGTCGCCGGCGTGCAGCAAGGGCCCAAGCAGGTGGCCATGTACTTCGCCCTGAGCAGCCTCTTCCTGCGCACACCCATCGTGCTGTGCTGGGCGGGACGCAGTGAACTGGTGCGCACCTCGCAGATCCTCGGTCCCAGCCTCATGCCCATGCTCAGCTCCCTGCTGGCGTTGGGCGCCGTGCTGCTGTTGCGGCGCTGGTCCGGCGCCGCCCTGCTGCATCCCTTCCTCGGCTGCGTGCTGGCCACCCTGCTCTGCCTTGTGGTCTTTGTCAGCGCCATGCGCCTGCTGCCCGGCGGCCGTCAACGCTTTGCCGACCTGCGCGCCATCCCCCAACTGATGCGCCGCAAGGCCAAATCCACCACCCCCAACGCCCCATGATCGAACGCATCCGCCCCAACGGCATCGGCGACCACCTGCGCCACCTCAAGCTGCGCCTGCAGCATCACCTGCGCCATGCCCTGCGCCACGGCACCAAGCGCGGCATGGACATGCTTGCCGGCAGCATCATCGTGCTGGCCATCTCGCCCATCCTCATCGGCGCCTCCCTCATCATCATGCTGGTGGACGGGCGCCCCATCACCTTTGCCGGCAAGCGCGTAGGCATCCTCGGCCGCCTCTTCCCGATGATGAAGTTCCGCACCATGCGCCGCGACGCCGAGGCCATCGAAAAGAAGATTCAGGAGCACAAGATCAGCCAGACCGCCGAGCACTTCGTTGACCCGGAAAACGAATCCGTCCTCAAACTGCGCAAGGCCCTGCTGAAATTCTCCGACGCCGAGAAATACCCCAACGACCCGCGCATCCTGCCCTTTGGCAAATTCATGCGCAAATTCTCCATCGACGAACTGCCGCAGTTGCTGCACATCGTGCGCGGCGAAATGAGCCTCGTCGGCCCGCGCCCCTTCGCCATGTGGGAGATTGCCGAATTCACCCCGCGCGACCTGCTGCGCCACAACATCAAACCCGGCCTCACCGGCCTGTGGCAAATCAGCAACCGCAGCAAAATCACCCACGACGAAGCCATCGGCCTTGACCTCAAGTACGCGGCCACCCAGAACCTCTGGCTCGACCTCAAGATCCTGCTCATGACCGTGCCCGTGGCCCTGAAGAATCGCGGCGGCAACTAACCCCCAACCTCATCAATCAGTCCCCATGATTGCCGACGCCTTCCTGCTCGCCCAGCCCAACCAACGCATCAACGGCCAACCCTTCTTCCTATGGGAGATTGGGCAACGCCTGGTCATTGACCACTGGATGGACCATCTCTTCCGCAGCAACGCCACCCTCAGCCTCTGGCAGGAACAACCCGACCCCGCCCTGCGCCGCCACATCGAAGGCATCTTCCCGCTCTGCCTGCGCGCTGAAGTCCACGACCAACTCGCCACCAGCGTGCGCGAAATCTGCTGCCACCTCACCCCCGACGGCCAGATCAAACTGCAACGCGGCAGCGAGCCCATCCCCTGCCTGCCGGATCAACCCATCACCCGCAGTTGGTTTGCCATGGTGCAACGCTGGCTTGGTGAATTCCAACGCTTCGGCACCCAACTGCCCGAACTCGAAACCCAGATCAGCCCCGGCGTCATCATCGGCCACCACTGCAAGATCGCCAAACACACCGTCTTCCACGCCCCCTGCTGGATTGGCAGCGGCTGCACCATCGAAGCCGCAGAGATCGGCCCCAACACCGCCATCGGCGAAAACTGCAGCGTGGCCGCCGGCAGTGAAGTGCGCAACAGCTACCTCCTGAGCCACACGCACCTCGGCCCCAACCTCCGCCTCGACGGCGTCATCGCCAGCCCGGGCCAATGGTTCGACCATCAAAGCGGCAACGAGTTGGCCAAACCCTGACCCACCATGAGCGACGCGGCCCCCGAGCAAGGCAACCCACGCGACGACAGCCTGCGCGAGCTGGCCGTGGCCGACACGCTCACCCGCATCTCCAAGGGCATCGCCCATGAGATCTGCAACCCCTTGAGCCAAATCACCCTGGCCGCCGACCTGCTTGGCGGCCAGCGCCCACTCACCGACGAACGCCGCAGCCAAATCGCCAAGGTCCTGCACCAGGCCAGCCAGCGCATTGACCGCGCCGTCACCCAACTGCAGCAGGCCTGCAGCCCGCTGCAGGAAGCCATGGAAGTCCTCGACAGCGGCCCCCTCCTGCAAGGCACACTCAGCGCCCTGAAGCTACCCGCCCACCTCAGCCTCGAGGCCGAGATTCCAACCCAAGGCCTGCCGCGCATCAAGGCCAACGCCAAGTACCTTGGCATCGCCCTGCGCCACCTGCTGGACAACGCCATCGAAGCCATGCCCAAGGCCGGCCGCCTCACCCTGCGCGCCAGCACCCGCCAGATCGGCCAAAGCCAGCGCGGAAGCTGGCAACAAAGCACCTCCCTCAATGCCGGCGACCTCGCCCTGTGCATCGAAATCTGCGACAGCGGCCCCGGCATCCCCACCCAACAACTCCACCTCATCTTCGAACCCTTCTTCAGCACCAAACCCGCCGGCCAAGGCAGCGGCCTGGGCCTGGCCGCCGCACGCAAAATCATCTCCCTGCACGAAGGCCAACTCGACATCGCCAACCTCCCCCAAGGCGGCGTCTGCGCCACCATCCTCCTCAAGGCCCTCAACCAAGCCTGACCCCATCACCACCACACCACCAGCCCCCATGAGCGACACCGCCCCCAAGAAAAAAATCCTCCTCATCGACGACGAGCCCTTCATCACCAACCTCATGGCCATGAACCTCGAGGACACCGGCCGCTTCGAAGTGCGCGAACAAAACGACTCCCTGCAGGCCCTCGAAACCATCATGGACTTCGTGCCCGACCTCATCGTGCTCGATGTCATGATGCCAGACCTCGACGGCGCCGACATCCTCTACCGCATCAAGAACGACTCCCGCCTCAAGCACATCAAAGTCGTCTTCCACACCGCCACCGTGCGTGAAAGCGACCTCAGCGGCGACGGCAAACTCATCAACGGCTTCCCCTTCCTGCCCAAGCCCGCCACCACCGAACAAATGGTCACCTTCATTGATCGCCACCTGCCGGCCTAAGCCCGCAGCAGCGCATCCCCCAAGCGGCACCCCCACTGCCCGACCCCGCGCAGCCTCAGGCCTTGCCGCCAAACCAGCGGCGCCACAGCACCCGCCCCAGAAACACCGGCCCGCCCAGCAAATAACGCTTCCACAAGCGCCGCGGCTCGCGGCACATCCGGTACAGCCACTCCAAACGCAGCGCCTGCACCCAACCCGGCGCGCGCGGAAACACCCCGGCCGAGAAATCCAAAAAGGCCCCCACCCCCACACCAATGCTCGCCCCACTGTGACGCAGATTGGCCGCCAGCCACTTCTCCTGCCGCGGATTGCCCATCCCCACCACCAACAACTTCGCCCCACTGGCACGCATCTGCTCCAACATCACCTGCTCCTGCGCCGCATCAAAAAAGCCACTGTGCGTGCCCACCACCGACAAGCCATCAATGCGGCTCATCAACACCTCTGCAGCCTTCTGTGCAACCCCTGGCGCCGAGCCCATGAAAAACACCGGCCAGCCCAAACGCGCCGCAAGCTGCAGAATCTTCGGCGTAAAATCCGTGCCGTTGAGATTATCCAAAAACCGCTCACCACTGCCCAACTTCGCCGCCATCGACACCCCCACCCCATCGTTGAGCACCAAGGCCGCCTGCCCAAGCACCTCGCGCAACTGCGCATCCCGCGCTGAAAGCTCCAGCGTGTGCGCATTCACATAGGCCACCACCCCACTGCCCGCACCCGGCCCCTCGCGCATCAAGCGCTCAAGCTCCGCCAACGCGCCCTGGGCATCCACCCGCGCCACTGGCACCCCGAGAATCGAAATCACTGGCAAGTCCTGATGCATTTGTCCAAATTAAGAGAGATCATGGCCCACTGTCCCGCTGCCTGATCGGTTACCCCCAAGACCTGCCACAACACAGGCCAGACCACAAACGCCATGCCAAGCCACAATCCGCAAGCCCCCGACCCCCTGGCCCACCCCGACACCCCCCGCATCGAAACCCGCGAGGAAGTCATGTTCTTTGACACCGACATCGGCGGCGTCGTCCACAACATCGCCTACCTGCGCATGATCGAAACCGCCCGCACCCGCCTCGCCACCCACATGGGCATGCAACTGCGCGACATGGCCAACACCCAGATCTACCCCGTCGTCGTCCGCACCGAAATTGACTACCGCAAACCCGCAACCCTCGGCGACCACCTCATCATCCAAGGCCACCTCGAAAGCCTCGAACGCGTCCGCTTCTGGGTCAACTTCCGCATCCACCGCCAGAGCGACCCCGCCACCTGCCTCATCACCTGCCGCCAATCCCTCGCCCTCGTGCAAATGCCCCAAGGCAAACCCCTCCGCCTCCCCGAAGACTGGAACCAACGCTACGCCCACCTCCGCGCCTAGCCCACAACCAGCCCAGCCCCAGCGCCAAACCACCCAGCCCCAGCGCCAAACCACCCA
>JAURHS010000175.1 GCA_030833205.1 Prosthecobacter sp.
CCGAGCCGAATAGCACCGAAAACCCGCTGATTGTGAGCCTCTTGCAAAAGCCTGTTGCCAGTCGGCACCGAATCGTTACAATCGCCCCCCTTTGCCCAACCCGCAACCCTTTCTGTCGTGACTCCATCGTTCCTCCTCACCAACGGCATCAGCATCTCCCTGGCCCTCGCTGCCGTGGGCTTGGCCTTTGCCATTCTGCTCATCAAGCGCATCGTCGCCTGCAGCCCGGGCAACGAGAAAATGGCTGAGATTGGCGGAGCCATTCAGCAGGGTGCCAAGGCCTACCTCAATCGGCAGATTCGTGCCATCCTGGGCATTGCGGCGCTTATTTTCGTTGCGGTCTTCCAATTCAAGGGTGCCCTTGCCGGCGTGGGCTTCGTCGTTGGTGCCGTCTGCTCCCTGGCTGCCGGCTATGTCGGTATGCGCATCGCCGTGCTGGCCAATGTCCGCACCGCTTGGGCCGCACGCGAAAGCAGCCACAGCGCCCTGAAGGTGGCCTTCAACGGCGGTGCCGTCACCGGCCTGCTGGTTGTGGCTCTGGGTCTACTCAGCGTGGGTCTATTCTTCGTCATCGTTGAAAAAAGCACTGACACCCGCACCGCCATCGACAGCCTCATCGGCTTGGCCCTTGGGTCCTCGCTGATCTCCGTATTTGCCCGCCTGGGTGGCGGCATCTACACCAAGGCCGCTGATGTTGGCGCGGACCTGGTGGGCAAGATTGAGCAAAACCTCAATGAAGACGATCCCCGCAACCCCGCCACCATCGCCGACAATGTCGGCGACAATGTTGGCGACTGCGCAGGCATGGCTGCCGATGTCTTTGAGACCTACGCCGTGAGCCTGATCGGCGGCGCGCTGGTTGGCCACCTCACCGCAGCGGAAGGCAACCACGCCGTGGTCATCTATCCCTTCGTGCTCTGCGGTCTGGCCATCATCGCTTCCCTGATCGGCATCGGCTGGGTCAATTTCGTCAAGCAAAAGGCCACCGCCGCCTTGGTGGGCGGAGTCGCCGTCAGCGGTATCATCGCTGCCATCCTCTTCAAATGGGCCACCGCTGCCATCTTCACCGAACCCGTGAAAATGCTTGGCGGCACCATCGCCCCCTCAAGCCTGTTTTATTGCGCGCTCATCGGCCTGGCCCTCACCTTTGCCGTGGTCTGGATCACCAACTACTTCACCAGCACTGCCCACCACCCTGTGCGCCGCATCGCCTTGGCCAGTGAGACTGGCCACGCCACCAACATCATCGCTGGCATCAGCGTCGGCCACCATGCCACCCTGATGCCCGTGCTCTGCATCGCCGCCTCCATCTGGGGCTGCTGGGAACTGGCAGGGCTTTACGGAATCGCCGTCGCCGTCGTCTCCATGCTCTCCCTCAGCGGCATCATCGTCTCCCTGGACGCCTTCGGCCCAATCACCGACAACGCCGGAGGCGTGGCCGTCATGAGCGGCCTTCCCGAGGAAGTGCGCAAGATTACCGACGAGCTCGACGCTGTGGGCAACACCATGAAGGCCGTCACCAAGGGCTACGCCATCGCCTCAGCAGGATTGGCAGCCATGGTGCTCTTCGGCAGCTATGTTGAAGAGCTCAAGGCCATCCTCAAACTCGACCAGGTCACCTTCGACCTCATGAACCCCAAGGTCATCATCGGCATGTTTGTCGGCGGCCTGCTGCCCTACCTCTTCACCGCCTTTGGCATGGACGCTGTTGGCAACGCCGCGGGCGCCGTCGTTCGCGAGGTCCGCCGCCAAGTCGCCGCCAAGCCCGGCATCCTCACCGGCCAGGACACCCCGGAATATGGCCAGTGCGTGGACATCGTGACCAAGGCCGCCCTGCGCCAGATGATCGTGCCCGCCCTGCTGCCCATCATCTTCGTCGTTGCCATCGCCTTCCTGGGCAAGGAAGCCCTTGGCGGCCTCCTGATCGGCACCATCATCACCGGCCTCTTTGTCGGCATCGCCATGACCAGCTCTGGCGGCGCCTGGGACAACGCCAAAAAATATGTCGAGGAAGGCAACCACGGCGGCAAGGGCAGCTTCGCGCACGCCGCAGCCGTCACTGGCGACACCGTTGGCGATCCCTACAAGGACACCTCCGGCCCAGCCGTCAACCCGATGATCAAGGTCGTCAATGTGCTCGCCATCTTGGTGATCCCCCTGTTCTTCAAGTAAGCCGCAAGCGCCAACGCGCCAAGCCCCATGTCTGCTGGCCACGACCCCCTAGGCGCCCTCCTGCTTACCGGCGTCCCCGGGCCAGCCCTTGACTCTGAAACCGCGGCACGCCTGCGCCGCCTACAGCCCGGCGGCTACATTCTCTTTGGACGCAACATCCAAAGCCCTCAGCAACTGCGCAAACTCATCGACGACCTGCGAGACCTCAGTCGCGATGAACCCATCATCACCATTGACCAGGAAGGCGGTCGCGTCTCTCGCCTGCGCCTGATTGGCCAAGAGCCACCCAATGCCCAAGCCCTGCGCGAGCGCAATGAGCCCGGCCTCATTCAGACCCATGGCCGCCTCACTGGCGAGATCCTCCGCCTGTTTGGCTTCAACCTCGACCTTTGCCCCGTCCTCGACATTTCCTACGACGACCAGGCTGACAACTCCCTCAAGGGCCGCTGCTGGGGTCGCGACGCCCAACAGGTCATCAGCAACGCCGGCATTTTCAACGCCGCTCTGCGCCGCGAGGGCATCCTGAGCTGCGGCAAACATTTTCCCGGCTACGGACCCGCCTCCTGCGACCCGCACGAGCACCTGCCGATCATTGACAAAACCGCCGAGCAACTCGCCAGCAGCGATCTCCTGCCCTATAGCGCCCTCCTGCACGAACTCGACAGCGTCATGACCTGCCACAGCCATTACATGGCCTATGACGCCCAGAAACCTCGTTGGCCAGCCTCATTGAGCCACAACATCTGCACTCGCCTTCTGCGTCATCAACTTGGCTTTGAGGGCCTCGCCATTACCGACGATCTCGACATGGGGGCCATCCTCAACGAGGTCAGCTTCGAAGACAGCATCAAGGAAGCCCTGCGCGCTGGCAACGACATGGTGATGATTTGCCACCGCCTCGAGATGGTCGAACTCGCCCATCGCCAACTCCGAGAGGTGGAACACCCCGTTCTCGACGACGCCCTTCGCCGCGTGGAGGCCGCGCGGAAAAAGCTCCGCAAGCCCGACCGCTTCTGCCTCGAAAGGTTTGAGGACATCAACCGCCAGATCTGGGACCTACGCGTCGCCACCCTCGGCGAAGAACGCGCCAAGGTCCTCAGCGTCGAAGACGGCAAACGCAGTCCAGTCGAACTTTACTAAACGCTACCAAGAAGCGCCGCGGCACCTCGGCAGCGAGACGCCGTCAGGAATTCAGACTTGGATGGCATTGGCAAGGGTGGCTCCGCCCCATTCGCCCGACAGCCATGGGAAGCACTGGCAACGGCCGCGAGCGCAGCCATGCGCCCTTTGCCCCGAGGTGACTCTCCATCGGCGAGCCTCAAGCCTGCTGCCCTCAGAGGCTGCGCAGGTACTCGAAGGTGTAGAGCCCAGTGTTGTGCCCGTCGCTGAAGTCAAATTGGATGGCGTAGCCGCCGACGGGGCGCCAGCCGCGCAGGGTCACGCCAGGGAATGAGGTCTGGTCGCTGCCGCCAATGCGCCGCCCCATGAGATCGCGTTCGCCGGTGTTTTCGGCACTGGGAGAGGCGGCGCGCAGGCGTTCGCAGGCGATGAACTGTTCGTGACCGTCAGGCCAAACGATGGCCAACTCCTCGCCGATCAATTCCAGCCGTTGGGGGGGTGGTTGCATGTCGGCACCATGAATGGGACAGGCCGGGGCTCAACGCAAATCCTGCGCGCGCTTTGCTTGGGCCTGCAGGGGCCCAAAAAAGCATTGCCATGACCAGGGGAGCCCCCTGTAATGCCGCCCTCGAACCCCTTCCGTTCATGAACGCCCCTTCCTCCGCCTTCAAGCCCGACATGAAATTGTTCTGGGCCTGTTTCATTGCCCTGGTCGCAACCTCCTTTGTGTTTGGGGTGCGCGCCAATTCCATCGGCATCCTGCAGGATAGCTTCAATCTCTCCGAGGCGCAGAAGGGGGCCATCAACGGTGCAGGCATGTGGCCCTTTGCCCTGAGCATTATCTTCTTCAGCCTGATTATCGACTGGGTGGGCTACAAGACGGTGGCGATCTTCGCCATCAGCTGTCATCTGCTTTCGCTGATCTTCACCTTGCGGGCCAGCGGTTTCGATTCGCTCTACTGGAGCACGCTGTTGGTGGCGGTGGCCAATGGCACGGTGGAGAGCTTCATCAATCCCGTGGTGGCGACGCTGTTCCCGCGCGAGAAGTCCAAGTGGCTCAACATCCTGCATGCCGGCTGGCCCGCCGGCCTTGCCCTAGGTGCGCTGTTCTGCGCCCTGCTGCCAGACACCAAACTGTTCTTTGCGCATGTCTGGCAGTTTCGCTTTGCGCTTTGCTTCGTTCCGGTGGTGATTTACGCCCTGCTGATTTTGCCTCGGCGCTTTCCGCTCAACGAGCGCGTCGCTGCAGGAGTCAGCTACCGAGACATGCTGCGCGAAGTGGGTGCGGTAGGGTTCTTCATCATCGGCGCCCTGATGGCAGCTGCGGTCTGCCAGTTGTTGGGCATGGAAATTTCTTGGAAGGTGAACTTGGCTGCCGCGGCCATCATTGGTGCATTGGCCTTTGCCTACACCCGCAGCATGGGCAATGGGATGTTCCTGCTGGTCCTGGTCATCATCGGCCCTCTGGCCACCACGGAATTGGGCACTGACGGCTGGATGCCCGACTTGCTCACGCTCAATGCCCCAGAGGGCAACCCCAACTTCGCCGCCTGGGTGTTTGTCTATGTGTCCACCATCATGACAGTGCTGCGTTTCTACGCAGGGCCAATTGTGCATCGCCTCTCGCCGATTGGTCTGCTGGTCCTCGGCTCTGCCATTGCCATCGGTGGACTGCTCTTGCTCTCCCAGAGCGTGGGCTGGGCCATTGTCGGTGCGTCCACGGTGTATGCCTTTGGCAAGACTTTCCTGTGGAGCACCACTTTGGGGCTGACCTCTGAGCAGTTCCCCAAGGGCGGTGCGCTGACGCTCAATGGTGTCTCAGCCGTTGGCGTGCTCTTCCTTGGCGTGCTGGGTAGCCCCTTCATTGGCTACCAACAGGACAAGGACATGGACCTGCGCCTTAAGGACGGCCACAGCGCGCTGCACGCGAAGGTTGCCGGCCCCAGCAAGGCCAGCCTCTTCGGGCAGGCGCCAAGCCTGGATCAGGCCAAGGTACAGGCTTTGGATGCCAATTCCAAAAAAGAGCTTGAGGAGGTGCAGGCCCTCTCCAAGCGCGGAGCCTTCACCAACATCGCGGTGCTGCCCGCCTTCATGCTGATCTGTTATCTGGGCATGTGGCTCTATTATCGGGCCCGCGGAGGATACAAGCCGCTGAGCCTGGACGGGCATTGACCCCCAGGGGCGCTGCCAACTCGTGGAGTTGCCTTGCTTGCCATCCTCCGATTCGAGGAGTACTCCAAGTCCTTTTTCGCTTGTCAGGCGCAGCGCTGGCCTCTACAACCCCTGCCTTACCGCTGCCGCGGCTCATCCCTTAACCCCAATCCAAACCACCAAATTCCTTATGAGTGAAAACAATCGCATGCGTCTGCTGTGGGCAGGCTTCATGGCCATTCTCGCTGCAGGC
>JAURHS010000148.1 GCA_030833205.1 Prosthecobacter sp.
CAACACCTTCGGTGGACCAGGCAATGGTGGCAGCATCACCCTGAATCCAAGCAGCCCGAACACTGCTGCTGGAACCACCCTGAACCTCTTGGCGCAGCCCGGTAGCTCGTTGCTGGGCCAGTACACCATGGGTCGAATCATCGGGGTAAACAATGCCACCATCGTGGCGACCACATCGACCACCGATGTGACCCTGGGGATCGGCGACCTTGAGTCGCAGTCCACCGATACCACGGGTTTGTCGCCGGCACGCCTGCGTGTCAGCCCCACCAACACCCGCGGTGTGATCAAGGCCGGCACGCTATTTCTGACGGGAACGGGCAACTCCATCATCGATGTCGCCAGCACCGCGGTAAACAACCAGATCACCTCTGGCGTGACCGGTTCAGGCCTCTTGGTCAGCGCACTGAATGGCAGCCGCGACCTGATCAAGTGGGGCAATGGTTACCTGTGGGTCGGAAGCGATAACAGCAGCAGCTTCAGCGGTGATCTGATCATTGAGCAAGGCGCCATTGGAGTGACTCATGCCAATGCCTTCGGCAATGCAGACACAAGTATCACGGCGCGCCGCTTTGGGGTGCTCGATATCTTGACCACAGGGTTCACCAAGACAGTGACGTACGAGCCAGCCTCGATTGAGCGCTGGAGCGTGGACAACGCCCGCAGCGGTAGCATCAACCTTGGAGGCGCAAGCCTGCAGGTCAACTCGGACCAACTCAACACCAACGCCACCATCACCCTGAACGGTGGGGCCATTGAGGGCTTCTTGAGGGCTGATGAGGTGATTTCAACGACCAATGGAGCCGTCTTCCGCACCTTGGGTTCGGGAGTCAGCATCAATTTGGCAGGCAACTCCTTCGTTGGCCAAAACAACGCCACCGACGGCCCCAATGGTACGGATAACGGCCGCTCTCAGGATCAACTCACCGGCTCGGGGCCTGACCTCAACCAGGCAAGTGACCTTGTTGCCAATGCTCGTGGAGCGATCCTCGAAATCAAAGGCGCAATCAGTGGCAGCGGGGCCTTGACCAAGCAGGGTGGTGACACCGTGATCCTCTCGGGCAACAACAGCTACTCGGGTGGCACTTCAATTGCCAACGGTACCCTGCGCTTGGGTTCGAGCACGGCGATGGCTCAGGCTGGCAATCTGACAACGACCAGCCGTGGCGTGCTGGACCTTGCTGGTAACAATGCGACGGTCGGCAGATTGATCAGCGGCGACCAGAGCGCGGGCTACGCTGGTGCCTTCGTCAGCAACGGTGGGTTCATCACCAACTCGGCTACCACTCAGGCTACCCTCACTGCGGGTCAGGGAACGACTGGCAATTCGCTCTACGGTGGCGTGATCCAGAACAATGTTGCCTTGGTCAAGACAGGGGCTCACCAGTTGACGCTCACCAATGTCAATACCTACCTCGGCACGACACAGATTACGGCAGGCACGCTGGCCCTTGGCGCCAACGGCAGCATTGATGATTCCCCTCGCCTTAGCATTGCGGCCGGGGCCAGCTTCAATGTCTCTTCCAAGGCTGCCTACAGTTACGATGGAGTGATTAGCGGTGGCGGTGTTGGCGCCCTGCGTGCCGACAATGACAATCGCGCCACCATCCAGGGCAACCTCAATGTCAGCGATGCTCAGGGTGGTGTTGCGGGTGTGGGTCGCATCTCTCCTGGTGGCTCCAGCAATGCCAATGCCAGCTCTGCCGGCAATCTTGTGGGTCAGTTGCGCGTGACCGGCAATCTCAACCTTGGCGGCGGCCTGGGTGGGGGAAGCTCTGAAGTTGAGCGTCTTGCTTTGCAGCTCAATGGTGCCACGAGCAGTCTGGTCCAGATGGGTTGGAATCTCAGTGGCAGTGTCCAGGATTTCATTGCGAGTTTGGCCACGCCGAACACCGCGCAAGCGAACATCATGAATGGCGTGGCTGGCAACCTCTCCAACCACGACTATCTGACTGTTGACGGTACGCTTACTGTAAACAGCGGCGGTCGGGTTTCGGTCAGCCTCTACTCTGGCTTTGCTCCAGCTGCGGGCCAGATCTTCAACCTTATGGACTGGGGCAGTATCCTGAATAATGGCTTCACCGTGAATAACAACTATACTGGCGCAGGTGACTTTGCTGGCAGCGGCTTCGATCTTGATCTGCCTGATATCAGTGGATTCAGCAATGGATCTCTGAGTTGGAATACGGCTCTGTTCTCCAACTACGGGGTGATTGTGGTGGTTCCCGAGCCTTCACGGGTGATGCTGCTGATGCTGGGCTTGTTGGCCTTGGCGCTGCGTCGTCGTCGCGATTGATGCTGTGATGGTGATTTGCTCGAGTGGCGAGTTGATGCCATTCGGCTGAGGGTGATCTGGGTTTTTGATTTGGTTGTCTGGCGCCGAGCCCTCATCGGCTTATCGGTCGGCTTACTGTGGAGGTGTGGAATGTGCGATGGGTATGGCGGGGCAGGGGCGCCGCTTTTTTGATCGCGCATGGCGGCGGGCTGTTGATGAATCTAGTTTGTTGATGTTGAGCGTGACGGGGGCGAAGTCTGGGTTGCGGACAAGGTGGAGGTTGTTCTCCAGGGCAGGGGATTAAAGGTCCGTGTTTCCAGGGCTTGCGCGGGATGGGATTCTCCTGCAAGGGGTGGATGGTCGGTGGGGTTTTGCCGCCTGCTGCTTTTCTTTCGCATGGATTTTACTTCGATCATTCAAACCAAGTTGGCTCGCTTTTCACTGTTGGAGGAGTTGATGGGGCAGCCTGGTTTTTTTGATGACCCGCGCAAGGCGGCGGAGATGACGCGGGAGCATCGGTTGTTGGGCAATCTTTTGAAGTTGTGGGAGCAGTTTCAACGGCAATCAGCAGAGTTGGATGAGAGCCGCAGTCTGTTGAATTGTGGGGATGCCGAGATGGAGGAGATGGCCAGGGGTGAGGTGGCGAGATTGCAGCAACTCTTGCCTGGCTTGGAGAAGCAGGTGCAGGTGGCCATTCTGCCGCCTGATCCCTTGGAGGGGCGCGATGCTCTGCTGGAGATCCGGGCGGGTACCGGCGGTGATGAGGCTTCGCTTTTTGCTGCGGACTTGATGCGGATGTACTCGCGCTTTGCGGAGGCTCAGGGATGGCGGGTGGAGACCATGGAGAGCAGTCCCTCTGAGGTGGGTGGGTTCAAGGAATTGGTGATGAAGGTCAGTGGCGAGGAGGTCTTCCGGCGTTTGCGCTACGAAAGCGGGGTGCACCGAGTTCAACGCGTTCCTGCCACCGAGGCGCAGGGGCGCATTCACACTTCAACCGCTACGGTGGCCGTGCTGCCAGAATCCGAGGAGGTGGACTTGGAGATCAAGGCGGATGAGGTGCGGATCGAGGTCTGCCGTTCCTCTGGCGCTGGTGGACAGGGGGTCAACACCACGGACAGCGCGGTGCAGGTGATGCACTTGCCCACGGGCATCATTGTGCGCTGTCAGGATGGGCGTAGCCAAATCAAGAACAAGGAGAAGGCATTGACCATCTTGAGGTCGCGCTTGTTGGAGCGTCGTCAGCAGGAGGAGGCGGCGAAGTACTCGGCGCATCGGCGCAGTCTGATCGGCAGCGGTGGCCGTGAGGAAAAGATTCGAACCTACAATTACCCGCAGAATCGGGTGAGTGATCATCGCATTGAGTTGACACTCTACAATCTCGACCGGTTCATGGAAGGCGATGTGGGAGCGATGCTCGATGCCCTGCTTGAGGCCGATGTGCAGGAGCGCCTGGCGGAGGCAGGCCTGCGTTGAGTGGGATTGCCATGAAGACGATCCTTGAGGTGGTCAAGGCTGGCGCGGGTTTCCTGGAGCGCGCGGGGGTGGATGAGGCCAGGTTGAACATGGAGCATCTGCTGGCTCATGTGCTGGGCTGCAGGCGCTTGGATCTTTATCTGCGTTTCGGCGAGGTGCTGCCCGAGCGCGATCTGGCGGCGCTGCGTGAGTTGACCAAGCGCCGTGGAGAGGGGGTGCCCTTGCAGCATCTTCTCGGTAGCGTGGAGTTCATGGGCCATGAGTTGGTTTGTGATGGCCGTGCGCTGGTGCCCAGGCCGGAGACGGAGTTTTTGGTGGATTGGTTGATTGCCGAAGTCGGGCGCGGCACGCTGCCCAGACCGATCCGCCTGTTGGATTTGGCCACGGGCAGTGGTTGCATTGGCCTGAGCCTGGCTGCGGCCTTTGCGGATGCGGAGGTCTGGTTGATTGATCTGTCTGAGGAGGCGCTGGATCTGGCCAGGTTGAATGCCTCGCGGCTTGGCCTGGATCGGGTGCAGGCCTTGCGCAGTGATTTGTTTGAGAAGGCTTCGGGGCGCTTTGATTGGGTGGTCTCCAATTTGCCCTACATTCCCTCGGCAGAGGTCCGTGAGTTGGCTCGGGAGGTGCAGCGCGATCCGCAGTTGGCCTTGGATGGCGGGCCAGACGGGTTGCAATTGCTGCGGCGCTTCCTGGTTGAGGCTCTGCCCTTTTTGCAGGGCTCCGCGTTGGTGGCCTTGGAGGTGGGGCACGATCAGGCCAAGGTGGTGCTGGACCTGGCGCTGCAGAGCGGGTGGAGTGAGGGGCGGATCCTCCAGGATTTGGCAGGGGTGGAGCGCTTTGTGATTCTGCGCGGCCCCCTACAGGCAGCACCCAAGGTCAGTGACGACGAGCACGAGGAACCCACGGCGGTGGGTTCCTGAGGCTGCGCCGTTGGGGTGGCTTAGCTGCAGCGTGAGAGGCTGTCGTCCAAGGCGGTAATGACAGTGCCAATGCTGGCTTCGGATTCGTCGCCCATATTGCTGACGCGGAAGGTCTTGCCCTTGAGTTTGCCGTAGCCGCCGTCAATGATCATGCTGTGGTTCTTTTTGAGGTCGGCAATGAAGGCGGCCACATCAATGTTGCGGTTGTTGGCCACGCAGGTCAGTGACTTCGAGCGGTAGCCTTCTGGGGCAAAGAAGTCGAAGCCGTTGCGGCGCACCCAGTCGTGCACCATGCCGTTGAGTTTGGCGTGGCGGGCATAGCGCTGAGGCAGTCCCTCGGCGAGCATCTTGTTGAGCTGGTGGCGCAGACCGTAGATCAGGCTGATGCACGGCGTGCTTGGTGTCATGCTTTTCTCGCCATTGGCCTTGAACTCGATGAAGTCGAAGTAGTAGCCGCGGTCTGGGGTGGACTCAGCGCGTTTCATGGCTGCCTCAGAGGCGGTGAAGAGCGCCAGGCCCGGGGGCAGGGCGAAGGCCTTCTGGGAGCCGGTGAGCAGGACATCCAAGCCGAGCTCATCAAAGGCGGTGGGCACGGTGGTGAAGCCCGAGACGCTGTCGGTGATGAACATGACCTCAGGGTATTTCTTCTTGAGGGCGGCAATCTCGGCGATGGGGCTCAGGACGCCGGTGGAGGTCTCGTTGTGGATGAAGGTGATGGCGTCGAACTCGCCGGTGGCCAGGCGCTTGTCGATTTCCTCGGCAAGGATCGGTTGGCCCCACTCCACTTGATAGGCTTCGGCTTGTTTGCCGCAGCGCCGGGAGACATCCAACCATTTGTCAGAGAAGGCGCCGTTGCAGCAGTTGAGGACTTTCTTCTGCACCAGATTGCGGATGCAGCCCTCCATGACGCCCCAGGCCGATGAGGTGCTGAGGTAAACGGGTTGTGAGGTGCCAAAGACGGTCTGCAGCTTGGTTTGGATTTCAGCGTAGAGGTCTTGGAAGCCTTTGCCGCGGTGGCCAATCATGGGTTGAGCCATGGCGGCGTAGGTGTCGGGGCTGACTTCGACCGGGCCGGGGATGTAGAGTTTGATGACTTGGCTCATGGGCGCTGAAAAGGGAAGGGGGTGAGGGGAGGCCAAACCTAGGTCGGGTTGGCTGAATCGCAAGGCTGAGGATGGGTTGTTGGCGGATTCCGCCTTGCGCCGCCCCCTCCTGCCATTATAGCCTCCGCCTCTTATGGCAAAACCTGCACTCGGCAAGGGCTTGGGAGCCCTGATCCCCTCCAAATCAGCGGCGGCTCGTGAGCCGGCCTTGGCTCGCCCGGCCATTGGCGATGTGGTGCAGCGCGTGACGCCGGATCGGGTGGTGGCCAGCCCCTTGCAACCCAGGCGCGAGTTTCAGGCCGAGCAACTTTCGGAGTTGGTGGAGTCCATCCGCGAGCACGGCATCATTCAGCCGCTGATTGTGCGCGAGGTCGCCGGCAAGTTGGAGTTGATTGCCGGGGAACGCCGCTACCGCGCCGCCTGTGAATTGGGATTGAAGGAATTGCCGGTCATTGTGCGCGAGGCCAGCGATCAGGATGTGCTGGAGATGGCGCTGATTGAAAACCTGCAGCGCGAGGGACTCAATCCCATCGAGGAGGCCCGGGCCTACCAGCGTTTGGCGGCAGAGTTTTCGATGCGCCAGGAGGACATTGCCCGCCGTGTGGGCAAGAACCGCGCAACGGTGGCCAATGCGATTCGCTTGTTGGATCTGGCTGAGGTGGTGCAGGAGAGTCTGGTGCGTGGCGAGATGGCCGCCGGGCATGCCAAGGTCTTGTTGCAGCTCAAGGACGCCAAGGCCCAGTTGCAGGCGGCCAAGGAGGTTGTGGCCAAGGGCTTGACGGTGCGCGCCACTGAGAAGTTGGTGCAGGGCCTGCTCAATCCGCCACAGCCGAAGGCCAAGCCCGCTTCTCTGGGCTTTAGTGCGGATGTGGCTGAGGCGGTCGAGGCTTGTGAGCGCCGCCTCACCGAGCATCTCTCCACTCATGTGAAGATTCGCCACTCGGAGAAGAAGGGCGTGATTGAAATCGATTACTACGGCAATGACGATCTGGGTCGCCTCTTGAGTTTGATGGGGATGCCTGAAGATCTTTGACCCGTTTGGATCCATGCCCCTGCTGATGCCCCCGCGTCTTAAGTCCCTTGTTTCAAGCGTCCTGCTTGGGCTGATGCTGTTGGCTGCCGCAGGCTGCGCCAAGTCTGAGGGGCCAGTCTTTGATCAGGCCCAGGTGGAGCAATTTTTGAATCGTTATTTCAGCACCTGGTCCGAGGCGGATTTTGAGGGCTACGGGGCCTGTTTTGATCCGGCCGCGCGGGTTTATTTTGTGGATCCCAAGGGGGCGATGACCTCGCAGGGTTTGACTGATTTTTTGCACGGCCAGCGCTTATCGCAGGAGCAGAATCGCGCACAGGAGAAGCCGACCTCAATGCAGCTCAGCGGTGATGCCCGCGTGGTGCAGGCCAGGGTGCGGTGGTTGTTGCAGGCCTCATCAAGGCAGGTCAGTGGCAGTGATTATTTCACGCTGGTGGCCTCGGAGAAGGGGTGGCGCATTGCTTCGCTGGTGTTTTACAACGATTGATTCTGACCCTTGTCATGAGTGCCAATGCCTTTTCCCAGCGCCTGTTTTTGATGGTGGCCTGCTTTGTTTCGGGGGCTGCGATGATGGTCATTGAGATCTGCGCCTTCCGCTTGCTGGCGCCGGTGTTTGGCAACAGCGTTTACACTTGGACGGCCTTGATCGGCGTGGTCTTGGTTTCCTTCAGCGCAGGTGGTTGGCTGGGAGGTTGCTGGGCGGATCGTCTGCGCAGCCTGCGTTTGCTGGCTTGGTTGCTGTTGGGGTCGGCGGCAATGACGGCGCTGGTGCCGACTTTGCATGCCGCAGCGGCGGCTTCGCTGGGGGCATGGGGCATGATTAACGGCTCGGTGGCCTTGTCGCTGCTTCTCTTTGCGCTGCCAGGCGCGATGCTGGGAGCGGTCTCGCCGGCAGCGGTGCGTCTGCTGAGTCTCGCGGCAGCCGATGCGCAGGTGGGGCTGGCTGCGGGCACCATTTCCTCACTGGGTTCTTTGGGAAGTTTTTTGGGCACCTTCTTGTCGGGATTTGTGTTGCTCTCGCATTTCGGGGTGCGCAGCATTTTTTTGGGCACCGCCTTGGTGCTGCTTGTGTTGGGCTTGTGGGCGCTCTGGTTGGAGGGCAGCCGTGGCCCGAAGCTGGGCATGGCTCTGCTGGCCGGTGGGTTGGG
>JAURHS010000162.1 GCA_030833205.1 Prosthecobacter sp.
ATCGGCGGCATCGACTGGGCGTTGGGCGACAGCTTCGGCGACACACCGGCCAACCTCAACGCCATCACTCCAGGAGCGATGACCAATCCGCCCTACACTGCACCGACCAAACCAACCGCTGAAAAAGCTCCCAAAGGCAAGCCTTAAGGTCGGCTGCGCAAGGCAGTCTGACTTGATTATTCAGACATGCTAAATTTAAAAAAATTGGCCCTTCACGGGGGGTATTCCAATTAGTTTTTGTGGAACGAAAGTTTTACTTTGAAAGCGCCGCAAAGCGCCCTAAAACGATGCTCCGTTTTTCAAAAAAATCGCCGCGCATCGTCCCCCCATTTGTGCCGCTGATTGGTCCCTCCTCCTTTTCGTCCGCTACATGCTCCCCGACTCCGATTCGACTCACTCAGCGCCAAAGGCGCACCCCACTGCCTCGGACTCTGCTGAGCTCTGGCTTCGCCTCAGCACGCTGCTTGAGCAGCGTTTGGGCAGTGACAACTTCAACCGCTGGTTCGGGGAATGCCATGCGGAGTTTCCTGAGCAGGCGCGCATGGTCCTGCACCTGCCCAATCCGATCCATCACTTCTGGATCGAGACCAACTACGCGGCAGCCTTGGCGGATGCCTGCGCCGAGGTGCTTGGAGTCGCTGCGGCAATCAGCTACGAGGTCGCCCCGCAGGAACATGCGACTGCCAACTCAGGGCGAGCCAGTTCCGGTGGTACCCTGCGCGAGTTGCTTGCTGCCCGCAGCAACAGCGGCGCGACCTTGGAGACGCCGAGACTCTCCGCTGGGGTGGTGGCCGAGGAACCCACCAGCCCACGCACACTGGCGGAGGCCGGCCTCAACGCGCGCTTCAGCTTTGAAAGTTTTGTGATTGGCAGCAATTGCAGCTACAGCGCCGCAGTGGCGCGTGCGGTGGCTGAGAAGCCCGGACGCATCTACAACCCGCTGTTTTTTCATGGCCCTTCGGGTCTGGGAAAGACCCATCTCATGCAGGCCATTGGCCGCGAGGTGCTGATGCGCAAGAAGCGCGCCACCGTGCGCTATGTCACCTCCGAACAATTCACCAACGAGTTCATCGAGGCGATTCAACGCAACGGACTCAGCCAGTTTCGACAAAAGTATCGCAAGGTGGATGTGCTGCTCATTGACGATGTGCACTTCCTCGCGGGCAAGGACAGTACTCAGGAGGAGTTTTTCCATACCTTCAACTCGCTGTTCGATTCCCAGCGCCAGATCGTCCTGGCAAGCGACCGGCCACCGAGTGAAATCAAAAACCTCGAAAGCCGTTTGGTCTCGCGCTTTGAGTGGGGCCTCACCACCCAAATCCAACTGCCCGACTTCGAGACGCGCATCGCGATTCTCAAGCGCAAGATGCAGGACTACAACGCCACCCTTGAGCCTTGGATCCTCGATTTCATTGCGCAGCGAATCCGCTCCAACATCCGTCGACTCGAAGGCGCGCTGATGCGTGTGGCGGCGCATTTCTCCCTGGAGGGCGGCATCGGCAACGAGGCGGCGCTGACACAACTGTTGCACGATGTCCTCGACCAGGAACCGACCCGAAGCATCACCGTAGACCGGGTGCAGAGAGCGGTGGCCACGGAGTACGACCTGCGCATCAGCGACCTCACCGGCCCGCGCCGCCCCAAGAACATCGCGGAAGCCAGACAGGTGGCAATGTACCTCACGCGCCAACTCATCAAGTTGCCGCTGATTCAAATTGGCGAGGAGTTCGGCGGTCGCGATCACGGCACCGTCATCCACGCCTGCAAGGTCGTCAGCCAGCGACTTCGCGATCAGGGGGAGTTCCGCAATCTCATTGATCGCGTCCAGGCCCGCCTGCTCAATGCCTGAACCCAAGGCCCCTCATCTTTTCCACCCTGCCCTGTCAGGAATCCATGCCCTTCGCCGTAACTTCATCCATCCCACACCCATGAACCTGAAACATTGCCTCTGCCTGCTTGCCGCCGCCCTGCCCGCCCTGGGAGAAATCGCCTACGACCTTGTGCCCAACTTCATCCAACCGCCCGCGGGTCGGGAAACCATCGGCAATGGGCACGGCGAGATCGCCGTGGATTCGCAAGGCCGCATCTATGTCAGCGTTCAGGAAAACGACGCAGGCATTCAAGTGTACGGCAGCGATGGCCGCTTCATCAAGGCGCTGAAGCTGCCCGGCAGCCTGCATGGTTTTGTGGTGCGCAAGGACGGCGACGGCGAGTTCATCTTCGCGGCAGTGCTCGGCGAGGCCAAGGTCATCAAGACCACCCTCGAAGGAAAGGTGGTGTTGGAGATTCCCACTTCCGCCTTCCCCGCCCAGCAGCGTGACTTTGTCACGGTGACCAAGGCCTCCGGCAAGAAGGATGGCCGAGGCCGCCCACAGCAACTGCCAATCGCCAGCGGTGTCCGCATCGCCCAGGACAACAAGAGCATCACCCTACAGTTGGCCGACGGATCGCAAAAGGTGATTGCCAAGGAACCAGGGGTCAGCGCCGGCGGCGGCCTGAAGCTGACCAACTGCGATGTGGCCCCCAATGGCGACATCTATGTGGTGGACGGCTACGGCCGCAGTCACATCTTTGTCTTCGACTCCAAGGGCAATTTCAAACGCGTCTTTGGAGGTCCCGACAAGCCCTATGGCTTTGCCAATACCCACAAGATCTTCATTGATCGCCGTTTTGAGCCAGCGCGGGTCTTCTGCTGCGATCGCGGCAACAAGCGTCTGGTGCACACTGACCTTGATGGCAATCTCATCGGCGTTATTGCCACTGATCTGCGCAACCCCTCCTCCGCCTCCTTTCACGGCGATTTGGTCTGCATCGCTGAGATCGCAGGTCGCGTTTCCGTGTGGGACAAGGAAGGCAAGATGGTGGCTGAGTGCGGCACCAACCCCAAGACCACCAACACCCCTGGCATCGCGCCAAAAGACTGGCAGCAGGGCATCGTGACCAGCCCGCACGGCATCAGCTTTGACAATCAGGGCAACATCCTTGAGACCGAGTGGAATCAGTGGGGCCGCGTCCTGCGCTTTGATCGGCGCAAGTAATTCGATGGCCACCGAGCCTTGGCGTCGGGCATTGCTGCGGGCCCTGCGCCTAACGCTGTGGGGGTTCGCACCATTTCTGGCTTGCAGCCCCTCATGGGCGCACAACCAGGACTTCATCGCCGCTGCCATTCAACAGGGGCAAGGCGGTCTCGAGCTGTGGCTCGCCGTGGATACACTGGGGCAGACTCAGTTGCAGGACGAGGCAGCAGCGCGTGCAGCCCTCGCCAATGCCGTTGAGATTGTTGCCCCAGGACAACCCCAGCGAAGTCTTGCGCAGACCGGCTCACTGGACTTCGACCAAGCTCCAGACTGGACGCAGTGCCTGCCGATGTCCCTGCAACCCGGCACAGAAGACGCCGCGCATGGTTTTGTCACGGCGCGTTGGCGGTGCGCCAGCACTCAGCCTTTCCAACTTCGCGTGCCGCGAGGCAACCGACTTGATGTGCTGCTCTGGCGCTTGGACGACGACGGCGCCGTGCAGAGTCAACTGCTGCTGCCTGCAGAGACATCGCCACTGTTGAGGCCCGGTGGGCCAACCCTGCCAACAACAAGGGCCGCAGCCCTTCTTGCCCTGCTGATCGTTGCGTTGCTCCTGCTTCGCCGTCGGGGGATCAAGACCAGTCAGTCCATCAACTCACCGTAGGCAGCGCGAGCCAACTGGCGACTGGCCTCCAACACTTCGGCGGAGGAACCCTGAGGCATCACTGCAGCGACCATCGCCTCGCACTGCGCCAGGTGAAGTCGGCGCACGGCCTGCTTGACTCTGGGCACCTGCCCCGCCGCCACACTCAACTCACGCAGACCCAAGCCCAAAAGCAGCGGGATCAGCTCCAAATCCGAGGCCATCTCACCACAGAGGCAGGCCCTCACGCCTGCTCTCCGCGCGGCCTCAACCGTGAGGCGCACCAAGCGCAGAACCGCGGGATGCGTCGGCTGATACAGCGAGGCTACGCGCTCGTTGAGGCGATCCACCGCCAGCGTGTATTGAATGAGATCATTCGTGCCGAGACTCAGGAAATCCACCTCAGCGGCAATGCGTTCGGCGGTCAGAGCCGCACTGGGGATCTCAATCATGGCGCCCAAGGCGATTTCATCGGCCATGGCCACGCCCTCGCTGGCAAGTTCCGCCCGGCATTGCTCAAGCAGCCCCTTGGCCTCCCTGACCTCCTCAACCCCGCAGACCATGGGGAACATGATGCCCAGCCTGCCATGCACGGAGGCGCGCAACAGAGCCCGCAATTGGCGACAAAACAACTCAGGCTGTTGAAGGCAGGCACGAATACCGCGCCAACCCAAGAATGGGTTGGGCTCGGCCTCCAGAGCCATGAGCGGATCGAGCTTGTCACCCCCGAGGTCCAGGGTGCGGAACACCACCTCGCCTGGGGCCATGGCCTTCAGCACCGCGCTGTACTGAGCGGCCAAATCCTGTTCGTCGGCCTTGGGGTCCTCAAGGTGCAGAAACTCCGTGCGAAACAATCCCACATGCCTTGCGCCACTGTCGCCAATGGACTGCATTTCCTCGACGAATTCCGCGTTGGCACAGATCTCCATCTCGCAACCATCCTGCGTGATGGCCGGCTGATGACGGGCGGCCGCCAAAGCATCCTCACGGGCATCCTCGCGCGCTTCGCGGCTGCGATACCGAGCCAAGGTTTCCGCCGAAGGCTGTCGAATCAACAGGCCCTCGTCGCCGTCCAGAAGGACTTGATCTCCACTGTGCAACTGGGAGCAAATTTCGTGCACCCGCACCACTGCGGGCAACCCAAGCGAGCGGGCAATGATGGCCGCGTGGGAGTTGGCGCTACCGGACTCCAACGCAAAGCCAAGCACCTTGCTGCGATCCAACTGCACGGTGTCGGAGGGCGTGAGGTCGTGGGCCACGATGATCACGGGATCCTCAAACATTGGCGTGTCCAGCATCTCGCCACGCAGGTGGCGCATCACCCGCTGGGTCACATCCTTGATGTCGAGAAAACGCTCCCGAAGATAGGAGTCGGCCAAACCGCGCAAGGCGTCCATGTGCCGGCACATCAACTGGTAGTAAACACTGTCAACGCACTGCAACTGCTCGCGAACGGTCTTCTCGACCTGTTTGAGGATGCTGTGATCATGCAGGATCAGCAGGTGCGCGTCAAAAATGTCCGCTTCAGGCCCATCACCAGCCTCGTCCTTGACTGCCGTGGCAAGGGCCTCGATCTCCCCGCGCGTCACCTCGAGGGCTGCGCGCCAGCGCGCCAGATCGCCGTCCACCTCATCGGGGCTGATGGACCGGGGTTCGGGCTCATCGAAACGGTCGCGCAGAACATGCACAATGGCATGGGCCACCCCGGCCGACACTGCCGTGCCTTCCCAGCGCTGCTCAGCGGGTTGGGGCTGGGTTGCCATGAGGCCGCAAGGATGCGCCCATTCCCTGACCTTGGCAATCCCCAAAAAGGCGGGCGCGAGTTGACAGGCATCCAGGCTGGGGCTAGGCCCTTGCCCATGAGCACCCCCCTTCTTGACGCACTGAACTGGCGCTATGCCACCAAGGTCTTTGATGCCAGCCGCAAGATCCCTGCCGACCAGTGGCAGGAGCTTGAGCAGTCGCTGGTGCTGACGCCATCCAGTTTTGGCCTTCAGCCATGGAAATTTTTGGTGGTGCAGGATCAGGCACTTCGCGAGTCGCTGGTGACGCACGCCTGGAACCAACGGCAGGTGGCTGATTGCTCCCACCTGCTGGTCATCACCATCCCCCGCGCCCTGAGCCAAGCCCACATTGACGCCAACATCGAACGCATGATCGAGGTGCGCGGCGGCACGGCTGAGGCCCTGGATGGCTTCCGCAAGATGGTCTGCGGCTTCCGCGACAGCGTTGAGGCCAAGGGCGGACTGCAGACCTGGGCAAAGCTGCAAAGCTACATTGCTCTTGGGCAGTTCATGCTCGCGGCGGCAACGCTGCGCATTGACACCTGCCCGATGGAGGGATTCATCGCAGAGCGATTCGACGAAGTTCTCGGACTTGCCGGTGGCGAATACACCACCTCAGTCCTCTGTCCCGCAGGCTATCGCAGCCCTGACGATGCCTATGGCCACCTTCCCAAGGTGCGCTTCGAGGCTTCCAAGGTCATTGAGCATCGCTGAGAGGCTTTTCCTCGAGCCTTGCCAGCAGCCAAAGAACATCGCTGAGACGGTTGAGGTAGCGCAGGATTTCGGGGTTGGGGACCGAGAACGCGCTGCCCTCCAGATCCGCGATGCATCGCTCCGCACGGCGGCAGACCACTCTTGCCCAATCTGCCTGGGCCCCCGCAAGGACCCCAGCCTGACCCGGAAACACCCAGCCCTCAAAGGTGAAGCCAATGGCTTCCAGTAGGGTGACTTCGCGGTCGAGCTGGGCCACCTCGTCAGCTCCCAGGAGAGGGTGGCGCACTCGATACTTTTCCTCGCTGCCAGGGGGCGTTGCCAACTCTCCCATCAATGCCACCAATTGCGGTTGCACCCTGCGAACCAACTCGAGGCTCTGTGGGCGACGGGCGCAGACGGCCAGAAGGCCCAGGGCAGCGTTGAGCTCATCCACTGCTCCCAGCGCGTGAACACGCGGATGGGCCTTGGACGCGCGCTGTCCAAATAGCAAATCGGTCTGTCCCTGATCCCCTCGCTTGGTGGCAATTGACATGAGG
>JAURHS010000093.1 GCA_030833205.1 Prosthecobacter sp.
ATCATGCGCACCAACATGGTGCGCAGATCCTCAAGATGATCCAAAAACGGCTTTTCCTCGTCCTTGGGATCGAGCTTGGCCGCGATCTTCTCGCGCGCCTTGAAAACCTTGTTGAGTACTCCCTGCCACATGATGCGATGACGATGCTGAAGAATTCCGGTCTGAGCTTACGAGAGGATCTGCTGCCAGCGCGCAAGTTCCGCAGCCACTCCCTGCGGTGAAGGCGCGCCCACGGCCTGCCTGGCCTTCAGGGCACGCTGCAGATTGAGAACCTCGCCGACCTCGGGGCCAAAGGCCTCGCTGAAGCCCCGCAGGGTGGACAAATCCACGGCGTTGAGGGCCTGACCCTGGCTGACGCAATGCGCCACCAGCTTGCCGATCACCTCGTGGGCCTGACGGAAGGGAACGCCGCGCAACACCAGATAGTCGGCCAGGTCCGTGGCCAGCAACATGGGATCTGCGGCGGCAGCGGCGGCCCGCGCGGCACAAAGCTCCATGCCAGCAATCATCTCAGCAACCACGGCCAAAGCCGCTTCAAGGCTGTCAATGCTGTCAAACAGCGGCTCCTTGTCCTCCTGCAGATCGCGATTGTAGGTCATCGGCAGGCCCTTGAGCAGAGTCAGCACCGACACCAGATTGCCGATCAACCTGCCGGACTTGCCTCGGGTCAGCTCCGCCACATCAGGGTTCTTTTTCTGCGGCATCAACGAGGAGCCGGTGGTGTGCGCATCGCTGAGAGTGACAAAACCAAACTCGGCGCTGCACCACAGGATCACATCCTCGCTGAGACGCGAAAGGTGCACTCCGCAAAGAGAGATGACAAACAGCACCTCAGCCACAAAATCGCGGTCGCTCACCGCATCCATGCTGTTGTGGGTGATGTCGGCAAAGCCCAGGTCCGCGGCCACCGCCGCGCGATCCAGAACGATGGTGGAGCCTGCCAACGCCCCGCTGCCCAAAGGCATCACATTGAGACGCTGTGCAGCCTGGGCAAAGCGCTGGGCGTCGCGCTCCAGCATCTCCACATAGGCCAGCAGATGATGGGCAAAGAGCACCGGCTGACCGCGCTGCAGATGGGTGTAACCTGGGATCAGGGCCTCACCGGCGCGCTGCGCGGCCTCAACCAGGGCGCGTTGCAATTGCCTGGCGCCAGCGATCAGCCGCGCCACCGCCTCACGGGTGTAAAGGCGCACATCGGTGGCCACCTGATCGTTGCGACTGCGAGCCGTGTGCAGCTTGGCACCCACGGCGCCAATGCGGCGAGTCAGCTCGGACTCAATATTCATGTGCACATCCTCGAGACTGCGCTGCCACTCGAAGCGGCCTGCGGCAATGTCAGTGGCAATGGACTCAAGGCCCTGCTGAATCTGAGCCTGCTCTTCCGCGGTCAGGATGCCGGCGCGTTGAAGACCGCGCGAATGCGCGATGCTGCCGCGGATGTCCTGCTGATAAAGACGCCAGTCAAAGGACACGGACTGACCGTAGGCCTGAACCAGTTCGCTGGTGGGTTGAGTGAAGCGTCCTTTCCACATGATGAGGGCCGCCAATCTAGGCCCAGTTTGCCCCGAGGCAAGCCCGCCCTTCCCGCCGCTGCGCCCCCCTGAGCGCCCCTCAGGAGGGCAGCTGCCGATAAAGGCGAAATTGCAGCTCTCCACTCTGCGCCAACACTTCAGGCGGACCAAAGAGGTGCTCAAAGGGAGGAAAAAAGGCGTCGCCTGCCACCTCGCGGTCAATCCAGGTCAGGTACAACTCGCTGCACTGCGGCAACAGTTGCTCATAGACCTGGGCCCCTCCGATGACAAAGACCCTTGCCGCTCCCTCGCAGGCCTGCGGCAACTCGGCAACATCGCGGATGACCTTCAGTCCCGAAGCCCCCTGCCACTGTCGGCTCAGGACCAGGTTGAGTCGGCCCGGCAGAGGCCGGCCAATCGAGTCGTAGGTGCTGCGCCCCATCAGCACGGGATGCCCGAGGGTGGTGGCCTTGAAGAACTTTAAGTCCTCAGGGTAAGACCAAGGCAGCCGACCCTGCAGTCCAATGACGCGGTTGCGCGCCATGGCGGCGATAGCCACCAAGACAGGTGGCGTGACTTGCTGCGGATCCATGCTGGCCTGCTTAGCAGAAGTGCCGTGGCAATCAACCCCTCAATGCAGGCCCCAAGGCAACAGCAGGCCCGGGGGCTCAGCGCGGAGGCTCCACACAAAGCTGCACGATGGCCTCACGCACCCGCGCGGCCTGAGTGCCGCTCATCATCAGGTAGCGATGGCTACCCTGCCCTTTTTTGCCTGGCTTAAACCAAGTCGCGGCACTGTCCTCCACCACCACCTGCCCAGGCGGCGAGAGATTGAAGTAGCCGCGATCCGGCAACAGGGCGTAAAGCACGGCGGTCGGGTCCCAAGTGGGGCGATCATGCGGCGGCGGCTGGTAGAGCTTGTAGGCCTCAGGCAGCGGGTGATGCTCGAGGTAACTGAAATCGCGCTCGATCACCTGATGCGGGAATTTCGCCGCCATGCCAATCTCGTAGCCACTCCACACCACCGGGCTTGGCCAGAGCTTGGCAAGTTTTTGTGCTGCCGGCACATCCAGCTTCACATTGTATTCCAGGTGGCGATTGTCGCCCTCGACGGTCTGGAAGGCTCCGGCCATGAGGCAAAGCAGCTTCACCTTGCGACGCAGCAACTCCACATCGGCGGGCTGATCCAGCAGTCTGGCCAAATTGGTGAAGAAGCCCACCTGCACGATGACCACGCTGTGATCGGGTCGCGCCTTGAGCGTCTCACGGATGAGCGCCGTGGCCTCCTTGGCCTCGCTGCCGTCGTTGAGATCATGCGGATAACGCCACGCGCCCTTTTCATCGCGGGCCTCTGCCAGCAGATTGAATTTGCCGGCCTCGCGGGCCGCACCATTGCGCACCACGCCAACGGGGATGTCCGGCCGACCGTAGAAGGTGTTGACCGCATCCACAAAGGCCGCCGCCTGCGGGTGATCCTTGGTGAGGGTCACCGCCAGCAACTCGCAGGCGCCGCGCTTTTGAAGATTGTGAATCATCGCCAGGGCCATGAGATCATCCACATCATTGCCCATGTCCGTATCAAAGATCAGTGCCGTGGGCGCGGCTTGCAGGCTGGCGGCAAGGCCCAGAACCAGCAGGGCGGCGGTTGCGGAGATCAATTTCATCGCGGGGGTTGAGTGGTCAGGGTGATGATGGCTTCCAGTGCCCGCGCCTGTTGCTGCGGGTTGAGCGTGAGATAACGGTCGCGACCCCTGCCGCCTGTCGCCTCGCTGAAAAAGCTGTGCCCCTGCGCATCGAAATGCACCCTGCCCGCAGCCGAGAGCCCGAAATACCCGCGCTGCGGCCACAGCGCGTAAAGCAGACTGCTGGGATCCCAACAAGGCCGATCGTGGCTGGGGCCACTGTGCGCCAGATAGGCCTCGCGCAGCAGACGCTGACGCGGATCGCTGAGGTCCTCGAGAATGCTTTGATGGGCAAAGGGCAACGCGATGCCAATCTCAAATCCACTCCACACCACCGGCACATCGGCAGGCCACTCCCGGGTCACAAACCGCATGGCTTCAAGGCCATTGATCACATTGGCCTCGCGATGGTCCATGCGCCCCTGCACCGGCCCAAAGGCCCCGGCCATGATGCTCAAGAGCTTGACCTTGCGCCGCACCAACTCAGTGCCTCCAGGGCTTTGCAGCAGGTTGGCCAGATTGGAGGCAATGCCCACGCTGACCAGCAGCACACTCTGATCCTGCTCTGCAGCAAGCAGGCGCCGCAACAGCGCCACCGCATCCTCAGCCTGATCGGCGCTGCGCAGATCATGCGGCAGCTTCAGGCTCGCAGCCAGCGCGGTGAACTTGCTGGACCGCAACTGCGCCCGCTCATCGCGCGTGATGCCCAGCGGCAGATCCGGACGGCCGTAGGCCGTATTGAAGGCGTCCACAAAACCGACCGCCTCGGCGTTGCGCTTGCTGATGGTGATGCCCAGCGGCCGACAAGCGCCGCGATCGGCCACCGCATGCAGCATGGCCAAGGCCAGCACATCATCAACATCGCCGGTAATGTCCGTGTCAAAAATCAAGGGTGGTGGCGCCGCCGCCAAAGGCAGAGCGGCCAGCCAGACCAGGAGGAAAAAAATCAGAGGTTTCATGGGGAGGTGGGGGAAGCGCGCCAGCGTTGAGCCAAGACAGCGGCGACGATGACCAAGCCGGTGATCACCCGCTTGGCAGGTTCGCTCACGCCCTGCTGCGCAAGTCCGGCCTCCACGGTCGCAATGATCAGCACGCCCAGCAGACTCTGCAGCACCTGGCCACGCCCGCCATTGAGGCTGGTGCCACCCACTACCACGGCGGCAATCACACTCAACTCGAAGCCTACACCGGCATTGGGATCCGCACTGCCCAACCGCGAAGCATGCACCACGGCGGCCAGGCCAGTCAGCGCACCGAGAATGGCATGGGCAAGAATGCGCGGGCGATGAAGGTCCAGACCTGAGAGCCTCGCGGCCTGAGCATTGGCGCCCACCGCCACCCATTGCCTGCCCAGCCGATGCTGCCTTAACAAGACATGCGAGACCCATACGGCCCCTGCCGCCAGCATCAAGGCCGGCGAAAACCCCAATCCCGGCCAGGGCCTGGCCAAGCCCTCGATTGAGGCACCGATGTATTGAGTGCGACTTTCCGACAGCCAAAACGCCGCGCCGCGCGCCACCTCCAGCATGCCCAGAGAGACAATGAAACTTGGCAGCGAAAACCAGGCCGCCAGAGCACCAGTCAAGGTTGCCGCGCCTGCGCCGACCAGCAGGGCCAAAGACATGGCCGGCAGCAGCGTCCACCCGGCCTGGGTCATCACCAGACCGCAGACCACTCCGCAAAGTCCCAGCAGGGAACCCACCGACAGATCAATGCCGCCAGTAACCATCACCAAGGTCATCCCCGCTGAAACCATGGCCAGCGCCGGCAGACGATTGGCCAGCGAAGACAACGAAGCCGTCGAGAAAAAGTAAGCGCTGCTTGAGCCAAACCACAGCAGCAACGCCGCCCAGACCGCCAAGAGGACCAACCATTCACGCCGAGGGTTCATGACTCAGGCTCAGGGTTTGGGCTCATGCAGAATCAGGCCGACTGGCGTGGATCGCCTCTCAGGCAGGGACTTGCCCGCCAGCAACTCCAATGCCGCATCAATGCCAAAGCTGGCCAACTCTGAGGCATGTTGATCGGCGGTGGCCAGCAACCTGCTGTCCTTGAGCAGGGGCTGCACGGCAGGGATGAAATCAAAGCCAACCAACAGCACCTCACCACGACGACCTGCGGCCTCAATGGCTGCCGCCGCGCCCAGCGCCATCGAATCATTGGCGCAGGCGATGGCGCGCAGATGGGGATGAGCCGCCAGCAGCGAGGCGGCCACCGCATTGGCCTTCTCCATTTCCCATTGGCCACTCTGGGAACTGACCAGCTTCATGGCGGTCTGCGCAAAGGCCTGACGGAAGCCCTCCACGCGTTGCTGACTGTTGAAGGCCGTGGGCACGCCCTCGATGATCGCCACCTCATCGCCGGTCTTCAGCTTCGCGCACAGGGCCTGTGCCACCCGCATGGCGGCCGCCTTGTTGTCCGGCCCGACAAAGGGAATGGACAAGGCAGCCTCAGACAAGGCCCCGGAATCCAGAGCGTTGTCAATGTTGACCACCGCCACTCCGGCCTGGCGCGCCTGCTTGAGGACTGGAATCAGAGCCTTGGAATCTGCAGGCGCAATGACCAAGGCCTGCACCCCACGCGCCAGCATCTGCTCCACGAGGGCCACCTGCTCGGCCAGATCGGTCTCGTTTTTAATCCCGCAAGTCAGCAACTCATAAGCATTGGCATGCGCCGCCTGATGAGCCAACGCGCCACGCTCCATGTCGCGGAAAAACTCGTTGGCCAGCGACTTCATGACCAGCGCCACACGCGGCTTGCCCGACTCTGCAGAGGGCTTGCCACAGGCCGACAACAGGACGCAGAGCAATGGCAGGAACCAACCCGGGATGATGGCGTTTAAGGCAGGCATGACCCAGCAAACCACAGCCCACCAGCCAGGCGCAAGCCTTTGTCGCAGGCCGACCCCGGGCCATCAGCCCTCCGCATCCAACACCGCACTGCCAAAGAGGGTGAAATTGGCCCAATTCTCAATCTGCACCTCAAACAGGCGCCCGACCAATCGCTCGGCCCTGCCCTCAATGACCACGATACGGTTGGTGCGCGTGCGGCCCATGAGACGGGTCTTGTCGGTCTTGCTTGGTCCCTCGCAGAGGATCTCCACGCGCTGGCCGATCAACTCACGGTAGCGCGGGTAGGCCAGCTCGTTGACCAAGCCAAGCAGGTCCTGATTGCGGCGTTCCTTCTCCTGCTCACTGACCTGCAGGGCCTCCTCCATCTCGGCCGCAGGAGTGCCGCGGCGCTTGGAGTAGCGAAAAATGTAGGCGTTGTCAAAGGCCACGCGCTGCACCAGGTCGCGGGTTTGCTGGTAGTGCGCCTCCGTCTCACCAGGAAAGCCAACGATGATGTCCGTGGTGATGGCGATGCCGGGGCGGGCTTCACGGATTCGGGCCACCAACTCCTCAAAGCTTTGCGCCGTGTAAGGGCGATGCATGCGCTTGAGGATTTCATCGCTGCCACTTTGCAGTGGCAGATGCACATGTTCACAGAGCTTGGGCAGATGACGGAAGGCGTCGATCAAATCCTGCTTGTAGCCAATGGGATGTGGGCTGGTGAAGCGGATGCGCTCAATGCCATCCACCTCATGCACCGCCTCCAGGAGTTGGACAAACGGGCTCTTGCCATTCAGCGCGGGGAATTCATGACGGCCATAAAGATTGACGATCTGCCCCAGCAAAGTGACCTCGCGCACGCCCTTGTGAGCCAACTGCCGCACCTCGTCAACAATCTGTGCGATCGGGCGGGAGCGCTCGGCGCCGCGGGTGTAGGGCACAATGCAAAAGGTGCACTTCATGTTACAGCCCTGCATGATGCTCACAAATGCCGCGCCCTGCTGCGGCGCCACCTCATGATCACGGATGCTGTTCTGGCTCCCCTCCTCCTCCTCGATGTCGACGATGGAGAAGCGCTCGTCGTCCATCAACTGCGCCTCCTTGCTGCGGATGATCTGATCCACATAATCGACCACCCGATGGTACTTCTGCGTGCCCACCACCAGATCCACGGCCGCCTTCTCCACCAACTCCGGTCCCCGACTCTGGGCCATGCAACCCATGAAACCGGTGACCATGGGGATGCGGCGGCGGCGCACCATGCCCATTTTGCCCAAGGCCTTCTGCTCAGCCTGATCGCGCACCGAGCAGGTGTTGATGAGAACCACATCGGCATCGGCGTCACTGCCGGTCATGGTGTAGCCGCGCTCCACGAACATGCGTGACACCTGCTCGGTATCGCGCTCGTTCATCTGGCAGCCGTAGGTTTTGATGTAGACGCGGGGCATTGAAGCGGGCCCAGCTTAGCGCGCTCCCGGCGATCTGACAACCGGCGGCTGGTAGGTCCTGAGGCCTTGCCCAGCCTTTTTCTCTTCCAAGTTTCGACAGGCCGTCCTAATCTTACCCGGCCTCCGCCCCCATGAAACAGCCCTGGTCCATCCGCCTTGTCCGCGCGCTGTTTTTCTGTCTTTTTGTCTGGATGGGCATGGCCATCGCCATGGGCATGCAACAGCCCGCGTGGATCGGCGCCGCCACAGGCGCCACCGTCATGGGCCTGCTCACCTGGCTTGACGGCCTACTGACCCGGGTCAGCCTGCGGGACTTTTCCCACGCCACCTTTGGCCTTGGGATCGGCCTGTTCTGCGCCTGGCTGGTCACCAGGATCGGTTTTTTTGAACTCGATTACTTCCAAAGCCTACCACAAAGCGAGGCCCTGCAAAATCTGCTGCGCATCCTGATCTACACCTCTCTGGCCTTTTTTGGCGTCACCGTGGCCCTGCGCAGTGATCGAGATCAATTCGCCTTTCTCATTCCCTATGTGCGCTTCCGCCGCGAGGCCGCGGAGGGCGAGCCTCTGCTGCTTGATGCCCCCAGCGTCATTGACGGACGCATCGTTGGCATTGCACAAACCGGCATCCTTAGCGGCCCTGTTGTGGTGGCGCGGCCAGTGCTCGACGGCCTGCAGCGCATGGCGGACTCAGACTTGGCCGCTGAGCGGGCGCGCGGCAAACGAGGCCTGGAAATCATGGAGCAATTGCGGGCTTTAGGCTCACCTAGGCTGGTGCTGTTGGAGCCCGAGCTTTGGGGCGAGGATGGCGATCTCCAAGGCGGCCACCGGTTGGCGCATCTTGCACGGACACTGCAGGCTCGTTTATTGACCCAAGACGCTGATCTTGCCAGGGCAGCCAGACTGCAAGGCGTCACTGTGCTGAGCCTGCCGGGCCTGCTTGCCGCCCTTCAGCCGCAACTTCATGCTGGAGAGCCAATCAGCGTTGAACTCGTCAAGCCCGGGCGAGAACGGCATCAGGCCGTGGGCTATCTTCCAGACGGAAGCATGGTCGTGGTCAACCATGCCTGCGAACACATTGGTAGCAGCATTCACGCCACCGTCATCAGCTCGATGTCCACCACAGCAGGGCGACTTGTCTTTGCGGAGCTCGTGGGCCCAGAGGCGCAGCCTCAGACCAACGCACCTTGAGGACCGCGACCTCAGCGGGGCCAAAGCTCACTCACCGGCAACGGCGTCAGGTCTTGAACGCCCTGGGGAAACATGCGTTTGCGCAGGGTCAGCACCTCAGGTTCCTGCTCGGTGATCAAGACCACATGCTCGAAATGAGAGGATGCCTTGCGATCCGCAGTCACCGCCGTCCATTGGTCCGCAAGGATTCGGACCTTCTCGGTGCCCATGTTCACCATGGGCTCGATGGCCAAGGCCATGCCTGCCTTGAGCCTTGGGCGGTCGCCTTTGCGGCCATAATTGGGAACCTGCGGTTCCTCGTGGAGCTTGCGTCCCACGCCATGACCCACAAACTCCCTGACCACACTGTAGCCATACTGCTTCACATGGTGCTCCACACTGTGGGAGAGATCGCCAAGCATCCAACCATCGCGAGCATGGCGAATGGCCACATGCAGGGACTCCTCCGTGGCGGCCAGCAGGTGCAGGATCTCAGGGGCCACCTTGCCAACTGGAACGGAGATTGCGTTGTCGCCGATCCAGCCATTGAACTCGATGCCAACATCAATCTTGACGATGTCGCCGTCGGCAATCACCCGCGGCCCGCCGATCCCGTGCACAATCTCCTCGTTGAGTGAAATGCAGATGTGGCCTGGATACTTGCGGTAGCCAAGGAAGGCACTTTTGCAGCCGCGCCGCTTCATCTCAGCAGCAGCAAAAGCATCAACCTCGCCCGTGCTGATTCCTGCCCGCACCTGCTCGGCAGTGGCCAACAGGACATCGCGAGCCAAGCCATTGGCGGCACGAAGCCCCTCAAGCGCGGCACCGCTTCGGATCGGAATCTTGCTGCCCAGCATGGCAGGTTCAGGTCACTTGCCCGAGGCGATAAAGTAGGCAATGCCTACCAGCGCAATGAAGGCAATGGCAGTCCAGAGCAGCACCACGGTGGTGGAGTCAGCGCTCTGGCCAGTCTGCATCATGCGATCAAAGCGACCACGGATGCGTCCCTTGCGAAGAAATCCATCGTAGTGGCTTTGCAGCAGGTGGGTTTCCACCTGACGCATCACATCAAGCACAACGCCAACAAGGATGAGCAGGCTGGTACCACCAAAGAACTGCGCGGTCTGCGCACTGATCCCCAGCAGGCGACTCACAGCTGCGGGCATCACATACAAACCCGTGAGGAAGATGGCGCCTGCGAAGGTGAGGCGGCTCATGGTGAAATCGAGGAAGTCAGCCGTGGGCTTGCCAGGGCGAATGCCAGGGAGGTAACCACCACTCTTCTTAAGGTCCTCTGAAATCTGGTTGGGCTGAAACATGGTGGCCACCCAGAAGTAACTGAAGAAAAAAATCAGCAGGGCTGAGGACACATAATAGACCCAGCCCGATCCAATCAGTGCCGAGAAGGACTGCACCCACTTGGTGTCCGGGAACAGGGCGCTGAGAATCTGCGCTGGGAACAACAAGATGGCCTGCGCAAAAATGATTGGCATCACCCCAGAATAATTGACCTTGAGTGGGAGGTACTGGGTCTGTCCCCCATAGACCTTGCGGCCAACCACGCGCTTGGCATACTGAATCGCAATTTTCCTCGTGGCTTGGGTGATCGCGATGACTCCGGCAATGACCGCAATCATGAAGGGCAGCAACAGCATCACGAGGATGAGGGGCTTGCTGGGGTCGGCGCCAGCGCCGCCAACATAGGTCTGCCAGATTTGAATCATGGCGCCAGGAAGATCGGCCACAATGTTGACGCAGATCAGGATGGAAACGCCGTTGCCAATGCCCCGTTCGGTGATCATCTCACCAAACCACATCATCAGCATGGTGCCTGCCGTGATGGTAACGACCGTCACAATCTTGAAGGTCCAACCAAAGTCTGGCACCAGCGGCTTGCCCGTGCGGTCAATGACCTCCTGCAAGCCCTGAAGGAAGATATTCTGCCCTGGCTGGGCCAGAGACTGGGCCAACAGATAGCCTTGGAAGAGACATAGAGCGATCGTGGCCAAACGGGTATACTGGGTGATCTTCTGCCGACCACCTTCCTCACGGGCCATCTTGCTCAGGGGCGGATAAACTGCCGTGAGCAGCTGCAGCATGATGCTGGCGCTGATGTAAGGCATAATGCCAAGGGCAAAGATGGCGCAGTTCTGAAGCCCACCGCCAGAGAACACATTGAGGAGGGCGGCCACCTGTGCCCCCGCTCCTCCGCTCTCTGCGCGGCTGTTGATCCACTCATCCAAGACGCTGCCATCCACACCAGGAAGCGTGATGGAAGTGCCAATGCGGACGATGACAATCATCGCCAGCGTGAAGAGAATCCGCGAGCGCAACTCAGGGATTTTGAAGCTGTCGTAAAAGGCTGAGATCATGGGATTAGGGCTGGGTCTATCGCATCCACTCAAACAGGTCCTGTTTCAAGGCCAACTGACTGCCGCCCGAAGCATCCCGTTCACGACTGCGAAACCAAAGGTCAAGCCGAGACGCTGCCGCCTGCCTTCTCGATTTTTTCGCGGGCGCTGGCGCTGAGTTGACTGATCTCGACGGTGAGCTTGCGGCTCAGTTCGCCATTGCCAAGAATCTTGATCGCGTCGCAATTGCGGTTGACCAGACCCTTCTGACGCAGGCTGGCCTCGTTGACCACGCTGCCGTCTTCAAAGGCATTGAGTTGGCCCACATTGACGGTCTCAAACACATCGCGGAAGCGCTCGTTGGAGAAACCCTTCTTGGGCAAACGACGGAACAAGGGCATCTGACCGCCCTCGAAGCCTGGGCGAATGCCTCGGCCAGCGCGGGCCATCTGGCCTTTGTGGCCTTTGCAAGAGGTCTTGCCGTGGCCTGAACTCTCGCCGCAGCCGATGCGCTTGCGACGCTTGCGGGCTCCTGGACGGGGTTGGGAATCTTGAAGTCGCATGACAGTAGTAAGGATCTTGGGTTTTGCTCAGTTCAGAGCGCCTTGCGCTCTTTGATTTCTTTGCCGCGAGCGCGAAGAATCTCATCGCGGGGGCGAAGGGCGTGCAGCGCAGCCAGTGTGGCCTTGACCACATTGGCGTGATTGCTCGAGCCGAAGGATTTGCCAATGACATCCTTGACGCCAGCGGCTTCGAGGACCGCACGGGCGCCACCGCCCGCAATGATCCCCGTACCGGCGGAGGCCGGCTTCAACATGATGTGTCCACCGCCGTGCTCACCGATGACTTCGTGGGGGATGGTGTTGTTGTTGAGGTGGACAACCTCCATCTTCTTGCGGGAGGCCTCGGTGGCCTTCTTGATGGCGTCGGCCACTTCGTTGGCCTTGCCGAATCCCCAGCCCACACGGCCGTTGCGGTCACCAGAGACCACCAGCGCGGAGAAGCTGAAGCGGCGGCCGCCCTTGACGACCTTGGCGCATCGGTTGATGTGCACCACCTTCTCCACGGAGTCGCCTTCGGCGCCGGAGTTGCGAGTATCTTCTGCCATAATGTGAGTGCTCCTTGGATGATTAGAATTTCAGACCCTTTTCCCGGGCGGCGTCCGCCAGGGCCTTGACCTTGCCGTGATAGACAAAACCGCCGCGGTCAAAGACCACTTCCTCGATCTTGGCGTCAATGGCGCGTTGGGCAACAGCCTGGCCTACCTTGGTGGCACTGGCCACATTGGCGCCGCCCTTGCCGAATCCCTTCTCCTTGGTGGAGGCGGAAACGATGGTGCGACCAGCATCATCGTCGATGAGCTGAGCGTATACATTGCTGTTGGAGAAGAATACCGCCAGACGGGGGCGAGCAGCGGTGCCGCGCACCTTTTCACGGATGCGCGCATGGATGCGCGAGCGGATCAATTTGCGATTCACAGTAGCCATATCAGGACAAAAACAGTTGGGGTTTATTTCACGGACTTGCCAGCCTTGCGGCGGATCTGCTCACCGACATAGCGCACTCCCTTGGCCTTGTAGGGCTCTGGCGGATAGTAGGCACGGATGTCAGCGGCGAGCTGCCCGACAACCTGCTTATCAATGCCCTCGATGGCGATCTTGGTGTTGTCGGCCACGGTGACCTTGATGCCTGCCGGAATGGGGTGCAGACGGTCATGGCTTTGGCCAAGTTGGAGGTCAATCACATTGCCCTTCACGGCAGCGCGAAAGCCCACGCCGTGAATTTCGAGATCCTTGCGGTATCCCTGGCTGACACCAAGGACCATGTTTCCAATGAGGCGCTGTGCGGTGCCGTGCATGGCGCGCAGCTTGCGGTCCTCACTGGCTCGGCGGACCAGTAGCTGGTCGCCTTCAGTGCTGACCTCAATGCCCACAGGCAGGGTCCAGTTCAGCTTGCCCTTGGGGCCCTCAACCAGAACGCTGCGATCAGGATTGACCTTGACCGAAACCTTGGCGGGGAGGGAGATGGGTTGTTTTCCGACTCGTGACATGATGCGGGATGCTTTGGGGTTTGCGGAGGTTACCAGATGGTGGCGAGCAACTCACCGCCAATCTTGGCCTTGCGGGCGCTGTTGCCGGACATCAGTCCGCGTGAGGTTGAAAGAATCGCGATGCCGAGGCCGCCCAACACGCGGGGGATCTCGTCGCAGGAGACATACTTGCGCAGACCTGGCTTGGAGATGCGGCGCAGGTGGCGCACCACGGGCTGCTTGCCCTGGTACTTGAGTTTGATCTTCAAGCGTGGGTGGACATTCTTGGTGTCCAGTTCATAGCTCCAGACATAGCCTTCTTCTTGAAGAATGCGGGCAACCTCGCTCTTGAGCTTGGAGAAGGGGATGAAGACTTCCTGCTGCCCCGCCTTCGCGGCGTTGCGGATGCGGGTCAGGAGATCGGAGATGGGGTCGGTCATGGCTCTTAAAGGTAAGCGGTTAGGGTCGGTGCGGTCACATCAGTTGCTTTCCTCGCCCTGCTTCTGCTGGGTCTGGCCGATTTTGCCGCGGAAGGGCATGCCGAGCGCACGCAGCAATTCGCGGGCGTGGTCGTCATTGTCCGTGGAGGTGACGAAAGTGATGTCGAAGCCCAGGGAGCGCTTGATCTTCTCGAGCTCGATTTCAGGGAAGATGGACTGGTCGGTGATTCCGAGGGTGTAGTTTCCGCGGCCGTCAAAGGAGCGGGGAGCCACACCACGGAAGTCACGCACGCGGGGGAGA
>JAURHS010000173.1 GCA_030833205.1 Prosthecobacter sp.
AGGGCGGATCATGGATCAAGATGACCGCGACGCAAGCTCCCAAGGCAGGCAAAAAAAAGGCGACCCCGTGGGGCCGCCCTGAATGCTGATCTCACAGGATCCTCAGCGAAGCGGAATCCAGGAGCGCTCAGGATGCGTGTTCTGGTAGAACCAGTGGTGAACCTTGCCAAAGCGCACGAGGGCACGGGCCTGAATGACCTTGGTGGGCTGGCCCATGGGTTTCCCCGCATAATGGGCTGGAGCCTGGCCAGCCTCCTCGATGGTCACCGGCAACGCCCAGTAATACTCGCCCTGAAACTTTTCGAGATTGGGGTGGCCATAGTGCCTGATCTGCGAACTGGAGAACCGGGTCTCACCGCTCTTGATGCTGTTGTTGATTGCGCGGTATCCACCAAACAGCAGTCTGACCGGACGATCGCCGCAAAAAGGCTTCGCATCAGGCGAGGGCGCGGGATTGGAAAACACTGGGGCTGCCCCGGCACATGGACAAAGAGCAAGCAGGACGAGGGCGAGGAGACTCTTCATGGAACTGGAACATAACCCTCCAAACCAGCGTGTTGCAAGCACCAAATCCGCACCGGCCCCCAAGAGCACCACAACCAGGGAGCCAGTCGCCCCAAGCCTCATGCCATGGGCCCCATCAGGGCGACCTCTACGACCGAGGACGGGCGTCCAAGTCGCCGTAGACCCCAAAATCGTGGTAAAAAAACCGCTTGGCCAACCAGTAGACCCAGTGCTTTTCCGGAATTTCTTCCTCCTCAATCCATTGGCTGCTCCGCGGTTTCATGGCGCTGACCTCGGCCAAGGCGCTCTGCCGAATGGTGGTGTCCCTCGCGCCGTGGCGCAAGGCAATCTCGCGCACCAAGTCCGGCCGCTCCAAGACCACGCAGCCACGGGTATGGCGTGCCGCGGTCTCGCGGAAGTCGCGCAGGAATTTCGATGAGGTCATGGCCTCAAACAGATCGAGTTTGTCGCGCACGGATTCCGTCGCGAATTGGATGATCGGGCAGGGCTCAATGCCACCAGTGGGCCCGATGTGATGGCTGATGCCCGTGGCCATCGGGCAAAGCGCCTTGCCTTGATGATCGTAATACGCGTCCACAATCACAATGGGCATCTCGGCGCGCATCGAAGTGACAAAGCGCCGCACCTCGGTGATTTGTTCAGGCTGCAGTGCCAGTGATTCCGTGATCTTGGGGCCAACGGGACGGTAGGTGTGGTACCAAGTGTAGTGCACGCCCATGTCAATGAGGCGCTGCAACCACTCGCGAGTCAGAAGGTCCTTGATATTGCTCTGACACAGCGAGGTGGCCACGCCAGTCAGCAGCCCGGCATCGAGGCTGTGGCGCAGGCCGCGCAGCGTGCGGTTGAGCACCTCACGATTGCCGCGCCGCTCATCGCTGACCTGCTCATTGCCCTCAACGCTGACCAGAACAGTGGCATTGCCCAGTTTGCGCAGCGCCTGAGCCACCTTGGCGGTGATGAGTTGACCGTTGGTGAAAATCTGGAAGTAGCAATCTGGATGCAGGGCCAGCAAATCGAGCAACTGAGGGTGCATGAAGGGCTCGCCCCCCAACAGACCAAAGAACACATTGCCCCGGGCCTTGGCCTCATTGACGATCCGATTGAGTTCGTCCAGAGAGATGGCCTCACGGGGCTTGTCCACATCCACCCAACAACCCTGACAACGCAGGTTGCAGGAGTTGAGCATGGAGATGTAGAGAAAAGGCGGAAACACTTCGCCCTTCTTCAATCGCTGTTTGAATTTCAGGACCGATAGCGCTCCCTTGACGCCAAAATTCCAGCCCGCCTTGGCCAGGCAGAGGGGATCCACCGTGCGGATCATTCGGGAGAGCAGGGAGAAGACCATATCAGGCAGAGCCTTACGGTGGCCGATTGTAAAAAACAGCAAAATTTCCACTTTGCATCCTCCTCGGCATCCCCTCCCATGGGCGGCGCGTATCCGCCGCAAATCCTCCCACCATGATCTTCATCCTTCTTGCCTTTGCTCTCTCGTTGTATGCTCAGATGAGGGTGTCATCCGCCTTCCGGAAGTACAGCCAACTGCCGGCCTCCAGCGGTCTGAGTGGCGCTCAGGTCGCTCAGCGCATTCTCGCGTTGAACGCGATTCACGATGTGGAGGTGGTCTCTCAGCCCGGATCGCTGGTTGACCACTACGATCCCTCGGCAAAGCGATTGGTGCTCTCGGAGGAAAATTACCACGGTCAGTCGGTGGCGGCCCTTGGCATCGCGGCCCATGAGTGCGGCCACGCCATCCAGCATGCTCGGCTGTACGCGCCGCTTCAGTGGCGCATGGCGGCCGTGGGAATCACCACCCTGGCGGGCAACATGATCCCCATCGCCGCCCTCGGCGGCATGTTCCTCGCCCCAAAGCTGGTGCTGCCCATTCTGGCCGTTGCTTTTGGGATCGTGACCCTGTTTCAGTTGATCACCCTGCCGGTGGAGTTCGATGCCACGGCTCGCGCGAAGGCGATCTTGGCAGAGACGGGTGCGGTTGGCCCCGGTGAGGAGTATCGCGGGATGGAGAAGGTTCTCGACGCCGCCGCCCTGACCTATGTCGCCGCCTTTCTCAGCGCATTGGCCTCCTTCCTGCATTACCTCCTGCCGTTGCTTGTGGGCGGCCGCAGTGATGAGGAGTAACCCGACTGGAGTGCGGGCATTTTTTGACCATCGCCCATTTTCCGTCTCCAGCGCTGCTTTCCTTGGGCCATGGCAGGGTATAACTCTCAACATGGTTCACCGCGTTCTTGCCCTCTGCCTGCTCGCCCTGGCCACTGCTTGTCTCGCGCAGTCCTCTGGACCTGCCACCCAGCCCGCCCCAGCCACCCCGCAGCCTCCGACCCCGCCCGCCCCTCAGGTCACGGCCGTGGATGCCGCCAAGCAGTTGGCAGAGGCGCAGGGCCGCGTCAAACAGACGGGGCCCGGGCTCTACGAGCTCGACGGCATTCGGATTGACGCCAAGTCGCGGCAGTTGTTGGTGCCCGCGAAGGTCGCCCTCAAAAAAGCGCCGATCGAATACCTGCTGACTACGGACACGGGCAAAACCCACGAGACCGTCCTCACCACTGCAGTCGCCCCGATTGCCCTGCAGATCGCGCTCCTTCTCGCCAATTACGAGCCTGCGACTGGAGGACTGCTGGTGCACAAACCGCCGCGGGAATCCGGCGTCACTCTCCAGGAAACACCGCCGAAAACCGCTGGGGCCAATCGCCTGGACATTCAGGTGGAGTGGACTCAAGGGGGCAAAAGAATTCAGCGACCACTTGCGCTGATGTTGCAGGATAGTGATGTGCGAAAGGCGCCAGCGGATCTCACCCACTGGATTTTCAACGGCTCGTTTGTTGACGAGCGCGGCTTCGTGGCGCAGGCCGACGGCAGCATCATCGGCGCTTACCTCGATCGCGGTGCCATCATCAACTCACCGGCCAAGAACAATTGGCGCGATGACCTTTGGATCAGCCTTCCCGACAACATCCCCGACGAAGGCACTGAAGTCACCTTGATCATCCGCCCCTCCCCCGCCCCATGAACACCGCGCGCCTCGCCTCACTGGCACTCTGCATTCCCTCCCTTCTCCTTGGGCAGGCAGCCACCCAACCTGCACGCCACGAGTCCCTGCGACAGGAGATCTCCCTCTCCTACGAGCGTGGCCTGAACTGGCTGCGTCGCCAGCAGAACCCGCAAACCGGGCAATGGGGCGATGCTGAGCCGGTGGCCTTCACTGCTCTGGCGGTCAGCAGCTTTCTTCTGACTCCGGGGCGCAAGCCCATGGATCCAGTGCCCGCGGAGGCGCAGCGCGGAATCAACTTCCTGCTCAGCCAGGTCAAACCCGATGGCGGCATCTACATCAAGGCTCGCGCCAACTACAACACCTCCCTTGCCTTGACTGCGCTGATGATGGCCCCACCGGTCAAGGAGCGCGAAGGCATCCTGCTCGCTGCGCGCCGCTTCATCATTGGCCAGCAGAACGACTTTGACGAAAAAGGCAAGTCAGACAATCCCTTTGACGGCGGTGTTGGCTACGGGACACCAAAGCCGGGCAAGCCTGCCCACGCGGACCTCTCCAACACTCACTTTGCCCTCGAAGCCCTGTACTTCTCGCAGGCTCTGTTGGCGGACAAGGGAGACGCTGGCAAGAACGAGCCACAACTCAATTTCTCCGCGGCCATTGAGTTCATCAAGAACTGCCAAAATATGCCACAGAACAAGGCCTCCTGGGTCAGTGACGACCCCAAGGACAAGGGCGGCTTCATCTACAGCCCAGGAGAGACCCGCGGCGGTGAGACCAAGACCAAGGACGGCCGAGTGGCCTTGCGCAGCTATGGCAGCATCAGCTACGCCGGTCTGCTGAGTTTCATCTACGCCGGGCTGGACAAGGGAGACCCCTCAGTGAAGGCCGTCCTTCAGTGGCTCAGTGAGAACTACACCCTGGACGAAAACCCAGGCTTGGGGAACCAAGGCAAGTTCTATTACTTCCACACCATGGCCAAGGCCCTGGCCACCGCCAAGATTGACTACCTCAAGACCAAGGACGGCAAGCAGGTGGATTGGCGCGTGGACCTGGGCCAGCGGTTGCTGTCCCAACAAGGCGGCGATGGCTCCTGGGCCAACAGTGAAGGCCGCTGGATGGAGAGCGACGCCGTGCTTTGCACCAGCTACATTCTCATGGCCCTCGCCAGGGTTCACAACCAGCTCTGAATCAAGCCAGAACAAGACACACTCTGTCATTGAGGGCTGTTCCCCGCACTCTTCCCTGGATGGGGTAGATTCCGTCTTGCCCTTCCCCCAAAGCCCTGCTAAATCCCAAGCTGCTCATGGCCAAGATTCAATTCATCACCCCCGAGGGGCAAAGCGGCGAAGCGGAACTCACCACGGAAATCGTCACCGTGGGGCGCGCTGAGGACAATTCCATCCAGATCAGCCACGATTCCATTTCCAGCCACCACGGGCAGTTCCAATTCGACGGAGAGCATTGGAGTTTCACCGACCTTGGCAGCACCAACGGCACCTCTGTTGCCGGGCAGCGCATTGAAAGCGTGCAGATGGCCAGCGGTGGCAGCTTCAGTGTTGGCCATGTTGAAGTCACCTTCTGGGGCGACGATGCAGCGCATGGCGAGATCGAGTCCGAGGCCCCTCAAAGCTTCAGCAGCAGCTCACAGGGTGATTACGGCTCTCAACCGCTGCCCAAAGGCATTCGCCGCGGCTTTGGTCCCAAGGCCAAGGCCAAACCCAGCGGCTATGCCTTGTTTTACTTCCTCGGCTTGGTTGGTCTGGGGGTGGCTGGTTATGCCATCCAAACCTTCCTCAACCTCAGTGTCTGATTGGCCGCGGCCCAAGGCCCGGTCTCGCGGTGCCTCGCCCAGGCACCACATTCCCCCTCTTTGCGGTCTCCTGCCGCCACCCCTTATTCCATGTCCAATACCATCGTAGTCGGCGCCCAGTGGGGCGATGAAGGCAAAGGCAAAATCGTAGACTTTCTCACCGAGCGCGCCGGTGTGGTGGTGCGAGCCGCCGGAGGCAGCAATGCCGGTCATACCGTCATCAACAACGGCCAGAAGTACATCCTGCATCTCATTCCCAGTGGCATTCTCTGGCAGGAAAAGCTCTGCATCATTGGCAATGGCGTTGTTCTCGACCCTATGGGCCTGCTTGAAGAAATGGCCAAGCTGCGCGGCCAGGGTGTGGTGATCACACCGCAGAATCTGCGCATCAGTGAGACGGCCCATTTGGTG
>JAURHS010000222.1 GCA_030833205.1 Prosthecobacter sp.
GAGATAAGCTTTCCCTGAAGGATCGTGGAAGACTACCACGTTGATAGGCTACCGGTGCAAGCGCAGTAATGCGTTCAGCTGAGTGGTACTAATCATCCGTTTGTCTTGCATTGACCATTTCAATGCCAAGTTGTTGGCTCGGAAAAAATTTGTTTTATTACTTCTGTATGCAGTTGTCAGAGAACCTCGTCAGTGGTGGCGCCCCCCGGCGTCGCCCTGTGTTGGTCCGGTGACCAGACACCCTGGAGGGCAGACCTGCTCCCCAGTCGTCTGGTGGCCATGGCACAGCGGTACCACCCGTTCCCATTCCGAACACGGAAGTGAAACGCTGTTGCGCCGATGATAGTATGGCTATAGGCCATGCGAAAGTAGGACGCTGCCAGATTACAAACCCCTCTCCTCGCGGAGAGGGGTTTTTTCTTGCCCGCTTCAATTTCCCACTTTTCAGATCAAGAATTGGATTTAGCTTTTACGCCCATGACGGAGAACGAAATCGAACAGTTCAATCATCAACTTTCCGGTGCCAGTGCCGCGGAGATCGTGGCCTGGGCAGTGGCGCAGCCTGGGGCAATGGTCACGAGTAATTTCCGGCCCTACGAGGCCGTGATTTTGCACTTGGTGTCCTCGGCCAGGTCAGGGGTGCCTGTACTCTGGGTTGATCACGGTGCGAATCTCCCTGAGACCTACCTTTTTGCCGAGCGTTGCCGCAGTCAGTTGGCCTTGGATCTGCGTGCCTACCTTCCCCGGCAGACGGCTGCTCACTGGCTTGCGCTCAACGGTGGTCATTTGCCGACGCCGGATCAGGTTGCCGCTGTGGAGAGCTTCAGTCGGGTGATGAAGTTGGAGCCTTTTGAGCGCGGCATGCGCGAGTTGGCGCCCAAGGTCTGGATCACTGCCCTACGCCGTGAACAAAATCCCCAGCGGGCAGCGAGCCTGAGGGCTGTGCAGTGGGATGCAAAGTTCCAGTGCCTGAAGGTCAATCCCATTTTGGATTGGACTGCTCCCAAGCTCGAGGAATACCTCAGCCTGCACGGCCTGCCCAACGAGATGACCTATTACGATCCTGCCAAGGGCGATGAGAAGCATGAGTGTGGCCTGCATGCGAAGTTGCTGACTGATGAAACCAAAGCCTGATTTTTTCCATGAGTTCGACCATGACCCATCTGCAGTTTTTGGAGAGTGAAGCCATCTATGTGCTGCGCGAGACTGCTGCCCAATTTCAAAAGCCAGCGCTTCTGTTTTCCGGCGGCAAGGACAGCATCGTGATGGCTTGGTTGGCCCGCAAGGCGTTCCATCCCTCCCGGATTCCCATGAAGTTGTTGCATGTGGACACCGGCCACAACTTTCCTGAGGCGATGACTTACCGCGATTGGTTTGTGAAGGAGGTCGGCGCTGAGTTGGTGGTTGGCAGTGTGCAGAAAAGCATTGATGAGGGCAGGGTCCAGGAGGAGAAGGGGCCCTATGCCAGCCGCAATAAGCTGCAGACTGTGACCCTGCTCGACAGCATTGAGGAGCATGGCTTTGATGCCTGTTTGGGCGGCGGTCGCCGCGACGAGGAAAAGGCCCGCGCCAAGGAGCGTTTCTTCAGCCACCGCGATGAGTTCGGGCAATGGGACCCCAAGAACCAGCGTCCTGAGTTGTGGAATCTGTTCAATGGCCGCAAGCACTTTGGGGAGCACTTTCGGGTCTTTCCCCTGAGCAATTGGACGGAGATGGATGTGTGGCAATACATCCGGCAGGAGGCCATTCCACTGCCCTCGCTTTATTTTGCCCACAAGCGCCTGGTCTTTGAGCGTCAGGGTCAGTTGCTGGATGCGACGACGGGGATCATCCCCATTCTTGATGAGGAGCGCCCCAAGGTGGCCGAGAGGCTTGTGCGGTTCCGCACCGTCGGTGATGCGACCTGCACGGGGGCCGTTGAGAGCAGCGCCAGCAATCTCGATGAGGTGGTGGCTGAAGTGGCTGCCGCGCGGCAGACGGAGCGCGGCACCCGCGCCGATGATCGCCGCAGCGAGACGGCGATGGAGGATCGCAAGAAGGAAGGTTATTTTTAATTCCTGGGTTTTCGCTGCTGTTGAGAGCCC
>JAURHS010000090.1 GCA_030833205.1 Prosthecobacter sp.
AACGGCGGCAAGGCCCGCACCAAGGCTGAGGTGGAGAAGGAGCTCAAGGCGATGCTCGGCGTCACCGACATTGTGTGGTTCAAGCGCGGCATCGAGGGCGATGACACCGACGGCCACATCGATGATCTGGTGCGATTCGTGCGCGATGACGCGGTCATCTGCATGGTGGAATCCAAGGAGACCGACCCCAACTACAAGGTTCTCAAGCAGATTCGCGAGCAACTCGATGATGTGCGTCTGCCGGGTGGCGGCAAGCTTGAGATCATCGAAATCGAGATGCCCACGGCCATCGAAATGAAGGACTGGCGCCTCAACCGCCTGCCCGCCAGCTATGCCAATTTCCTGATCCTCAACAATGCGGTCATGGTGCCGATCTTCGGGCAGAAGAAAAAGGACCAGATCGCCGAGGACAAGATCGCCGAATGCTTCCCAGGGCGCGAGATTATCCCCGTGCTGTGCAAGGATCTGGTGACTGAGGGCGGCGCGCTGCATTGCATCGCGATGACCCAGCCGAAGTGATCTCTGGCCCTCGGTGGGCCAGCGACTGCAAGCCGCACTTGTCTGGAGGCGCAATGGCGTCTTTGATGGGGGCTGATGCTGCCCTCGCTGCTCTTGTACAACCTGCTTCTGCCGCTGGCCTTGTTGGCCATGCTGCCAGGGGCACTGCGCAAGATGCGCCGCCGTGGTGGATCCTGGCGCGATGCGCTGGAATCGCTTGGGCGCTGGACTCCACAGCGCCGCGAGGAACTGGCCGCGCTCGGGCGCGGTCCGGTGTGGATTCACGCGGTGAGCGTGGGCGAGGTGGGCATTGCCACCAAGCTCATCGCGCTTTGGTTGCGGCAGCATCCCCAGCAGGGCTTTGCCCTTTCCGTCACCACGCCCACGGGGCAGGCTCTGGCCAGGGAGTTTGCGCAGTCGCGTCAGGGCAGGGTGGTGGTGCTGCGCGCGCCGCTGGATCTGCCTGGGGTTGCCACGGGTTTCATCAGACGCCTGCGCCCTGCATTGCTGGTGTTGGTGGAGGCCGAGCTTTGGCCCAATTGGATGATGGCTGCGCATGCGGCCTCATTGCCCGTGGCCTTGGTCAATGCCCGGCTCTCAGCGCGCTCTGAAAAGCGCTTGGGCTGGCTGCGGCGCTGGGTGGCCCCATGGTATGGTCTGCTCGATGTGGTGCAGGTTCAGGAGGCGGCGGATGCCGCCAGATTGCAGGGTCTTGGGGTGCGTCCTGAGGCCTTGCAGCATTGTGGCAGCATCAAGTTTGATCCGCAGGGCGCACAGGCCGATGCGGGCCAGGTGCAAGCCCTGCGCGGCGTGATGCAGCAGGCCGGCATGGACGCACGCCATCCGCGCGTGCTTCTGGCCAGCACGCACCCTGGCGAGGAGGCCCTGTTGCTGCAGTCGCTGTTCCAACTGCGCGCCGCCCATCCTGGCCTGGTCTTGATGGTGGTGCCGCGTCATGTCGAGCGCGCCGCTGAGCTGGCTGCCGAACTTCAAGCCTTGGGGTGTCGCGTGAAGCGCCGCTCACAGTTGGCTGAGGCGGCGGCAGAGGGTGAGGAGCATGGCCTGCCCGTGCTCTTGATTGACAGCACGGGTGAGCTGCGGGCCTGGCAGTGTCTGGCCGATGTGGTTATTGTGGGCAAGAGTTTTCTGGGGCGCGGCGGGCAAAATCCGGTGGAGGCCGTGTTGGCGGGCAAGCCGGTGCTGGTGGGGCCGCACATGGAAAACTTTGAGGCGGTCATGGCCCTGCTTGGCCAAAGCGGAGCCGCCCTGGCTCTGCGCGATGCCGGAGAATTGGTTGCGGCGATTGAGCCGCTGCTGCGCGATGCTGCGCGCGCTGCGGCCATGGCAGAGGCGGGCCGACAGGCGCTGCAGGCCCACGAGGGCGCGACACAGCGCAGCCTCGATGGGCTCGTGAGCTTGGTGCAGCGCAGCACCTGCCGCGAGGGCTCAACTACTTGATGAGCCCCAACTCGCGCACCGCGGCGCGCTCTTCCTTGAGTTCGTCCTCGGTGGCCTTGATCTTGGCCTGGCTGAATTCGTTGACCGGCACGCCCTGCACAATTTCCCAGCCCTGGGCGCTGGTGCGCACGGGGAAGGAGAAGATCAGGCCCTTTTCAATGCCGTAGCTGCCGTCGCTGCACACGGCAACGCTGGTCCAGTCGCCGTTGGCCGTGCCTTGGCTGACGCTGCGCACGGTGTCGCAGGCGGCATTGGCCGCGGAGGCTGCAGAGGACAGGCCGCGGGCGGCGATGATTGCCGCGCCGCGCTGCTGCACGGTCTTGATGAAATCGCCCTTGAGCCAGTCGTGGTCGCTGATGACCTCGGTGGCCGGCTTGCCGTCGATGCGGGCATTGAAGAAGTCCGGGTACTGGGTGGCGCTGTGGTTGCCCCAGATGGCGAGATTGCTCACGCTGCTGGCCAGCACGCCGGCCTTGGTGGCCAGTTGGCTCTTGGCGCGGTTTTCGTCCAGACGGGTCATCGCAAACCAGCGATTGCTGGGCACCTCAGGGGCGCTGTTCATGGCGATGAGGCAGTTCGTGTTGCAGGGGTTGCCCACCACCAGCACGCGCACATCCGAGGCGGCGTTGCGCGCGATGGCCTGGCCCTGGCCAGTGAAGATCTTGCCGTTGATGCTCAGCAGGTCCTTGCGTTCCATGCCAGCCTTGCGCGGCACGCTTCCCACCAAAATGGCCCAGTTGGTGCCGGAGAAGCCCTCATTCAGGTCGCTGGTGGGGGTGATGGAGTGCAGCAGCGGAAAGGCGCAGTCATCCAGTTCCATGCACACGCCCTTGAGGGCGTTCATCGCCTTCTCGTCAGGGATCTCGATGAGGCGCAGCTTCACGGGCTGGTCCGGGCCAAACAGCGCGCCCGAGGCAATGCGAAACAGCAGCGAGTAACCAATTTGGCCGGCGGCGCCGGTGACCGAGACGGTGATGGGGGATTTGCTCATGGAGGGAGGCCCAATGTTCAAGGCCCGAGGGCCTGAGCAAGGGGAAACTTGCGTCATTGCCAAGGCCGCTGCCCCCCTGCACGGTGGCCGTTCATGGACAACATCTACGAGACCCGCCGCCTGCTCGATGAGTACCTGCTGTTTCACTACGGCAGCGCTACCGAGGTCCTGCCTTGGGCAGAGGGACCGCAGCAGGCCCTGGGCTTTGCCGCCCGTAGCGTGCACGAACTGCTCGACCGGACGCAGTTGCCTGCTCAGGCTCTGGATTTGGGCTGCGCCGTGGGCCGCAGCAGCTTTGAGCTGGCAGCCCTGGGCTGGCAGGTGCGGGGCATGGATTTCAGCCATCGCTTTGTGCAGGCCGCCGAGGCCCTCAAGCAGGGGCCGCTGCCTTACCGGCGCTGGGAGCAGGGGCATGTGTACACTGATCTCAGCGCGCAGGCCCCACAGGGCTGGCAGGCAGGAGGGCTGTCGTTTTTTCAGGGCGATGCGATGCATCTGCCGCAGGACTTGGGGCCGGTGGATCTGGTGCACGCCGCCAATCTGCTTTGCCGCCTGAGCCAACCGCAGCTTCTGCTGCAAAGGCTGCCTGATTTGCTGCGCAGCGGTGGCCAATTGTTGCTGACCACGCCATGCACCTGGCTGGCTGAGTTCACGCCGCCGCAGCATTGGCCGCAGGGCAGCACCCAGGACTGGCTCAAGGCCGCCCTGGGTGCTGATTTCGAATTGGAGCTGGAGCGCGATCTGCCCTTTGTGATCCGCGAGCACGCGCGCAAGTACCAGTGGAGCGTGGCCTGGGGCACACGCTGGCGCCGGCGTTGAATCCGCATCCCGCGCCGCCCGGCATTGGCTCAGGCAAGGCCAAGCAGGCCAAGGCTGTCGCGGTGGATCATGGCCTCAATCTGCGCCTCGTCGAGACGCGGCAGGCGGCTGCCTTCGAGCATGCCGTTGAGGCTGCGCAGGCCATCGATGGTGGAGCGCACCGTGGTGAAGGGGAAGTCGGTGCCAAACAGCAGCTTGTGCCAGACACCGTATTCCTGCGCCAGCATCAGAGCGTTGTAGAATTGCCAGGGCCGGTAGTGCAGGGCGCTGATGTCGGCGTAGACATGCTCGTGCTTGCGGATGGTCACCAAGCATTCGCCCTCGTAGGGGTGGCCCAGATGGGCCAGGATGATGCGCAGTCGCGGGAAGTTCAGGGCCACGGGCTCGATGAGGCGCGGCAGGGTGTAGGCCAGCGGGGCCTGCGCAATGAAGGTGGTGCCGCTGTGCAGCAACACAGGCAGTCCGTGGTTCTGCGCATAATCCCAGAGCGGTTCCAGCCGCGCTTCGTCGGGGCTGAAGCCGGCGTACATGGGCATGAGTTTGATCCCGCGCAGACCGAGTTGCTGATGGCCAAAGTGCAATTCCTCAAGCCAGCCGGGTTGCGTGGGGTCGAGGGATAAAAAACCGATCAGATGCTCGGGTTCTCGGGCGACCTGGGCGGCGATGAGGGCATCATCCACCCACAGCCCGGAGAGCCTGGCCTTGCCGCCAAAGACCACCGTGCGGGTGTCGGGCGTTGCGGCAGCGAGGTAGTCGGCGCGTCTGGCGCTCAAGTCCACGGCCACGCCAGGGCGCGCGCGCCCGGCTTGAGCCATGAAGTCCGCACTGAAGTCGGCAGGGAAATTCCAGAGGTGGCTGTGGACATCGATGATCATCGCTGAAGAAGAACGCTGCCGCGTCCAAGACTTGATCAGTGATGCGGCATGCTGCAGCCCGAGCCGACGCTTTGGAAGAAGTCGTTGCCCTTGTCGTCCACCAAGATGAAGGCGGGGAAGTCCTCGACCTCAATCTTCCAGATGGCTTCCATACCCAACTCGGGGAACTCGACGACTTCAACCTTGCGGATGTTTTCCTTGGCCAGAATGGCTGCGGGGCCGCCAATGCTGCCGAGGTAAAAGCCACCGTGGCGTTTGCAGGCAGCGGTGACTTCAGGGCCGCGATTGCCCTTGGCGATCATGATCATGCTGCCGCCATGGGATTGGAACAATTCGACATAACTGTCCATGCGCCCCGCCGTGGTGGGACCAAAGCTGCCACTGGGCATGCCCGCCGGGGTCTTGGCCGGGCCGGCGTAATACACCGGGTGATCCTTGAAATAATCCGGTAGGGGCAGGCCCTGATCGAGGCGCTCCTTGAGCTTGGCGTGGGCGATGTCGCGAGCCACGATGATGGGGCCGCTGAGTGCCAGGCGGGTGGTGACCGGGTGGCGGGAGAGTTCGGCGCGGATCTCGGCCATCGGGCGTCGGGTGTCAATGCGGACCACTTCGCCGTCCTGACGATGGCGCAGGGCCTCGGGGATGTATTTCAGGGGTTGAGTTTCCAGCTGCTCCAGAAACACGCCCTCGGCGGTGATCTTGCCCTTGGCCTGGCGGTCTGCCGAGCAGGAGACCCCGATGCCAATGGGCAGGGAGGCGCCGTGGCGCGGCAGTCGAATCACGCGCACATCCAGCGCGAAGTAGCGCCCGCCGAATTGGGCGCCAATGCCGCATTGTCTTGCCGCCTCAAGGAGTTGCTCCTCGAGTTCGGGCACGCGGAAGGCGCGGCCATGGGCGTTGCCGCTGGTGGGCAGGTGGTCGTAGTATTTGGTGCTGGCCAGTTTGACATGCTTGAGCGTGGACTCCGCAGAGGTGCCGCCGATGACGAAGGTCAGGTGATAAGGCGGGCAGGCTGCCGTGCCCAGGCTTACCATTTTTTCGGTCAGGAATTTGACGATGGTCTTGGGGTTGAGGACTGCGCGAGTCTCCTGGTAGAGGTAGGTTTTGTTGGCGGATCCGCCGCCCTTGGCAATGAAGAGAAAATCGTACTGGTCGCCGCCGGTGGCGCTCAAGTCGATCTGTGCGGGCAGGTTGCTGCCGGTGTTTTTTTCCTCGTAGAGATTCAGTGGCGCGTTTTGCGAGTAGCGCAGGTTGTTCTCGGTGTAGGCTTGAAAGACACCGCGTGAGAGCGCCTCGCTGTCATCGCCGCCACTCCAGACCTGCTGGCCTTTTTTGCCCATGATGATGGCGGTGCCTGTGTCCTGGCAGAAGGGCAGCAGTCCTGCCGAGGCCACATCGGCGTTTTTCAGCAGGGTGAGGGCCACCATGCGGTCATTGTCGCTGGCGAGGGGGTCATCCAAAATGCCGGCCACCTGCCGCAGATGCGCGGGACGCAGGAAAAAGTTGATGTCGTGAAAGGCCTGGGCCGCCAGCAGGGTGAGGGCCTCGGGCTTGACCACAAGCACAGGCTTGCCCTCAAAGCTGGAGAGGCTGACGCCTTCGCGGGTCAGCAGGCGGTACTGCGTGTCGTCCTTGGCCAGTTCGATGAGGGGTTGGTAATGGAATTCAGGCATGGTGGGGGGAGAGGGAAGGTGATGGGCTGCTTCAGGCGTTGGCAGGTTGGCGTTCCAAGGCTTGGCCAAGGTCATTCCAGAGATCGTCAACATGCTCAATGCCCACCGAGAAACGCAGCAGGCCCTCGGTGATGCCGGCGGCCTCGCGCACCTCGCGCGGCACCGAGGCATGGGTCATCGTGGCGGGGTGACAGACCAGACTTTCAATGCCGCCCAGGCTTTCGGCTTGGGCAAACAGGCGCAGTTGTTTCACCAAGGCCAGGGCCTGTGCCTGAGTGTGTCCAAAGTCAGCCAGCAGCATGCCGCTGCCGGCCTTCATCTGGCGCTGCGCCAAGGCGAATTGCGGGTGGCTGGGCAGGAAGGGGTATTTCACGCTGCGCACGCGCGGATGCGCCTCCAGGCGCTTGGCCAGCTCCAGGGCGTTGTCGCTGTGGCAGCGCATGCGCAGGGCTTGAGTCTTGAGGCCGCGCGAAGTCAGCCAGCAATCAAAGGGACTGGGCTGCAGGCCCAGCGCTTTTTGGGCGAAGATCATGCGCTCCTGCCAGCTCGGGTCATTGCTGCAGACCGCGCCTCCCAGCGCGTCGCTGTGGCCGTTGCTGTACTTGGTGGTGCTCAGCAGTGAAAGGTCTGCGCCAAGGGACAGAGGCTGTTGCAGCAGGCTGGAGGCAAAGGTGTTGTCCACCAGCACGGCGCAGCCCACGGCATGCGCGGCGGCGCTCAAGGCGGCGATGTCGAGCACCTTGAGCATGGGGTTGGTGGGCGATTCCAACCACAGCAGTTGCGGTTTGAGTTGCGCGATGCGCGCGGCGGCCTCGGGTTGGGTGAAGTCGGCGTATTCGATGCGCACGCCAAACTTGCGCAGCACCCGCTCAAAGAGACGGTAGGTGCAGCCGTAGATGTTTTGTTCGCTTAAAATGAGGTCTCCGCTTTGCAGGGTGGAGACCACGGCCGTGATGGCCGAAACGCCGCTGGCAAACACCGTGCAGTGCTGCGCGCCCTCAAGGCTGGCGAGGGCGGCCTGCAGGTTGCGGAAGTTGGGGTTGCCGCTGCGCGTGTAATCAAATCCCTCCGGGTTGCCTGTCTCGAAGGTGGAGGTCATGTAGATCGGCGGGATCACGGCGCCGGTGGCTTCGCGATGGTCCTGACCGACATGAATCGCGCGGGTTTCAAAGCGCGCGTCGTTGGGGATGGAGGGGTCTTCTCTCACAGGCAAGGGGTTGAGCCTGCAGGCTTGAGCGCAAAGGCCCCGCGGTCAAGCCCGCGCAATGCCAGTCTCAGGCGCGCTGGGCCTGGGCAGAAGCCTGCACGGGCAGGTGGATCTCAAACACAGTCTCCACTCCAGGGGTGCTGCGGGCGGTGATCTGCCCGCCATGGGCCTCCACGGCATGGCGCACGATGCTCAGGCCCAGCCCGGTGCCCGGGATCTGTTGGCCGTGGTCCTTGCGACCGCGGAAGAAGCGCCGGAAAATGAAGGGCAGGTCGTGGGCGGCAATGCCAATGCCGTTGTCCGCCACCTCCAAGTGCAGAGTCCCCGCAGCCTCGTGGCGGACCTTGGCGCTGAGGTGCAGGGCGCGGCCTGGGTTTTCCTTGAGGGAGTTTTCCAGCAGGTTGGTGAAGACCTGCTCCCAGGCACTGCGGTCGCCCAGAATGCGGCAGCCCTCGGGGCCGAAGTCCGCGCTCACCTCCACCTGACGCTCTTCCATCATTGGCTGGAGGCGTTCCAACGCCAGATTCCAGCAGTCAACCAAGGCGATGGGCAGCGCTTCAAGAGGGCTGCCGCTGCCCTCCCACTTGGAGAGGCTGAGCATGTCCTCCACCAGCCGCACCATGCGCTGACAGTGTCGGTTCATCACCTGTTGCGCCTGAAGCACGGCCTGCGGGTCGTGGGCCTCTTGATCAAGGTACTCCAGATAGCCCTGAATGAGCGTCAGCGGCGTGCGCAGCTCGTGGGAGGCATTGGCCACAAAATCGCGACGGATCTGCTCGTTGAGCGCGGCGTCCGTGATGTCCTCAGCCCACAGCAGCAGGCGGGCCTGCGGGCAGGCTGCTGACTCCATGAGGCTCATGCGCAGCAACACAAACAGCCCACCGGCCTGTGCGCTGGTGGCCGGCAGTTCAAGGCGCAGACTCTTGGGCTGTTCTTGAGCCAACACCTGCAGCGCCAGTTCCTGGACTTCATGGTGGCGCAGCCAACTCACCAGCGTTTGCGCCGCACTGGGCTGGCCGCAACCAAAGAGCCGGCCCAAGGCTGGATTGGCATGAATGACGCGGACCTCGGCGTCGAGCAGGGCCAGTCCCTGAGGCACCTCGCCCAACAAGCCCTCGAAGAGGGCAGCTCTGGCCAAGTCCAGTTGCAGTTGCTCGCGCTGTTGCCTCGACTCGCGCAGGGCGGCCTGCAGGGCCTCGGGGCTGGTGCTTGGAAGGCCAGCGGCCGCGCAGAGACGGGCCAGAAGCCTTTGCTGCTGCCGCTTGGCACGCCACATCAGCACGCCAAAAAAAACAGTCAGCAGAAAAACGACGGGCCAGAACATGGATCAGGCAGTGAATTGATAGCCAATGCCGCGCACTGTGGTGATGCAGTCGGCGCAGGAGGCGAGTTTCTCGCGCAGGCGCTTGATGTGGGTGTCCAGGGTGCGCGAGTGCACCTCATCACTGTAGCCCCAGACCACGCGCAGAAGATCCGCACGCGTGTGGACCACGGCCGGGTTCTCGATCAGGGTGGCCAACAGCTTGAATTCGGTGGAGGTCAGATCCAGCATGGCTTCCTTGAAGTAGGCCTTGAGGTTGCGGCGATCAATCCGCCAGGCGCCGAGGCGCAGCTCCGAGACATGGGTCACCTTGTGACTGCGGCGCAGGATCGCCTCAATGCGCAGATTGAGCTCGCGCGGGGAGAAGGGCTTGGTGAGGTAATCATCGGCGCCGCACTCCAGGCCTTGGATGCGGTCGGCGGTGCGGCTGCGTGCGGTGAGCAGGACCACTGGAATCTCGCGGGTGCGGGCATCGCCGCGCAGGGCCTTGAGCACTCCGGGGCCATCGAGGCCCGGCAGCATCCAGTCCAAGAGCACCAGATCCGGCTCATTGGCAATGGCGGCGGGCAGCGCTTCCAGGCCATTGCCCACGCAGTGGCACTCGTGGCCCTGTCGTTTGAGCTGCAGCGCGATCAGGCCGCTGATGTCGGGTTCATCTTCAACAACCAGAATGCGCGGCATGCAGACCTGCACCTTTCGCCCTTGGCAGGCAAAGTCAAGGCTGCCTGACTTGAACCCGTTCATGGGGCAGGGTTTTCCTTGCCTGAGCGGCCTTTTCTGCCAGCAAGTGCTGTCTCATGCAGTTGGCCATGGTCAGCGACACCTACCCGCCCCAGATCAATGGGGTGGCAGGATCCCTGCAGTCCTTTGCCCAGGGCCTTGCCGCGCGTGGTCATGGGGTGCTGGTCATCACTGCCGCGGCGGCAGAGGCTGGCGTGCCGGAGACTGCCATCCGCCGCGTGGTGCTGCCCTCGCTGCCGCTGCCGCGTTATCCCGGCCTGCGACTGGCGCTACCGCGCCCCGGGGAGATTGAGGCTTTGCTCAAGGCCGCAGGCACGCAGGTGCTTTATGTGGCCACGGAGTCCCTTGCCGGATGGAGCGCCCAGCGGGCCGCAGCTCGTTTGGGTTTGCCGGTAATCAGTGGTTTTCACACACATTTTCAGGACTACCTGCCAGGCTATCGCCTGCCTGGTCTGCAGCGTTTGGCCAAGTGCTGGCTGCGGTCGTTTCATGCCCGCAGCCGCCGGGTGCTGACCCCGGGCAGCCAGGCTGTGGCAATGCTCAAGGCTTGGGGCTTGCCCAGTGTTGGCCTGCTCGGTCGCGGGGTGGACACGCAGCGATTCTCGCCCCTGCGGCGCTGCGCGGAGCTGCGGGCCCAGTGGGGAGCTGGGGATCAGACCCCTGTGCTTTTGCTGGTGGGCCGAGTGGCTACTGAGAAAAACCTGCCGCTTTTTTTGCGTGCCGTGCAGCGCTTCAGGGCCCATCACCCCAAGGCCGTGGCGGTGGTCGTTGGCGATGGCCCGCTGTGGGAGAGCTTGCGCCATGGGCATCCTGAAGTGCATTGGCTGGGGGCTCGCACGGGCCTTGAGTTGGCGCGCTGCTATGCCAGCGCGGATTACTTCATCTTTCCCAGCCTCAGTGAAACCTATGGCAATGTGGTGGCTGAGGCCATGGCCAGTGGTTTGGCCGTGGTGGCGTATGACGATGCGGCGGCCGCTTTGTTGATTCAGAGTGGGCGCAGCGGCTGGTTGGCGGCCAGGGGCGATGAGTCGGCCTTCCTGCAGCGGGTGGATGAGGCGGCGCAGAGTTGGGCAAGCGCTGGCCTGGTCGCGCGGCGAGAGGCAGCGCGAGACGCGGTCAAGGCCCGTGGCTGGGACCAGGTGGTGGGCGATTTTGAGGCCGAGCTGCAGGCCCAACTGCATTGAGGCCTGGGCGCATCAGTGCAGGGGGCTTGCGCTGGTGAGACGACGCAGGTATGGTTTCCCTGAGACTCAGCCCCCTGGCACCCCATGCACGAACACATCCTCAGTTCCTTCAATCAAGCCCTGAGCCGTCTGCGTGAGCAGGTGCTTACGATGGCAAGCATGGCGCGCAAGAATCTCGGCGACGCCATGCGCGGCCTGCTCGAGCGCGACACGGACCTGTGCAATGCGGCGATTGCCGCCGATCAGGATGTCAATGAATTGGAGAAATCCATCGACCAGTTGGGCATGCAGATCCTGTTGAAATTCCAACCCACGGCACACGACCTGCGCCAGGTCATGGGCACCATGCGCGTGGCCAGCAATCTGGAGCGCATTGCCGATCAGGCCAGCAGCATTGCCAAGCGCGCCAGGCACATCAACCTGTTGCCCGAGATTGCGGAGATCAAACTCATCGAGCCTGTCTATCAGATTTGCCTGCGCAATTTAAGCGCCAGTCTGCAGGCCTTTGCCGATGCCAACAGCGAGGCGGCCGCTGCGGCTCGTTTGCAGGACAAGGAGTTGGATGCCGCTGAAAAAAGTCTGGACGCAGAGTTGTTGCAGATCATGGAAAGCCGCGAAAATCCACTGCAGGCCTACTTGCACCTCATTTTTGTGGCGCGCTTTTTGGAGCGCGTTGGCGACCACGCCAAGAACATTTGTGAGGACACCGTCTTCATTGAAAAGGCGCAGGACATTCGCTTCAGCAAGGGGGCTGGTGCCGCGGCGGTCCCTGATTCGCAACCATGAAACGGCCGACCCTCATTCTGGCGTTGGGCAATGTGATTCTGCTTGCCGCACTGGTCTGGCGTGCGGCCTCGCCAAGCCCCGATTCCCAGAGGGATCTGCCCACTGCTGAACAATGGGCACGAGCGCAACAGGAGATCGCTCAACTCAAGGAAAAACTCAGAGCGACCGCAGCGGTCAAGCCTGCGGCAACCCCGTCGGCAACCCTTCCTGCGGTCAGTAATGCGCCAGGCCCGGGATCAGCGGTCGCGCCCCCGGCGATGCCCAATGCTTCCCCCGTGGCCGGTGCCGCTCTGCGCCAGATGGTCAACGATCCTCAGGTCAAGCAGTTGCTGCAGCGCCAGCAGGAGGTGGAAGTCGAAGGCACATACTTCCGTCTTTTTGAGCAGTTGCAACTCGACCCGCAGGAGCGGGCACATTTCAAGGATTTGCTCTCCAAGCGCGCCCAGCACGAGGCTGATGTGGGCATGCAGTTGCTCGATGCCAGCAAGACTCCGCAGCAACGGCAGCAGATCATTGAGCAGGCTGCTGAGGGGCAGAAGCAGTTCCTGCAGACCATTCGCGCCTTTCTCAACAACGAGGAGGACTGGGCGCGCTTCCAACGCTACGAAGGCAGCCGTCGGGAACGAAGCCAGTTTGAATCCCAGGGGCGAAGCGTGTTTGCTGCCTCCGGTGGCAACCTCAGTGTCGAGCAGGAGGAACGCCTCATCGAAAGCCTGGCGCAGCAACGGCGCAATCGCAGTTCTGCCCTGGGCGCCTCACTTCAGCGCCTCACGCAGCCCGGGGGCAGCACTCCCGCCAACCTGCAGCAGTGGGAGCAATTGCAGCGTCAGGCCAATGCCGAAATTCTGGCGGGTGCGGCAGATCTGAATGCCGCTCAAAAGCAGGCCCTCAACCAGTACCTCGAGCAACAATTGCAGAGAACCCTGCAGGGATTGAGGTTGGGCGCGCAGCTGCGCTGAGAGCGCGAGGAACTCAGCCTCCTGCGCTGATGCGCACAATCTCCAACTCATCGCCGGGGCTGACCACGCAGTGCCCGATTTCGGAGCCCGTCAGGGCGCGTCGGTTGTGTTCAACGACAACAGGGTGCCCCTCCAAACCCAACTCCTTGAGCAACTGCAGCAGGGGCTGCGCCTGATCCAGTGGTCTCTGTTCGCCGTTGAGCCGGATGGTCATGACACTAGGGGTTGGCCGTTGGTCCCGATCAGGCCTTGAGAGCGGCGATCACGGCGTCGCCCATCTCGCGGGTGTTGACGCGGCGGGTGCCCGCGGCGCCAGAGTCAATGTCACCGGTGCGCAAACCTGCCTCGATCACAGCCTTGACGGCATCCTCGATGGCCTTGGCCTGAGCCTCAAGACCCAGAGAGAAACGCAGCAGCAGGGCAGCGGAGAGAATCTGCGCAATGGGATTGGCAATGCCCTTGCCGGCAATGTCCGGGGCGGTGCCTCCGCTGGGCTCAAACAGCCCAAAGTACAAGCCATCTCCACGCGGCTTGCCCAAGCTGGCGCTGGCCAGCATGCCCAGTGAGCCGGCGATCATGGCCATCTCGTCGCTGAGGATGTCGCCAAAGAGATTCTCGGTGACCATCACATCGAAACTGCGCGGCGCCTTGATCAGCTGCATGGCGGCGTTGTCCACATAGAGGTGTTGCAGTGTGACCTCAGGGTACTGGGCAGCGACTTCAATCATGGTCTCGCGCCACAGCACCGAGTTGGTCAGCACATTGGCCTTGTCCACGCTGGTGACCAGCTTGCGCCGTTGCATGGCGGCTTGGAAGGCCACATGGCCGATGCGGGCAATCTCGCTCTTTTTGTAAACCATGGTGTCAATCACCTCGATGTCGCCATCGGGCAGGGTGGTGCGGGACTTGGGCTGGCCGAAGTACAGGCCGCCGGTCAGCTCTCGCACGCAAAGCACATCGAAGCCGCCTTCCACCAAATCAGGGCGGATGGGCGAGGAGCTGGCCAAGGCCGGGTGACAAACTCCAGGGCGCAGGTTGGCGAACAGGCCAAAGTGCTTTCGCAGCGGCAGCAAGGCGGCGCGCTCAGGCTGCTCGGCCGGGGGCAGCTTCTCCCACTTGGGCCCGCCCACCGAGCCAAAGAGGATGGCGTCGGCCTGCTCGCAGCAGCGCACCGTTTCAGGGGGCAGGGCCTGACCGGTGGCGTCAATGGCTGCGCCACCCACCAGGGCGTGTTGATAGTTGAACGAGAGGTTGTCCCGGCTGGCCAAGGCGTCGAGGACGCGAAGGGCCTGATCCATGACTTCCGGTCCGATGCCGTCCCCAGGGAGGACGGCGATTGTGAAGCTGCGCGACATGGAGTCAGGTTTATGGCCGGATTTTGCCTCAGGGCAAGGGCGGAGTGTGGGGCAGGTTGAGCACTCCATGGCTGAACAGCGTCAAATGGGGTGAGAGTTGCGTCTGTCCACGGCCTTTTGGCATTGCCTTTCCTGCCCGTTGTCCATACCCTGTCTAAACAAGGATTGTTCATGAAAACTTTGACTACTGCTGCTCTTCTGACCGCTTTGGC
>JAURHS010000039.1 GCA_030833205.1 Prosthecobacter sp.
GAGTCTCTGACTTGGCCACACTCTCCTCGATGTCGGAGAGTCACTTCAGTCGCCTGTTTAAAAGCTGCATTGGCACCAGCCCCATTGACTGGCTTCGGCGTGAGCGCATCAACCAGGCCAAGCACCGCCTCATCGAGAGCGAAGACCCGATCAAGGAGGTGGCGAGACAGGTTGGCTACAGCGACCAATTCTTCTTCAGCAAGGACTTCAAGCGCATGACGCGCATGACCCCCACCCAATTTCGGCAACAGGAGCGCCAAGGGGGCAGCAGACCCGCGGACTAACCCAGATCGCCGCGCAGGAATGATGTCCAGTGGCTCGTTGGCAGCCATGAATCATGCTCCCCCTCCGCTTCCGCCATTCCTGCCTGCTGCTTGCTGCGGCGCTCTCGCCCCTGGGTGCTGCTGATCCCCTGCCCGGTCACTCCATTCACGGTGAGGCCTTCAACGAGGGCCCCAGACAGGCGGCGACGCTGCTGGGAAACTGTGGCAAGGTGCACCTGAAAATCAGCACCGACAAGCCTCAGGCACAGGCCTTCTTCAATCAGGGGTTGGGCCAGTTGCACGGCTTTTGGTATTTTGAGGCTGAGCGCTCCTTCCGCCAAGTTGCCACACTGGATGCCGATTGCGCCATGGCCTACTGGGGGTTGGCCATGGCCAATGTGAACAATGAAAAGCGAGCGCGGCAATTCATCAGCAAAGCCGCAGCCTTGAAAAGCAAGGCCACCCCAAGGGAAGGCCAATGGATTGACGCCTGGGACCTGTACCTTCGCCAAAGCCCCAGCGACAAGCGCGACAAAAAGCAACGCTCCAGCGACCTGATCTCGGCTCTGGAGACCCTGGTGCAGGAGGATCGCAGCGACGCTGAGGCCAGAGCCTTTTTGATCTGGAAGATTTGGCACGCTGCTGGCGAGGTGCCCATTGGCAGCGCTCAGGCTGTGGACGCCCTTCTTGACCAACTCTTTGATCTCAATCCACAGCACCCCGCACATCATTACCGCATTCACCTCTGGGACTCCCGCAAACCCGCACTGGCCTTGAAATCTGCAGCCGCCAATGGGCCGGCGGCATCCGCCATTGCCCACATGTGGCACATGCCAGGCCACACTTACTCCAAGCTCAAGCGCTTTGACGATGCCGTCTGGCAGCAGGAGGCCAGCACCCGGGTGGATCACGCCTACATGATCCGCAACTGGGTCCTGCCCGATCAAATCCACAACTACGCCCACAACGAGGAGTGGTTGATCCGCAACTACAACGAGCTCGGTCGCGCCGCCGATGGCATCGCCTTGGCCAAAGCCCTGATCCGCCACCCGCGACACCCAGCCTTCAACACCTTGGAAAAAGAGGGCAGCAGCGCCTCCTACGGCAGGCAGCGCCTGCTGGACACTCTCATCACTTGGGAGCAGTGGCCTGAGTTGCTCGCACTTTCCGAAGGACCGTTGCTGGGCCCCGTCAGCGAAATTGCACCCGCCGCCAAGCGCGCGCTTGCGCGCGGGATTGCGCATCTCTCTCTCAAGCAGCTTGAATCTCTCAAGGGGGACATCACCGAGTTGCAGAACCTGCATGCAAAAAGCCTGCAGATCGGCAAGACAGCCAACGACAAGGGCAAGCCGGCGAACCCAGAAAAAACTCCGGGCCGCAACACCGCGACCACCTCAGCTGCCGGCGGGGTGCCCTCGCCATCGAACCAGTCCTCCGCCACGGGGAACATTGCCGCCGCAAGCAAGGCAAAACCCGAAACCAAGGCCAAGACCACAGCCGCCGCCAAACCTGCTCCCAAGGCCCCAGCGCCCATCAAACCAGACCCCAAAACCGAGGCAATTCAAAAGGCGATTGACACTCTGAGGGCCGGCGAGGCTTTTTTGCAGCGCAGGACGGACGCCGCATCCCTGATCGAAAAGGCAACGGAGTTGCCCAAGCCAATGGCCGCGGCCATGCTGCTTGAGCTCAACGAAAAGACCAAGGCCTTGGCCTTGATCGAAAAATCCGCCGCTGATTTGCGAGGACAGATCAGCAAGGCAGAGCTCTACGATCAGGCAGGCGAATCTCAAAAGTGCCGCAAAGCCATGGAGTCGGTGGCCGCGCTGGCTTTTGCCATGGACAAGAACCTGCCGGTCACCCCCAGGCTCGAGGCCTTGGCCAAGAAACTCGGACTCAAGCAACCCTGGATCAAACCCGCGCCCGAGCGCAACGACATCGGCCCGCGACCTGAACTCCGTTCGTTGGGCCCGATCCACTGGTCGCCGCCTCAGGCACCACAGTGGCAGGCGCTCAGTCTTGAGGGAAAACCATGGAGCAGTGCGCAACTCGCGGGCAAAGCCCACCTGCTGCTGTTCTACTTGGGCTCCACCTGCACTCACTGCATGGAGCAAATCAATGCCTTTGCCAAAGCCCAGGACTCCTTCACCAGGCAGGGCATTGGCCTGATTGCCATCACCCGGGAACCGTTGTCCATGGCCGGACAGCTCAAGGAAAAGATGAGCGGCGGCAAGATGCCCGACTTTCCCGTTCTGTGCGACCCTTCATTGGAGGCCTTCAAGGCGTTCCGCGCCCACGACGACTTCGAGCAGGAACCTCTTCACGCAGCAGCACTGATCGACGCCGCCGGCAGATTGCGCTGGATTGATATCAGCTGGGAACCCTTCACCAACACCAAATTCCTCAGTGAAGAGGCGGCGAGATTACTCAGCCTGCCCTGATCCGCATTGGCCACAATCCGCCCTTGATTATGGTCGGCGCCAGTGGCAGTCTCGACCCTTCGCAAGCATTCCCCCTCCTTTTTTACCATGGGCCAACAACTCAACAAGATCATCAAGCGTCGCCGCCGCAAAGCCTACCTTGCCCGCAAGAAGGCTCTCGCCAAGTCCGGTGCCGCCCGCAGCGCCAGCCGCACCAGCACCAAGAAACCCGCCGCCAAAAAGGCAGCGCCCAAGAAGCCAGCCGCCAAGAAGGCAAAACCCGCTGCCGAGGCCGCCGAGGGCTGACCCCCTGCACCTGAGGGCTTTGTGGCGAGTTCCGATTCGTCAAAAAAGCTTGAAAATCAGTCTTGATTTCAAGGCAAAGCCCTTCATCTTTCTTCCCCTCCTTTTTTCTTCATTATCATGGCCGTTGTCATTCGTCTCCGTCAAGAAGGTGCCCACGGGCATCATGTGTTTCGCGTTGTTGCCGCCGACAAGCGTTTCAAGCGCGATGGTCGCTTTCTTGAGATCCTCGGCAGCTACAATCCCAAGGCAGTGAAGGACAAAGCCAACATTGATCTCGCCCGCGTTGACGCCTGGATCGCCAAGGGCGCTCAGCCCAGCGACACCGTTCGCAGCCTGATCCGCGACCTTCGCCGGGACGCGGCCCAGTAAGGCCAGAACGGTTCCCTCCGCTCTTTTGCGCTGCCGCCGGTTGAGAATTCAGCCGGCGGCTTTTTTGATTTCACCCCACAACCACCTGTACCGACATGGATGCCCCAGAAGCCCTGCGCGAGTTCCTCGCCTACATCGTCGCCAACCTCATTGACCATCCGCAGCAAGCGAGCATTGCCAGCGGCCGCAATGCGGAGGGGACCCTGGTCTACCGCGTCCAACTCGCTCCTGAAGATGTGCGCCATGTCATCGGCAGAAACGGCCTGACGGTAAGCTCGATCCGCTCGTTGATGAACACCGCAGCCCAAAAGCATGGGCTGCGCATCAGCCTCCGCGTCGGCGGCGCTCATGAACTGGCCCAGGAGGAAACCCCTGAGCAGGAACAGGCCCGCGAGGCGATTGCAGCAGATCAGGCCCCGACAGCGTAACTTCAGCGCGCCCCCATTCAGCGCAACCATGAGTGCCCTGCAAAACCTGCTCACCTGCCTGCGCTTCGCCAGCGTATCCACCGATCCCGCCCACCACCCTGAAGTACGCGCCTGTGCCGAATGGCTCAACGGTCACCTCAACACGATTGGACTGAGCAGCCAACTGCACGAAACCCCAGGGCACCCGATCGTCTTGGCGCGCAATGTTCATCGGCCCGGACGCAAAACCGTCCTGATCTACGGCCACTACGATGTGCAGCCCGCAGAGCCTCTGGAGGCTTGGCGCCACCCTCCATTTGAGCCCACTGAGGAGCTAGGGCGCCTGATTTGCCGTGGCTCCAGCGACAACAAAGGGCAGTTCATGGCTCATGTCAGCGCCATCGAGCAAACCTTGATTGAACAGGGAGAGCTCCCCCTCAATGTGATCCTGCTCATTGAAGGCGAGGAGGAGATTGGCAGCCCGAATCTTGCCCCATTCCTCGCGCAGCATGGCGCGGAGTTGGCTTGCGATCTGGTCGCCATTTCTGACACCGGAATGGTCGCGCCTGAGGTAGGCACTCTCACCTACGGATTGCGGGGCATCGCCTGCATGGAAGTCGTGGTACGGGGGCCTGGCATTGACCTGCACTCCGGCATCTTTGGAGGCGTGGTGGCCAATCCACTCAGCGCTGCCGCGAGTCTCATCAGCAGTCTGCACGACGCAGACGGCCGAGTTGCCATTGAGGGCTTCTACGATGGCGTTAAACCCATCGCAGACTGGGAGCGGGAAAATTGGAGCCGCCTGGGACCCGCCCGCGAGGAATACCTCAAACTGACCGGCGCCCCAGAACTTGCGGGCGAGGCGGGTTTCAGCGAACGCGAACGCCTCTGGGCCAGACCCACCGCAGAAATCAACGGCTTCGGGGGGGGCTGGCAGGGCGAGGGCAGCAAAACCGTGATTGCGAAGCAATGCTTCTTCAAACTGAGCATGCGTCTGGTTCCAGGTCAGGATCCTGAGCGGATTCTCAATCTCGCCAGTGAGCACCTTCGAGCGCGCTGCCCCAAGGGTATCACCTTGGAAATCAAACCGGGCCACAGCGGTCAACCCTACCTCTGCGACCCCTTCTCTGCCCACGGCCTGGCCGCCCAACGCGCCCTTGCGGAGAGCTTTCCGAACCACCCCATCGCCCTCATTCGCGAGGGGGGCAGCATTCCCATTGTGCAATCTTTCCGAGACATCCTCAACGCCGACACACTTCTCTTGGGCCTGGCACCACCAGACGCTCAGGCGCATGCACCCAACGAAAACTTTCCCCTGGCCACCTACGAGGCGGGGATCACCATGAGCAAGGCGCTGCTGCGCGAACTGGCCAGACAGGGCTGATCCAATCCCCGGCTCACGGAGATGCCTAGCAACCCCACCCCCATGTTCAAGGCTCTGATCTTCGACTTCGACGGCCTGATCGTTGACACCGAAAGCACGGGCTACCTGACCTGGAAACATCTCTTTGCCCGACACGGCGAAGACTTGCCAGCTTCACTGTACGCCCAAGTGGTGGGCACCGATTTCGACAACGCCCCCTACCACCCCCAGCGCGACCTTGAACAACGACTTGGGCGCCAACTGGATTGGACAAGCCTTGAGGCTGAGAGGAGAGCTCACGAAGCGGAATTGCGCAAAACACTGCAAACCCTTCCTGGCGTTCGCGATCGCCTCCAGGAGGCCAGGCAACTTGGCTGGAAAACAGCAATCGCCAGCAGCAGCCCAAGGTGGTGGATTGACTCCTGGATGAGCCAACTTGGCATCTCCGACCAGTTCGATCATTTCTCCACCGTAGACGACACTGGCAAGGTCAAGCCAGACCCCAGTCTTTACTTACACGCCCTTGCAGGCCTCGGCGTGTCGGCCAAAGAGGCCCTGGTCTTTGAAGACAGCCTCAACGGCCTGACCGCAGCCATCGCCGCAGAGCTTCGTTGCATCGTCGCCCCAGGCCCAATGACAAAACACATGGACTTCAGCAAGGCCTGGAAGCGTGTCCAGTCACTGACCGAGGTGAGCTTGCGAGATTTGTAACGATTTTGTTTCGGGTCCGTCGAAACATCATCGTAAATAAATCGCTAGATCGCGGACCCTTCGTGCTCAGCCCATTTCTCATGGAACTGCTTGAAGACCAGTGGACTAATCTCACTTGGCTTGATTTCACTACGCCCTCCCCAGAACACATTTGTGTACTCCAAGGGAATGCCAACATCAGCGAGGTGACGATCAATTGCCGCCTTGTGAGCAAGGACCATTTCCTTGTCAGTGCCATGAATCACTCCCATGATATTCACATGGGCAAAACGCTCCCCGCCCTCGCGCCAGTAGCAGTGAGTCATGATGGGATGGCGGCCCACTTCGCCTCCCGCACGCTCCTCCATGCCCTTTGGCACCTTCCAATGAAACAAGGCGTTGAATCGGGTGACACGAACCCCTGAGGCGCTGGGCTTGACATGCTCCAAAAAGGTGGAGAACCGACCAATCACCCCCAACTCGTCGAGCTGACGGGCCACCTCACAAAAACGCTCAATGCTGACACCGGCAGCCGCGGCGCGCCCCGCCCAGGGCTCGGGGCCAATCTCCTCAGCGCTCAAGTCACCCTTGAGGTGCAGCAACACATTCCATTGCTCCTCGTTGAGTTCAGCGAGGTTGGTGGTCATCATTCGAGCAGGCTCAGCAGCCTTCTCGCCCGGCTCCATGGTCTTGCGACGCACATGGCCCACCCCAAGCGCAAAGATCCCCTTGGCCTGCATGGTGTAGTAGGACTCAGCCCCAATCAGGCGCTGCAAGACCCGGCAATGTTCGTCAATGTTGCGATCCTGAGGCACCTTCAAGGTGGTCCAGAGCCGGAAATCGCTGCCTGTAACCTCGCGATCCGTGCTGCGAAGTACCACATGCCCGCTAAAGGGATCCTGCTTGAAAAGAAACTCGAAGGCGGCGTCCAGCTTTTCGGTAGGCACCTTCCATGCCACCAAGGCGCCCTCCGCCAGTTTGTTGGCCAGCAGCGTCTGGCGAACCCGCCGCACCACACCAGCGGCAAGCATGGCTCGGATACGCTCAACCACAGCATCGAACGCAACACCGCTCTCACGAGCGATGAATTCAAAGGGATGCCGGTGAAAGCCCTTCACCCGGTCCTCACTTACCGCGAGAATTTGGGCATTGAGGGAGTCGTTGTGCTCGGTGGGTACAGTTGTTGCAGACATGAGGATCAAAAGGCGGGGTGAGGCAGACGGCGCCTGACCCTGCAGTCTTTAACCCAGCATGCACATTTGACAAGGCAAGCCTGCCAACGCGCAAGAAGGAGCGCACTTGAGGCGGCTCGAGAAAGACTAGGCGGACAGCACCCACTGGCGAAGCCAACCGGCGACCAGCATGAGCAAACCAACCCCACCCAGCATCTCCATCACCCGCTTGGCCTGCGCCCTGCCCCGCTCCGCGGTCAAGGCAGGCAGACGACGATTCAGGAATGCCTTGGCCTCCCGAAGTAGCACTGGCGAGCATGCGTTGAGCTGCTGCAGGCGCGCCGCTTGATTCTGCACATCCTCCTCTTCAACCACATGGATGACTTGAAGTGGCCTAACTCTCTTGGCTGGGGATGAGTTCATGGGGATTTGAGCGTGAAGCGATTGGGAGGGAGGCTGTTTAGCGCGTGAGAAAGTAGAAAAGCGCCACTGCAAGCAGCGGGGCATGGAGGCAAAGCCCACGCAGCAACCACGACCTCATGGAGCCTTGGCGATCGGACAACTCGAGCCCTCTCGTTGCGGACCTGCGAACGGGAACGGCCCGGAGCCTGAGCTCAGTCTTCTCAAAGCACTCTTCTGCCGCCTGCAACTCCTCGAGGGCTTGATCAAGACGCAGGTCCAACTCTTCGCGCTGCCAGGATTCGGGCTGCTGTGCCCTGAGCGCGCGGAGGTGAAATTGGTAGTCCTCATGAGCCTGCACCAACAGCTCGATCTGCTGGTGACAGGACTCAAGATCCTCGGCGATGCCGAGTTGCTCTCCCTCGAGGCGCTCCATCAGTGCCCGACGGCCCCCGATGAGACGATCTTGGCGAAGCCGAAGTCCCTCGAGCAACTCCTTCTGCTGCTCCAAGGCCTGTTGCTGCAGCCGCAACTGCTCAAGCTGCTGAGCTGCGGCATCCAATTGCTGACGCATCGGAATGCCCACCGAGGCCATGGAGCGGTTGCCAGAATGACGCTCACCCTCCGCCGCCTCCGACGAAGACGCTTTTGCATGGTAGGGATGGCGCAACATTCTTTAATTTGGGTATTCTGATAATCAGTATTTATGAATTAACTTAGCAAGGCAAAAGATTCCAGAGAAAAGTAACGCGATCGTGATTTTTAAAAGTACTCAGAAGAACACTTTTGTATCTTCCTCAAACTTGCTTTTTTCAAAGCGAAGCGTTTTGAGTTTTTCACAGGAGCTATCGAAAAAGTCGGATAGTCATTGCCAATCTGGATTGCTCAGCATGAGCGTCATTTGAGCCCAGAGCCTTTTTCACGCACTGCTTGTTGGAAGCATGGTGTGTAGCGTTCGCCAACTTGTTGCTGCGATACACCCAGACCAAGCCAGCGAAACTAGAGACAAAAAAGTAACGAATGTAACAGTAAACTTCGTTACAACTAGACAGGTCCCCTGTTGCCTGAGCAGCCACCGTGGACGGACAATCAGCATGAAGCGCCCCTGCGCCAGAGGCCTGCCGTCCGCACAGACCATAGCCAACTGCAGAGTTCCGTGCGCATCCGGCCAGGCCAATTGCCCATCCAGAAAGCGACCGCCTGCCCCAGAAGCTCTTACAAGGTCGTCGTGATCGCAGCAGCAGCGTTTCGAGCCTTCAGTCTTGCCGTCTCAAGGTCCTCAGCCCGAGCCAGAGTCACAGCCATGCGACGGCATCCCTGAACCTCGGGTTTGCCAAAAATTCTGAGCTGCGTGTCCGGCTGCTGCAATGCCTGATCCAAACCAGAGAAACTCAGCTGCTGAGAAGATCCCTCGACGAGAATGGCGCAACTGGCACTGGGCCCATGAAAGGCAATGTTGGGCACCGGCAATCCCAAAATCGCCCTCACATGCAGCGCGAACTCGCTGAGATCCTGAGAAATCATGGTCACCATGCCAGTGTCATGAGGGCGGGGAGAAACCTCGCTGAAGATGACTTCGTCTCCGCTAACAAACATCTCGACCCCAAACAAGCCATGGCCGCCAAGCGATCCTGTAATGGCTTCCGCCATCTTCTGGGCGGAGAGCAGCGCCTTTGCTGACATGGGATGGGGTTGCCAGGATTCGCGGTAATCGCCCTTGATCTGGACATGTCCCACAGGGGGGCAGAAACTGGTGCCGCCGACATGGCGGACGGTCAGCATGGTGATCTCATAGTCAAAGTTGACAAAGCCTTCAACAATCACCTTGCCCTTGCCCGCGCGACCTCCTTCCTGAGCGTATTTCCATGCCTGCTCCAATTCCTCAGCCTCGCGCACCAGGCTCTGTCCCTTGCCACTTGAGGACATGATGGGCTTGACCACGCATGGCAGGCCGATGGCAGCCACTGCCTCATCGAACTCGGCGCGCGTTTGGGCAAAGCGATAAGGCGAGGTGCGAAGCCCCAACTCTTCCGCTGCAAGACGACGAATCCCCTCACGGTTCATGGTGAGCCAGGCTGCTTTGGCGGTAGGGATCACACGCTGCCCTTCCTGCTCCAGGGCAAGCAGGGTCTCAGTTGCAATCGCCTCGATCTCTGGAACCACGCATGCCGGGCGTTCCAACTCAATGACGCGGCGCAGTTCCGCGCCGTCGAGCATCGAGATCACATGACTGCGATGAGCCACCTGCATGGCAGGCGCATTGGCGTAACGGTCAACGACGATCACCTCGCAGCCCAAGCGCTGCAGCTCAATGACCACCTCCTTCCCCAATTCTCCACCGCCCAACATCATGACGCGGGTGGCGGTAGGCGAAAAAGGAGTTCCAATGGAGGCCATTCCTTTGTTTAAACTGGTTTTTGCTCTCGTCAATGCGGGCAACCCCTGGGTTTTCGCTGATGAATCGGGCCAGGCTCAAGTTTTTCTTTGAAGCCGCTCGGGCTTGTGGCTTAGAAACGACTGCCATGCGGTTGCTCCTCTGGATTGCCCTTTTGCTTTTCCTGCCCCCTGCCCTCTGCCGGCTGGCGGCCGCTGAGGGCAGTCATCAGGTGCGCCGTGGAGAGTCACTCGGGCAAATTGCCAAGCGCTATGGCATGTCCCTCAAGGAGCTGATGGCTCTGAATCGGCTCAAGGATGCCAACCATGTTGAGGTGGGGCGAGTCCTGCGGCTTGCCCCAATTGGCAAGTCGGGCGCCGCCTCCATCGCCAGGTCTGTGCCCACCAATGGCGCTCAACCCGTCCCGAAGGCCATTGCGGTGATGCCGCAAACGGAAGCCGAAATCCCCAAGGCCTTGCCTGTCCCGCCCCAGCCTGCGCCCAACACGGCCAGCGAGCCGCAGACAAAGCCGATGGATGTCAGTGCCGTCGCCCCGAGCCCCAACCCCTCGCCACCATCTCCCGAGCCTCTTCAGTGGAGGGGACTGAAATCTCATCGGGTCGCCAAGGGCGAGACCCTGGAGAACATTGCCCAACGCCACGGTAGCAGCCCTGGCCAGATTCTCACGCTCAACCGCATGGAGTCTGCGATGGCTTTGCGAGTCGGAGACGAGGTGTTCATTCCCGTGCCTGTTGCCGAAGCCCGCCCCAAGCAGCAATCCGCGCCGCAGCGGCATTAAATCCATCCACGCTGCACGACTGCACCGCCCGCTCCGATGAGACCTCCAACCCAGATCAAATCCGCGTTAGTTCTTGGCGCAGGCGGTTGGGGAACCGCACTTGCCAACACGCTCGCCATGGGAGCAATCCGCGTGCAGTTCTGGGGACGAGATTCTGAGCTCATGCGCAGAATTGACCAGCATCGCCTGAACGACCGTTACCTGCCCGGGGTGCCCCTGAGCCAACACCTTCGAGTTGTGGAAGAGGTGGGTCAACTCGAGCCTTCCGATGTGGTCTTGTTTGTCGTTCCTTCCAAGGGCATCGCTCAAACCGCAGCCCTTTACGAGCAAAGCCAAGCCTATTCAGCCCAATCCATCCTCTTGTCCTGCACCAAGGGCATTGACCAGGAAAGCCTGCGGCGGCCCTCGCAAATTCTCTCAGACCTCTGCCCCGGCAATCCCGTCGCGGTGCTCACCGGCCCGAACCATGCCGAAGAGGTGGGGCGGCAAATGCCTACCGCTGCAGTGGTGGCCTGCGCCAACGAACAGACTGCCCAGGCAGTTCAGAATGCTTTTACCCCAGCCTGGTTTCGGATCTACACCTCCACTGATGTGGTGGGTGCCGAGTGGTGTGCCGTGCTGAAGAATTGCTACGCCATCGCCGCCGGCATTGGCATCGGGTTGGGATTGGGTGACAATGCGATGGCAGCCTTGGTGACTCGGGCGCTGGCTGAAATGAACCGGTTGGTCACCGCACTGGGCGGAAGGGTAACCACCTGTCAGGGGCTTGCCGGTGTTGGCGACCTGATGGCCACCTGCTACTCGCCGCACAGCCGCAATCGCGCTCTTGGCATTGAATTGGGGCGTGGGCGTAGTCTGGAGCAGATCCTACGCGGCAGCCACACGGTTGCCGAAGGGTTAACAAATAGCGCCAGTCTTCATGAGTTGGCCAGGTCACGAGGCATCGAGGCTCCAATCCTTTCAGAGGTCCACCAAATCCTGGTGCACGGGAAGGCTGCCGCGAGCGCTCTTGGGGACCTGCTTTCTCGGGAAGCCAAGGCCGAGGACTGAGGCCCCACCCGGCGCCATGGATTGGCAGCGGACAGTCTTGAGCGCGAAAAACCAAGGAAGTGGCTGGATATTTCGTTGCATTGTTGCGCGTTGGGATTTCGTTCTGCCCCCCCTTTTGTAACGCTTGTGGCGCCAAGCTTTACATCACCCCCCCCTCGGTTCTCCCGTCTCCTCGGCCTTGCCTACGCATTGCTGCTGACGCTTCCGCTGCTCCAAGCCGAGGTCCTGACTGACCTCAATCGGATCATCCAACTCCAGGCCAGTCGGCCTGGTGCCGAAGCGGCGGGCCCTGACATCAGCAAAATGCGGGAGCAGGCAATTGCCAACAATCCGCAGATCTTCTACGCGAACCCTGGGCCATGGGGCAAATTGCGCTGCACCTTCATCTATCTCGAGGCGCCGCAGGCCATGGTGGACGCCTTCCCCATCCCCAACAGCAAGACGAGCTGGTGTGTTCCCTCCTCGGATTTGACTGCCTTCGTCGAAACCCTGCGTACCGCTGAAGTCCCCCAGGAGATCGTCGAACAAATGACTGCTTCGGGCTCGATGGTCAGCGATGCCCTGGGTCTAAACTACCTTTTTCCGCCGCATCCCTTCCTTGAGGCCATGAGCCCGAGGTCGAGAACCGTCATCTACAGCAAGCTGGCTCAATATCCCAACAACGAGTTTTACACCGATCCCGTTCTCATCATCGGGCAATCCCCTCAGGACTGGTTTCGAACCAGCAAGATGCGCCCCGCGCTGATCGATAAGATCTCAAAACTCACCTACTCCCGAGGGGACACTCTGGCATTCAGTGATGTCAGCCTATTGCTCAACGACACCACCTCGGAGAGCGAGGCGCGCCAGGCCTTCAAAGCCCTGACAAGAACGCGGGCCCTGATGGTCAAGGTTGAAGTCCCACCGGGTTCCGACATTCTCGGCGTCGTGAACTACTGGTCCCTTGGGCTTGGATTGCGGCGCAAGGATGTCGAGCCCCTGTTGCAATCTGTCCAGGACACCAATGGGTTGGAGAGCCTGCCTCTCTCCCATCTTCTGCCCCCTCTGGCTCGCAAGCTGATTTACACTTACCCCAGTCTGGACATGAGCCGTCATGGCACCATCCCCGACTGCCACTGGACCTGCCTCAACTTCTTCAATTATGAGCCCCACGAATACCTCCTGGACTCGCGTCTGGCCACCTCCGCAGTTCTCGAACGCTTCGCGCCAGTGGAGCCTCCTTACACCTATGGCGATATCCTCTTCTTTCTGAGCAAGGACACTGGCGACGCCTACCACTCCTGCATCTACCTTGCCGACAATCTCGTCTACACCAAGAACGGAAGGAACCTCCTCGCACCTTGGTTGATCATGAGACGCGAGGATGTGGAAAAGATCTATCTCTACCGCGGGGATGGACGAATTCAGGGCTACCGCCTCAAGAAGCAGTAACCGCCTCTCGTCAGCCGATGGGCGTACCACCGGTAAACGCGATAGCCTCAATCTCCACTCGGGCACCCAACGGCAAGCCTGAGGCAGCAACCGTGGCGCGAGCGGGCCGGTGTCCCTCAAGTGCCTGCGCGTATGCCGCGTTGAACATGGCAAAGTCGCCCATGTCGCAGAGGTAAATCGTGGTCTTGACCAGCGCGGAAAACCCAAGCCCCTGGCCTGCCAACAGAGCTCTCAGGTTGGCCATCACCTGCCGGGTTTGCACACCAATATCGCCCTCAACCAACTTGCCTGTTTCAGGGTCCAGTGGAACCTGTCCCGAACAAAACAGCAGGGGACCGCAGCGAACGGCCTGAGAATAAGGACCAACTGCCTTCGGCACCCCCGCGCTGTCGTTGATGAAATCGAGCATAGGCTCTTTTTGACCGATCCTTAAAGACCTGTCAACGCCAGCGCAAGATCGGCAGGCCCACAATGCGTTTCCCTGAGGTCACATGTTTCGCTCGTCCATCTTTCTGCCTCTCCTCTTTTCTGCCGGCTCATTGGGCGCCATGGACTTTGTCCATGAGGTGGCACCTGTGTTGCGCAAACACTGCCTGAAGTGCCACAGCAACAGCCAACAAAAGGGCGGCCTCTCCATGAACAGCCGTGCCGATCTCCTGCGCGGCGGAGAGAGTGGCCCGGCCGCATTGGCCTCCAAGTCTCATGCCTCCCTGATGATTGAGCGCATCACCAGCAGCGACGGCGATGAGCGGATGCCGCCCAAAGGCCCTGCCCTGCAACAGGCTGAGGTCGACCTCTTGCGTCAGTGGATTGATCAGGGTTTACCCTGGCCAGAGGACTTTGCGTTTGAAAAACCGCGCTACGATGTGCCCCTGCTGCCGCGCAAGCCAAGCCTGCCCGAACCCTCACAACCTGGGCGCAATCACCCCATCGACCGAATCATCGACCAGCACTTGGCCAAGCTTGGCCGCAAGCCGCCGGAAGGGGTCAGTAACGAGGTCTTCCTGCGCCGTGCCGCCTTGGACCTCATCGGCTTGTTGCCCTCGCAAAAGCAGCGTCAACGGTTCACGGGCAGCAAACCCGAATCGCGAGAAAAACTGATCGAAGATCTGCTCGCCGATGAGCTGGCCTATGCCGAGCACTGGCTGACCTTCTGGAACGATCTGCTGCGCAACGATTACGGCGGGACGGGATTCATCACCGGGGGCAGGAGGCAGATCAGCGGCTGGCTGCACGCAGCACTGCGCGAGAACAAGCCATTCGACGCCATGGTGCGCGAACTCATCGCCCCCGCAGACAAGCAGAGCAGCGGCTTCATCGAGGGCATCGCCTGGCGCGGGGATGTCAGTGCGGGGCAGACCGTGGAGATCCAGTTCGCCCAGAGCGTTGGGCAGGCTTTTTTGGGCATCAACCTGAAGTGCGCCAGCTGCCATGACAGCTTCGTTGACCATTGGAAGCTCGACCAAGCCTACGGACTGGCGGCCATCTACTCCCAACGCCCTTTGGAGATCGCGCGCTGCGACAAGGGCACCGGCCGCATGGCTCAGGCCTCGTGGCTCTTTCCCCAGCTCGGCCAAATTGACCCCAAGCTCGACCAACCCAAGCGCCTGCAACAACTGGCGGCCCTGATGGTTCATCCCCAGAATGGCAGGCTGCGCCGGACACTGGTCAACCGCATCTGGCATCGCCTCATGGGCCGCGGCATCGTTCACCCCTTGGACTCAATGGAGAACAAGCCATGGAGCGAGGACCTGCTCGACCACTTGGCCACGGAATTTGCGAACCACCAACACGACCTGCGACACCTCATCGCCCACATCGCACAAAGCCGAGCCTACCAAAGCCAAAGCGAAATCCTGCACAGCGCGCCGGATGAATCCAAGTACCTCTACAACGGCCCTCGCAGCAGGCGCCTGAGCGCCGAGCAATTCGTTGACGCCCTCTGGACCCTGACAGGGGCCGGACCCACGCAAATGGACGCCCCGGTGCTGCGCTTCTCCAAGCAGCAAACCAAGCGCGAAGTGGCGGCACCAGTGGCGGAGTGGATCTGGGCCAGCTTGCCAGCGGGTCAGACACCTCCCGCCGGCCAGACTGTGGTGCTGCGGCGCAGCATCGAATTGCCCGCCGTACCCACAACGGCCACGGCCTTGGTCTGTGCTGACAACCGTTTTGAGTTCTATGTCAATGGCCGCAGCGTTGGCGTGGGCACGGACTGGCAGCGGCCCCAACTCCTCGCCCTGCAGACCCACCTGAAGGCGGGCAGCAATGCTCTGGTGATCGTTGCCAAAAATGAAGGCAACGGCCCCAACCCCGCCGCAGCCTGGCTGGCGATGCGGCTGAGCCTGCCGGGTGGCAAAAGCCTTGAGTTTGGCAGCGACTCTCAGTGGCAGAGCCTCCTGCATGAGGTCAACGCTCGCGAGGGCAGACTGGGCGCCCTGCCGGCCAAGGGTTGGCAGACGGCCTCCCCCGTCAAAGCCCTGTCAGTCTGGAATCAATCCATCAAGGCCCAGCTGCCGCTCTGGCACGCCGCTGCCAGCGGAGAGGCGCCTCGTCCGGTGCGCGCCAGCCTCATCAAGGCGGATTTCCTCATGCGCAGTTTGGGGCGCCCAAATCGCGACCAGATCGTCTCTGCCCGCCCAGATGATCTCACCACCCTGGAGGCCATGGATCTGGCCAACGGCGCTGCCCTGAGTCGCACCCTCCAGCAGGGCGCTGAGGCACTGCTGAAGGAGGGGAAATGGCAGGACGCCCAGAGCTTTGCGCGCTGGCTCTACCCCGCAGCCCTCACAAGGCAACCCAGCGCCGTGGAATTGCAAGCCATTGTTGAAAGTCAAGGTCAGCCGTGGAATGCCGGAGCCTTGGCCGACCTGCTCTGGGCCGTCATGATGCTACCAGAATTTCAGCGGATTTTTTGACGCACAAAAAGCTCTTGTCTTCTCGCCTTGCGCCCCCCAAAAAGACGGCCATGGATGAGGCGTCCTGCCTCCCCCGACTTTTCCTGAATGAGCGATCCGATCCGACACGAATGTGGCTTGGCCGTAGTGCGGCTGAAAAAACCGCTGGCCTACTATCAGGACACCTACGGCACAGCCCTGCACGGCTTCAATCTGTTGGCCTCCCTGATGGCCAAGCAACGCAACCGCGGCCAGGACGGCATTGGCATCGGCTGCTGCAAACTCAACATGCCCGCCGGCCTGCCCTACCTGTTCCGCGAGCGCTTTGATGTCAGCGTTGACCAGATGGGCGAGGTATTCTCCAGCATTCGCAAGGATTACAAGCGCATCGCCAGACGCATTGACAACCAGCGCAGAGAGCAGCGCCACGAGACAGGCGTCGAGCTCCCCCCCTTTGAGGAGGACCCCGAGGCGATCAAGCGGGAATTCGATCTGGCTGGTGAAATCAACATTGGCCACCTGCGCTACGGCACTTCAGGGGGCCTGGGCAAGACCTGCCTGCACCCCTATGTGCGCCGCAGTACCTGGCCCACCCGAAGCCTGATGGTGATGGGCAACTTCAACCTCACCAACGCGGGCGAACTCAACCGCGTGATGATGCAGCGCGGGCAGCACCCCGTCTTTGGAACGGACACCCAAAGCGTGCTTGAGGAGATTGGCTTCCAGCTCGACGAGGCCCACACGGAACTCTACCACCAACTGCGCGACAGCGGCATGCCTGGAGCAGACATCCCCGGTCATATTTCCAGCAGGCTTGATGTGGCGGAGGTGATCCGCAAATCCGCGCAGATTTGGGACGGCGGATACTCCATCGTTGGCGTTGTGGGCAACGGGGATTTGTTTGTGATGCGCGATCCCAATGGCATCCGCCCCTGCTGGTATTATGAGGACGATGAGGTGCTGGCCTTCGCCTCCGAGCGCGTAGCGCTGATGTCCGTATTGGAGGTTCCCGAGGAAGCGGTTCAGGAACTGCCGGCGGCTCATGTCGCCGTCATGAAGGCCTGTGGCAGCCTGAGCATCAGCCCCTTCACGCAACCTGGCATCAGCCGCCCCTGCTCATTTGAGCGAATCTATTTCTCGCGCGGCAACGACTCCCAGATTTACCAGCAACGCAAGCGACTGGGAGAACAGCTTGTGGGGCAACTCACCGAGGCCATCGGCGATGACTTCGAGCACTCCGTCCTCAGCTTCATCCCCAATACGGCAGAGACGGCCTACTTCGGCTTCCTCGACGGCTTGCGCAAACAGCGGCGCGTCGCTGTGCGCGAGGCCCTCATGGAGATGCTGCGTCGGGGTGAACTCGACGAGGCCAAGCTCGATGATCTGGTGCTCCGCAATTGGCCGCGGGCCGAGAAGATTGCACACAAGGACATCAAGATGCGCACCTTCATCGCCTCAGAACACGGGCGAGATGAGCTTGTCTCCAGCGTCTACGACATCACCTATGGAGCAGTGACATGCCGCGACCATCTCGTGGTCATTGACGACAGCATTGTCCGGGGAACCACGCTGCGAACTTCATTGCTGCGCATTCTTGCCCGCACCAATCCCAAGGACATCATTGTCTTGTCCACAGCCCCCCAGATCCGTTATCCCGATTGTTACGGCATCGACATGTCCGAATTGGGGAAGTTCATTGCATTCCAGGCCGCCGTGCAATTGCTGCGTGAACGCAACCTGCGCCCCGTGCTCAAGGAGACCTATGAAGCCTGCAAGGCCGAGCTTGCGCGTCCACGCGACGAAGTGCGCAATGCCGTCAAGGCCATCTACGCTCACTTCAGTGACGAGGAGATCTCCGCCAAAATCGCCCAACTGGTGGCTCCCACCAAGACTCAGTGGAAGGGCGAGGTGAAGGTCATTTACCAAAGTGTTGCAGGGTTGCATCAGGCCTTGGATCAGGCCGGCGGCCATCACTTCGGCGACTGGTACTTCACTGGCGATTACCCCACTCCCGGAGGTTACGCGACGGTCAACCGGGCCTTCATGAATTTCTACGAAAGGCGCGAGGGCCGGGCCTACGACACCTTGCTGTAACGCTCTGAGCCCCACCATGGCCTCCTGGTCCATCACCCCTGCTGATTTGGGCTGGAGCGCCGAGTTGGAGGCGGCCTTTGCGCCACACGCTGCCGCCGGCCTCTGCGCTGCGCGACTGCTTCGCGACCACAAGGCGGCCTTCACCTGCATGGCCTTTGACGGCGATGGCTTTCATGAGCGGGAAGCCGTCCTGAGCGGACGCATGCGTCATCAATCGCGGCAACGGGCCCTTGCGCCTGCCGTCGGAGACTGGGTGGCGGTGGACTTGCGACCGCAGCCCTGCGTCATTCACGCCAGTCTGCCTCGCCGCAACACCCTGCGCCGCCAGCACAGCGGCCCGGCGATGCGCCAGCAAATCCTGGTGGCCAATGTGGATTGCGTTGCCGTGGTGACCGACGCGGAGGTGGATTACAACCCCCGCCGCCTGGAACGCTTCCTGGCCATGATCCAGAGTTGCGAGGCCAAGCCCCTCATCGTGCTCAATAAAACCGATCTTTGCACGGCAACGAGGCTCAAGGCGGTACTCAGGGAGCTTGGCAAAATGCTGCCCGCCGCTGACATTCTCCAGACCAATGCAAGGCGTGGCAGCGGCATTGGCCTGTTGCGTCGGCGGCTCTTGGTTGGGCAAACGCTGGCCTTCATCGGCAGCAGCGGCGTGGGCAAATCCACACTCATCAACCGCCTCATTGGTGAACGATGGCAGGACACGGAGGAGGTTAATCCCAAGACCGGCCGTGGCCGCCACACCACCACCTACCGCGAACTGATTCTCCTGAAGCGCGGCGGCATGGTCGTGGACAATCCCGGCATCAAGGAGGTGGAGGCTGTGGCCGATGCGCAGGCTCCAGCCAGCTCCCTGCCCCCAGGCGCCTCCCCTTCCCTCCGAGCTCGCCCTCGGGCGCCAGGCCGCCCCAAAAACCTGCGACTGCGCAACCTTCAGGATCGGCGCGAGCAGGAGTCCCAACTGCACCCCAACCGCAGGCTCTCACCGGCATCTGAGGCGCAGAATCCATTGCAAAGCCCCACACCCTGAGCCAAACAAACCCCACCATGACTCGTCAGGAAAATCTCGAAACTTTTTTTCGCAACGGCCGCAGCGTCATCCTGCCGATTGACCACGGCTGCGCCATTCCCGTCCCAGGCCTCGCCAACCCTTTTGAACTCATCGAGAGGGTCAATCCCTATGTGGACGGCTATGTGATGAACCTCGGTCTGGCCATGCGCGCCAGTGACAATCTGGCCGGCAAGGGCATCTGCCTGCGCACTGATGTCTACAACACCCGCGACAGCGGCGAGGGCGCAGGCACCATCAATGTCTTTGGCATTGAGGAGGCCGAAATGGCTGGAGCCCACGCAGTGATGAACATGCTGTACCCAGGCGGGGCCAATGAGCGCATCAATTTTCAGGAAGTCGCTGACTTGATCCGGGGCAGTTTTGAACTTGATGTGCCCACCATCATCGAAGCCCTGCCCGTGGGCCTGGGACAGACCGCGCACTACACTCTGGACAAGGTTCAATTTGCCGCCCGCCTCGCTGCGGAGATGGGTGCAGATGTGGTCAAGGTCCCCTACCCGATTGACGCCAAGCCCGGTGACTTCGCCAAGGTGACTCAGAGCTGCTTCATCCCAGTGATCATTTTGGGAGGCGCTGCCCTCAACGACGACGCAGCCCTGCTGAAGATGACTGAAGACGCCATGGAAGCTGGAGCCGCTGGCATAGCCATCGGGCGCAATGTCTGGCAGCACCCCAACCCCGCCGCCATTGCCCGCAGCCTCAATGCCGTTGTTCATCAGGAACTCTCTGCCCTGGAGGCCCTAGCCCTTCTCAAGGAGCCTCTGGACTAAGGTCTGGCAAGATCCACTGCCTCTCCTGCGTTGCCACTCTGTGGCTCCACTTTCTGGTTCCCTCGTCAGCCCCACCCGCAGGCAGTTTGTGCTCGGCGGTGCCGGGAGCCTCGGGGCTGCCGCACTTAGCCAGTTGCTTGCCCAAGATCAAACGGGGAGCGCTGCCAGCCTGCATCATCGCCCGCGGGCGCGCAGCATCATCTATCTGCACATGATCGGGGCGCCCTCACACCTCGATCTTTTCGATGAGAAACCCCAACTCAAACGCTGGCATGGCAAGTCCTGCCCCGAGGAATGGCTCAAGGGAAGGCGCTTTGCCTTCATTGGCGGCGACCTGAAACTGGCCGCCTCAGCCTTTCGATTCGCGCGCCACGGCCGCAGCGGCCATCAACTCAGTGAACTGCTACCGCACCTTGCGACCGTTGCCGATGAGCTTTGCGTGCTCAAAGGCATGCACACCCAGGAGATCAACCATGCCCCCGCGCAGATGTTTCTGCACACCGGCTTTGGCCAGGGCGGCCGCCCCAGTTTCGGTTCATGGCTGGCCTACGGCCTGGGACAAGCCAATCGCGACCTGCCCAATTACATGGTCCTGCTCTCCGGTCCGCCAGGCGGTGCAGGCACTGCACTCTGGAGCACCGGCTTTCTGCCGAGTCACCATCAAGGGGTGACCCTGCGCTCTGATGGCGATCCCGTGCTCTACCTCGGCAATCCCCAGGGTGAGACCCGAGCGATGCGGCGCGAAGTCCTCAACAGCACGGCTGCCTTGAATGCGAGGCGCTTCGAGGCCTTGGCCGACCCCGAAATCCGCACCCGCATCGAACAATACGAAATGGCCTTTCGCATGCAGGCCAGCGTGCCTGAACTCATGGATCTGCGCAGCGAATCCGCGCAGACCATGGCCATGTACGGGGCCGTGCCAGGCAAGCCATGCTTTGCCAACAATTGCCTGCTGGCACGGCGCTTGGTCGAGCGCGGCGTGCGCATGGTCCAACTCTTTGACAGCGACTGGGATCATCATGGCAACCTCAACAACCGACTGCGCGCCAAAGCCGCTGATGTTGATCAAGGCTGCGCCGCCCTGATCGCCGACCTCAAGCAACGCGGACTTCTCGACGACACCCTGGTGGTCTGGGGCAGCGAGTTTGGGCGCACGCCACTGCAGCAGGGCATTGATGCCGACGGCCGCAGCAGCGCAGCCGGGCGCGATCATCACAAGGACGCCTTCACTCTTTGGTTGGCTGGTGGCGGCGTCAAGGCGGGCATTAGCCACGGGGCAAGCGATGAGCTTGGCTTCAGCGTTGCTCACGGAGCCGTGCATGTGCACGATCTCAACGCCACCCTGCTGCACCTGCTGGGCATCAATCATGAACGGCTGACCTTCCGCCACCAGGGCCGCGACTTCCGCCTTACCGACATTCACGGCAATGTCGTGTCCCCCATTCTCAGCTAGGAGGCGGCGTTTACTTTGAACCCGGCAAGACCCCGACCCAGACAAAATCAAGGTCGTCCACTGCCGACACCCCGCGCTGCGTGTCGGCACGGAACAGGAATCTTGCCGTGATGGCCAAGGGCGCGGCGTCAGCGCTCCAAGCCTCCAACACCACAGGACCTCCACCTGCCGGAGCGTTCACCGCTGCCTGCAACACCACGGACACCTCACCACCCTTCTCAGGGATGGGCACCTCAGCGGCAAAGACTCCCCGTGGTAACTGCGCCGCGCGCAACTTCAGTGGCGCCTTGAATCCCGAGGGCCGTTTGACCGTGACTTTCAGAGTCTGAGTCTTTCCCGGCTCAATCATCAACGGGCTTCCTGAGGCAAGAGTCATCTCAACCTCCGGCTCCGGCTTGATGACCTCAAGGGCGTAGGCATTGCCAAGCGTTGGCAAACGCCGCATGACCTCAGCCACGCGCACCCGATGCAGCCCATCGGCAGCCGCCGTGAACAGCAGCACCGGGTCACTGTTCTGCTCGCTCAAATCATCCGCACTGCCCAGGCTCTTGCCATCAGGCCCTTCCACACTCAGCGAAAAATCCGCCGCCACTCCGAGGCGCTTGGCGTAAACCGAGGCACGCAGGGCATCGCCCTTTTTCAGAGTCAGCGCAAAGACATCCACATCGCCGGCACGATCGACCAATCCGCCCATCACCCCAGGCTCCATCACCTGAGCCTTGGCCACCTCGTCATTGGGCTCCTGCTCAAGCTGAGCCGGCTTGTCAGAGGCCAGAACCTCGATCGGCCAGAGGCTCTCTGGGAGCAGAAGTTTGCGCACCCTGCCGTTGCCAACCCACTGAGTCGGCTTGACTGGCTGCGGCTTGCCCTCCTGACCGATGCCCTGCAATCGCACCTGGCCCTTGCCATCCAGGCTCACCGCCGCGGGATGCGCTGCCCAGACTACCTTGCCCAGGCCCACCTTGAGCCGATACACCAGCGTGGAACCGCCAGTGAAGCGCACATCGGCGGCTGGAGGATGCGCAAAGCCAGCCACCTCGATGAGATGCCGGCCTGAGGCCTTGGCCTTGAAGCGAGTGGCAGGGTCGAGATTGCGACTGTCACTGGCGGTATGCACGCGCTGACCGTCCGGTCCGAGCACATGCAGCAAGGCATCCACGGAGCTGCCCAAGCCATAGGCCTCCAATGCCAAGGCCATCTCCTGACCCGCGGCCAGCTCAACGGCAAAATGATCCACATCCCCAGCGCGCTGCAAGGCCGCATTGACCAGCACCGAGGACTTGGTCAGGGCTTGCGCCTGAGCCGCTGAATCATTGGGCTCGACCTCAAGCACCTCAGGCCAGTGATCCACCGCAAAGAGCTTGGGCGCTGAGGCGCCCTGCGCATTGCAAGCCATCACCCAATACAGTCCCGCCGGGGTGTCGGCGGCAACACTCACCTCCCATTCCTTCGGCTTGCCATGCCAAAACACGATGCCGGGGTGCGAGGCCTGAAGACGATCACCCTCCTTGAGACTCCCGCTGACCGTCAGCGCGGAGCGTAGCCCAGCCTTGGCACCAGCCGGGTACAAGGAATCAAGCTTGGGCGCCTGAGCCAATGCGGACGACGCCGCAGCCCACGAGGCCAGCAAGCCGACAAACCACGCAGAGGCCCTCACGCAAAGAGCTCTCGGATGGGGCGACCGCCGCTGACCAACTGCACCGGACGACCCGTGTTGGTGTGCAACACCTGATGGGGGTCAATCCCCATCTTGGTGTAGAGCGACACCGCAAAGTCTTCGGGGCTGTGGATGTTTTCCGAGGCGTAGTATCCCTTGGGGTCGGTGGCACCGACAATCTGTCCACCAGGGATTCCCGCACCGGCCACCAACACGCTCATGGCGCCAGGCCAGTGATCGCGACCGCCATCCTTGTTGACCTTTGGCGTGCGTCCAAACTCGCCAAGACAGACCACCAGGGTGTTGTCGAGCATTCCCTGCTGATGCAAATCCACGATCAGACCATTGAGCCCCTGATCGAGCTTGGCCGCCTTGCCATCGCGGAAGTTTTTAAACAGCGTGCGGTGATCATCCCAACCGCCCCAATACACAACCTGGAAGGACACGCCAACCTGCGCCAAGCGTCTCGCCAAGAGCAGGCGCTGGCCAAAGTCATGCATGCCGTAAAGCTTGCGCAGTGCCTCGGGCTCACGCGACAGATCAAAGGCCGCCTGCGCCTTGGGCGAATGCACCAGGTCCATGGCTTGCGCATAAAATTGATCGAAGCCAACCGTCGGGTCCTCGGCGAGCTTGTCCTTCACGCGCTGCATGCGGTCGAGCGAGGCGCGAAGGGCGGCTCGCGTATTGGCGCGACCCTCGCTGATCTCGGGTGCAATGGCCACATCGCGCACGCGGAAGGAGCTGCTGCTGGGATCGCCGCCGACCAGGAATGGCGCATGCTGCGCACCGAGGAAATTCGGCCCACCTGAGCGCGAGACCGAACCCAAACTCATGTAGGCTGGCAACCCGCCGCGAATGCCGCGGCTCTGAGAAACCATTGAGCCCAGTGAGGGATGGAAACTGACGAAGGCACCGCAGCCCACCGGTACCGGCGTCGGGGCCCCGGTCATCATGTAATGATTGCCCCCACCATGGTTGGGGTCCTTGTGGCAAATCGAGCGGATGACGGTGAACTTGTCGAAACTCTTGGCCAACAGCGGCATGGACTCGCTGAAATGCACCCCGGGAACCGATGTGGGGATGGACTTGAACTCGCCTCGGATGTCCACCGGAGCATCGGGCTTGGGGTCAAAGGTCTCGTAGTGCGAGGGACCGCCGTCGAGCCAGACCAGAATGCAGTTCACCTGGTTGGGACTGGCAAGTCCGCGAGCCGCCGCCGCTTGGGCACGCAGAGCCAACAGATCAGGCAGCGCCAATCCGCCCAGGGCGGTAAAACCAACCTGCAGAAAGTCGCGTCTGGCAACTCCGGCACAATTGCGATGAAGGGGGGACATCGCCCTTACATACGCCCTTGGGGCTTCCCCTCTTTCCCGCGGGGGCAAGGTCTCCAAAAAGACCTCAGAATCAGGCCTCTGCATGCCAAGCCCTCTGGCTTGCTGAGCCGGACTCCCGCCGATTCGGGCTAAAGCATTGCAAAGCGGACCTTTTGGCGGCAAACAAGAAGTGCTCCCTGCACTGACCATGCCCCGCATCCCTGAAGAAACGCTGCAGCAAATCCTGGCCGCCACGGACATCGTGGAATTGATCGGCCGCACGGTGAAGCTGCGTCGTGCCGGAGGCAACTGGCTGGGTCTGTGTCCCTTCCACAACGAAAAGACGCCATCCTTCAATGTGCGTCCAAGCACGGCCTCATTTCGCTGCTTTGGTTGTGGCGCCAGCGGCAATGCCTTTGGTTTTTTGATGAACCACGACGGTCTGAGCTTCATGGAAGCCGTGGAGCGGCTGGCTCAAGCGGCCAACATCCGCATCGAGCGCGAGGTTTGGGATGCCAACGCCGAGCAGGAGGCAAAGCAAAAAAGTGCACTGATTCGGGTGCATCAGCAGATTAGCCAATGGTATCATCAACTCCTGATGAAGAGCCCGCTGGCCCAGGCTGCGCGAGACTATCTCAAGGGCCGCGGCATTGATCAAGGCATTGCCCGCAATTGGCAACTCGGCTATGCCCCACCCAGCGGGCCGTTGCTGCAACAATGGGCCAATGCCAACGAGGTCTCGAGGGCTTTGCTGATTGAGGCGGGGATTCTGGCCCAGTCTCCGGAGCGCGGCGACACCTACCCGCGCTTCCGCGATCGGCTCATGTTCCCCATCCGCAACGACCAGGGCGAGGTCATTGCCTTCAGCGGCCGCCTCCTGCAGTCCGATGCCAAGGCCGCAAAATACCTCAACTCGCCAGAAACCCCAATCTTCAGCAAGAGCCGTGTTCTGTTTGGGTTTGACCGCGCGCGGCGATCCATTTCCAAGACGGGCCAGGCCATCATCTGTGAGGGGCAGATTGACACCCTGATGCTGCATGAGGCCGGCTTTACCCAGGCTGTCGCCGGCCAGGGCACAGCGTTCACCGAGTTTCACGCCCGTGCCCTCAAGCGCCAAGCCGATGAGGTGGTGCTGTGTTACGACAGTGACAATGCCGGCATCAAGGCCGCGGAAAAGGCCTTTCGCATTCTTGCCCCAGCGGGACTGCTCATCAAAATGCTGGCCCTCCCTTCAGGCGAGGACCCCGACTCTCTGATCCGCAAACAGGGCCGCGAGGCCTTCGCCGAGCTCTTGGCGAAGGCTGAGGATTTTCTCGATTACCAAACCCAACAGGCAGCAAAGGCCGATGCTCTTGGCGACATGCGACAGCGCGTTCGCTTTGCCGGACAGTTGGCGGAAAACATCGCGGTGGTGGACAGTGCCGTGGCCCGGGCCACCGCAATTCAACGCGCCGCCCTGCGCCTTTCCCTGCCTGAGGACAGCCTCGCCAACCTTGTCAAGCAGGCGCGCAAGAGCCCAACGCGCAGGGCAGAGCCTGCCCAAAGCACTGGCAATGAGGCCGAACTTCAGAAGCAGGCCCAGGCCATGGTGCAGCAAGCCCATCCTCAGGTGCGCATTCTCGCCAGTCTGGCGCTTGGCGACGCCGAAGTGCTCGATTGGCTGCGTCAGCAATCTCTGAAGCCCCTGCTTGAGTTGCCTGGCACCGAGATCCTCGCCCCGCTCTGGCAAAGCCGTTTTGACGCCACGCAGCCCGCCGCTCTGCAGGGCTTTCTCATGCAATTGCCGCAGGTCGAGCAAGTCGCCCTCAATCACATCATGCACCTGCCGCAGCCCCCCAGTGGCCTCGAGGGTGCCATGCACGCCCTGAGCGACCTCGAAATCTTCCGCCTCAAAACCCTGCTAACAGGGTTGCAGACACAACTGCGCCAACCACGCCTCGACGCTCAAACCAGCAACGAGCTGCAACGAGAGGTCATGGGACTGCACCAGGAGATCACGCGACTGCAGAATCAGCTCATCGCAAGGCAAGCTCATCCCTGAATCATGAAGCAATCCCCACCCCTTCAGCCTCCAGACGCCGCGGAGTGTCGCGCGGCGTGTGAACACATTGAGGGCCTGCAAAGGGCCATCGGCGCTGTGTTGTTGGGCAAGCAGGAGCAAGTCCAACTCGCCCTGACCTGCCTGCTCGCCGACGGACACCTTTTGCTGGAGGATCAGCCCGGCGTTGGCAAAACGCTGCTCTCACAGGCTTTGGCGCGCAGTCTTGGGCTGCAGCACAAGCGGGTCCAGTTCACCAGCGATCTGCTGCCCGCGGACATTCTCGGCGGCAGCATTCTCGCCGGAGAGACTCGACAATGGCAGTTCCAGCCCGGCCCGGTATTTACGCAGGTTCTCCTCGCCGATGAGATCAATCGCGCCACGCCCAAGACACAATCGGCGCTGCTTGAGGCCATGGAGGAACGCCGCGTGACCTGCGATGGCCAAGGCCATGAGCTCCCCACTCCGTTCTTTGTCATCGCCACACAAAACCCCTCCAGTCAAATTGGAACCTTTGCGCTGCCTGAGTCCCAGCTCGACCGCTTTCTGATGCGCCTCTCGCTGGGGCCGCCACAGCGAGAAGCCGAACGAGAGATGCTGCGGGGTGAGGACAGGCGCCAAGTCCTCAACTCAATGCCTGCGGTCCTGCAGCCCACCGCTCTCGCGCAACTGCAACAACTCGCCAAGAGGGTGCATGTTTCTGATGGTCTCTTGGATTATCTGCAGGATCTGCTTGCGGCCAGCCGCGAACAGAACCTGCACGGGCTGTCACCCCGAGCTGGCCTCGCGCTGCTGGCCGCCTCGCGTGCCTGGGCACTGGGCCAGGGCCGCACCAGCGTCTTGCCCGAAGACATTCAGGCTGTCGCTCCTTCGGTCATGGCCCATCGTCTGGCAGGCGATCGGCGCGCTGCCCAAGCCCTCATCGCAAGTGTGCCTGTGATTTGATCCAATGACCCTGACTGCAGCGCGCGTCTCTCTCCGCCCCAACCTGCATAGCCTTTGCCTGCTGGGCTTGCTTGGGGCGATGCTCTTTGTTGGCGGCGTGCAGGACAACAGCGCTGCCTATCTTTTGGCCTTCCTCACCGCCATGCTCGCGCTGCTCAGTGCCCTGCGTGCACGCGAGAACCTGCGAGGCCTGCAACTTGCAGCCAGCGCGCTTGGAGGCAGGGCCGCCCAACTCCACCTTCGCGCCAGCACCCAAAGCGGGGCGCACGGCATTGAGCTTTGCAACCCCAGGGACCCAACGGCGGGCTGGATCTTTCTCGACCACATCGAGGCCGCGACGCAACAAAGCCTGCCATGGGGCACCTTGGGCGCGGGACGCCATCTCTTGATTCGCAGCCATTACCCCCTTGGACTCTTCACTGCCCAATGCCACCTTCGCCTGCCGATCGAAGCCACCCAGTTGCCGCCAGCTGCCGGAGGACTTGCGCTGCCTGAGCCCGAAGGCAACGAGCAGCAGGAGGAGCAAGGCCGACACGGAGCCAGCTCTCAAAGCAACAGTGGCGATGATTTCGCAGGCCTCCGGCCCTGGCAAAGCGGGGAGTCACC